>CAUUGK010000049.1:0-7066 GCA_963544765.1 uncultured Atopobiaceae bacterium
TGGCGAGAAGACCGCGGGGCAGATTCATAAGTCCCAAAAGCAAGATGCGCCACATCCCGCAAAGAGCATCTACGTCGTCACTTGCGCGATGAGTAACCTTCATGGTACCAAACGCTTCTGCCATGCTGGAAAGTTTGTGTGATGAAAGTCGAGGTAGCGCTATGCGTGAGAGCGACAGTGTATCAATCCAGGTATCAGAAACTGAAGTTCCGCCGGGCACCCGTTCAATAAACGTACGGTCAAAGGTGGCGTTGTGTGCCAAAACCGGAAGACCACCGACAAATTCTGCAAGAGCAGCAACTGCTTCCTTTGCGCTTGGCGCGCCCTTAACGTCTTCATCGGTGATTGAAGTTAGGGACGTAATCTCTTCTGGAATTGGACACCCTGGATCAACAAAAGTCTGAAAGCGCTCCACGATCTCTCTGCCACTCAATTTAGCAGCAGAAATCTCAATAAGAGAGCATTTCTTAAAGGACAGACCTGTTGTCTCGGTATCCAAAACAACAATGTCGTCCTCTAAGACATCAAACGACTCATGCTCCGCCCTCTCTGCAAGTTCTAAATACTTCTTGCGAACCGCAGAGGGGGTACCTGGAAGAATGAGTTCTTCTAGTTTTTGTGTAGCGCTTTCAGTGCTGGTCATAACCTACAAATCTACTGGCGATCCTCAAGTGCAAACTCAATAAAGCGAGTGCAGAGCTCAGGGAAATCAATGCCGCCGGTACGTGCAGAATCAGGCAGCAAAGAACGGGCCGTCATACCAGGAATGGTATTTGTCTCCAGTACCACTGGGACGCCGTCCTTCGTAACAATAAAGTCACTACGAGAAACGCCGCGGCAACCAAGTGCATTGTGAGCCTTGATGGCTAGCTCCTGAGCACGTGCATACACTGCAGGCTCAAGACGAGCTGGAATCACATGGTGCAGGGATGCTGGCTCATATTTTGTCTTAATGCTGTAGAACTCATCGCCCGTAACAATCTCAACAATCGGCAGAGCTGTTGGGTCCTCGTTGCCAATAACAGGAACGGTAATCTCCGTTCCCTCAATGCTCTCCTCGATGAGGATGCGCTCGCCCTGCTCACCTGCAAGTTCAAGTGCAGCGGGAAGTTCTTCTCGCGAAGTAACGCGCGTAACGCCGTAGCTGGAGCCGTTACCAGAAGGCTTTACAAACAGAGGGAGTCCGAGGTCCTCAATAAGCTTGTCTACCTGTTCATCTGTGAAGACGGTACCTGCAGCAACGTCAATTCCCTTAGGAGTTGGAACGCCTGCCTGCCTATACATGAGCTTCGACAGCTCTTTTTCAGTTCCCATAGCAGACGCAAGGACGCCAGAAAACGTGTAAGGAATGTGCAGAATCTCGAGAAGACCCTGGATGCAGCCGTCCTCACCAAAACGACCGTGCATAGCAACGTACACGACATCATAACCGCCCTGAGCAAGGGTAACTACAAAGTCTTTTTCTGCAACATCAAGCAGGTCAACACTGGTAAAGCCAGCTTCTTTGAGTGCTGCTGCACACTGCTTGCCAGACTCCATTGCAATCTCATGCTCGTCTGACCAGCCACCTGAAACAACTGCTACATGAAGCTTTTTGAGCTCTTCACGTGTCATTTCCGCTCCTTCAGATAAGTCTCCCATAGGGTAAACTCTAGTAAACGTATTTCTTCTAAGATACCGCAGATAGCTTAGAAGAGTTGGAGAAGGACAAAAATGCAATCAAATAATACTCTTGACGGCACAAACACCACGGTTGACGGCACAAACACCTCCGCGCTCGATTCTCGTCCACAGAAAGCTGCCGTAAAATCTGACCTCAGAAGCCTTTCATCAGAGCAAATTCTTGAGCTGGTTACCTCACTTGGCCAGCCAAAATTCCGCGCAAAGCAGATCGAAGAGTGGATCTGGTCTAAAGGTGCCACCTCTTTTGATCAGATGAGCAATCTTCCAAAAACACTGCGAGAAGAACTGTCTAAGCAGGTAACTCTTGCTGGCGCTGAGCAGATTGTTCGTCAGGTTTCCGAAGACGGAAGCCGCAAATACCTGCTTCGATACCCTGATGGCACTTCTGTCGAGTGCGTTGGCATGCCAAATGGCAACAAGCTTTCGGTCTGCGCTTCCACGCAGGCGGGCTGCGCCATGGGCTGCGCTTTCTGCGCAACGGGCGCTGCTGGCCTCACTCGTTCCCTTTCTGCAAGCGAAATCTACGAGCAGGTTATGCACGTCCGTGACGACTTTGACGCGCGCGTTACCAGTGTTGTTCTTATGGGCCAGGGTGAGCCTTTCATGAACTACGACGCCACTCTTGCAGCCATGAGACGCCTTAACTCCCCCGATGGAGCTGGTATTGGTGCTCGCCATATTACGGTGTCTACCTGCGGTGTTATTCCAATGATTAAGCGTTTTGCTTCTGAACCAGAGCAATTTACGCTTGCCGTTTCGCTTCACTCCGCAGTTCAAAAGACACGCGATTCTCTCATGCCGGGAGTACGTAAGTACTCGCTCATCCACCTGTACGACATCATGGGAGAGTATGTCGATAAGACCGGTCGACGTCCAACGTACGAATATGCGCTGATTAAGGGTGTTAACGATTCCGACAATGAGCTTGGTGCCCTCAGGGACTTCTGTCGAGGAACACTCTGTCATGTCAACATCATCCAGCTTAACGAGATTGAGGGCTCAAAATTCCATCCAACTTCCCCTGCTCGCGCTCAGGAGTTTGTAAACAGCCTTAACTCTGTTGGTGTTGAAGCAACTATTCGTCTTTCTCGTGGATCTGATATCGATGCAGCTTGCGGCCAACTTTTCCAGAAAAGAAACGCACGCTAAAGCGCTTATATAGACAGCGCTCATATAGATAGTTCCTACATAAAACTTATCATGCTTTTAAAGCAAAGAAGGGGCCCTCAGGGACCCCTTTCCTTTTAGTTCATATACAGAACATATGTTCTATTTGATTGCGTTTAACCATTCTCTTTCCACCCTAGCTTGGTGAGAAAGAATGTTTTTCGCGCTTTTCCTATTACCGCTACCTGAATAGTCATCAAGAATTGCATCGAGTGCTCTTCTTGACCTTCTCATTGCATGAAGAAAACTTTTCTGTGCTTCTTTAGTCAACAGAGTATGTTTAGCGAGAAAAGCTATTCCTAGTAATGAGACACTGGATATAATCGCAAACTTTATCTTCATTATGCTTCTTTAACGTTTGAGAGTTTTTCCACTAGAGCAGCAAGTTCTTCCTCATCATTGAATTCGATTTCAATCTTATTCTTGCCGCGGATATTTCGTACTTTTACTGGAGTATCCAAAGCAATTCTTAGCTGCCTTGCTGCACGCTTATATGCCTGTGGAGTTGGCTGCCTTTTTGGTTTCTCAACATTTGTGACAGAAAATAGTGGAGCAAGATTTTCTGTCTGACGAACCGACAAGTTCTCTTCAACTACTTTCTGGGCAAGCTTAATTCTTCCTTCTTTTCCGCTTACAGAAAGAATTGCACGAGCATGTCCAGCACTAATGCGTCCCTCCGCCATCAAAGTTTGAACTTCTGTTGGAAGGTCCAGAAGACGAAGGGTATTTGTAATTGCTGACCTAGACTTTGACAAAACCTTGGCTAAGTCGTCTTGGGTTAAGTTCTCTTGTTTGATTAGCTGCTTATAACCTTGAGCTTCTTCGATTGGGCTTAAGTCAGATCTTTGTAGATTCTCAATCAGAGCTAATTTAAATACTTCCTCATCGGAAATTGCCTTAATTACGACAGGAACTTCCTCTAATTGTGCAAGCTTTGCAGCCTGGAAACGTCTCTCACCAGCAACAATTTCGTAGTGGTCGCCCTTCTCGCGAACAAGAAGTGGCTGAAGAATACCGTTTTGCTTAATAGAATCACTGAGTTCAGTGAGCTCAGCTTCGTCAAAACGCTTGCGAGGCTGGTCTTTATTTGGCTTAATCTTCTTCAAAGGCAGCGTGGTAGTTTCTTTTTTATTACCAACCTCTGCATCTACCTCGCTAAAGAGCGAATTAAGGCCTTTACCAAGTCCTGATTTTTTAACCACGACGATTCACTTCCTTTGCAAGTTTGTTATATGCAAGTGCGCCCATACTTATTCGTGCATACATGGTTACTGGTAAACCATGACTTGGTGCCTCGGCAATTTTGACGTTTCTTGGAATAAGTGTCTTGAATACCTTGTTACCAAAGTAGTTAGATACTTCGTTAACTACCTGCTTAGATAGGGAAGTTCTGCTATCGAACATGGTCATTACTACGCCAAAGATTTCAAGATCTGGATTAAGCTGTTTTTGCACCATCTTCATTGATTCAACAATCTTGGTAACGCCTTCTAGTGCATAATACTCGCACTGAATTGGGATAAGTATGCTATTTGCGGCAACTAAGGCGTTAATTGTTAGAAGTCCTAATGATGGTGGGCAATCAATCAAAATATAGTCAAAATACTCTTTAACCTGGTCAATTGCCTGCTTTAAAATGTTTTCTCTTGATTCAACGGAGACAAGTTCAATTTCAGCACCGGCAAGTTGAATGGTTGCTGGTGCAATAGTCACGTATTTCTGAACTGTTTGCTGCAATACCTCTTCAATTGGTGTTTCATTGAGAATTACGTCATAAATATCAGCTTCAAGTTCCTCTTTATCAATTCCAAAACCACTTGTCGCATTTCCTTGTGGATCAAAATCGATAATGAGAACTTTTTTCTTTGTTTCACCTAATGCAGCAGCGAGATTAATTACGGTAGTTGATTTTCCAACTCCGCCTTTTTGATTAATTACAGCCAGAACTTTAGGATCTCTATCCTGAAATCCCCTCGAAAGGTCTTTGTAGCTCATTTATCCTCCGTTTGACCAAGTTTATTTAATAATACAGAATGTTTCACGTGAAACATTCCACAATTACCCTCTTCTTGCAACAAACGGATTTGATTTAGCCATTCCAGTTTTTCTTGGTAATTTGACTTTGCTCTTTGCAACTTTTTTGTATAAAAGAATTTCTCGATGGCCAAGATTGTTTGGTAAGTCAAATGTTTCACGTGAAACATTTTCATACCCAAAAATTTTGGCTGCCTGAGAGGCGTCCTGCAGCTCTATCTCATCAACATTGGCCTTCATTACTATAAGAGTGCCCTGTGGGGCTAAGAAAGGCTCTGCGTACTCCAAAAGAATATTTGCCTTCGCAACAGCTCTAAATGTTACAAAATCAAACTTCTGTTTATAAGCATTTGGAATTTCTTCTGCACGAAGCTTCTCAGCCCTAACTCTCTCATTTAGACCAATCTCATCAATCATTGACTGAACCGCATTGATCTTTTTTCCAATAGAGTCAACCAATAGTGTTTTATTGTCACTCATGATTGCAAGAGGCAGTCCAGGAAAGCCGCCACCGGTACCAATATCAATATAGTTGTGAGTACCAGATAAAAACTCGTTACACACTTTGAGTGGTAACAAAGAATCAAGAATATGGAGCACTAGCGCGTCATCAACCGAAGTAATTCTTGTAAGGTTCAGATTCTTATTTATCTCAATTAGTAGTTCAATATGTTTCAGAAGCTGTCTTCTTAGGTGCTCTGTTGAATTAATTCCATAGTTAAGGAGAAGTTCCTTCAGTACATTCTCTTTTAAATTGTATAAGGACTTCTCTGATTCAGACATTGCTTCTCCTGTGACAAAACTTCTTGTAACAAGAAGAATTGTCACAAAAAAAGAGGAAGGCGTAAACCTTCCTCATCAAATTACTAAAGCTTGTTAGAAGTTCTTAGCTATTGATAGCAGTTACCACAACACGACGATATGGATCATCGCCCTCAGAGTGCGTAGTAACTTCAAGGTTGTCTCTCAGTGCGATGTGAATAATGCGGCGCTCATAGCCACTCATTGGAGCAAGAGAAACCTTACCGGTCTTCTTAGCACGAGCAGCAGCAGAGAGTGCCATCTCCTGAAGCTTATTACGGCGACGGCTCTTATAGCTTTCAACATCAACAGATACTGGATAGTGGAAGTGAAGCTTAGCGCTCATAAGAGAAGAGAGAACCATCTGAAGAGCTTCAAGTGTATTGCCGTGACGACCAATAAGAATTGCAAGATCACCACCGGTTACATCAAGAATGAGTTCACCATCTTCACCGTCGTACTCATCAATTGCACAGCTATTCTCGCCAAAGAACGAGAGAAGCTCTCTTAGATAGAAGACAGCAGTATCAGCAATCTTATTCATCTCAGCATCAGTAAGCTGAATTCCAGCTTCAAAGTGCTCTCGAATTGAAGCAAACTCGTCTTGTGAATCAACGACAGGAGACTCATTAAGAGCGTTTGGCTCAGAAACGAAAGTCTCATCCTCCATGTCGTCCTCCAGTCAATATAAAAAGTTTAACTAGTAATCTACTGTAACAAATTCTGTAAACAAAAGTTGTTTTGCTTAACACCAGCTCTTAGGCCTTTTTGTGAGGGCGTGGCTTCTTTTCTTTTCTAACCACGTCTACCTCGATTGGCTTATTAGCCATTTGAGCCTGTGCCTTGAGCTTCTCTTTTTCCATAATGCGCTTGGTAATAAGCTGCTGCTGAGCAAGCTGCCAAATACCAGAAGTAACGTAGTAGAGAAGAACAGCTGCTGGTACAGTCCAACCAAACCAGAGCATCATGAGGGTCATCATGCCACCCATCATGTATTGCTGAGTGCGCTGCTCGCCAGAGCTTGTACGAGCATTTACTGCCATGGAAAGGAAGGTGGTCAGACCAAACAAAATAACAAAGATAATGTAAGGAATTGCAGCTACAAGACCATCAACAGCAAAAATATCGGATGTTGCTCGTGCAATAGAAGGAAGAATGTTGTAGAAGCGAGAGTCAGTTGGAACCATCTTTGCGACGGTAAAGAGTGCAATAAAGATAGGGGACTGCAGAAGCAGAGGAAGACAACCACCAAGTGGGTTGAAGTTAATCTCTGCGTAAAGCTTGCGCATTTCTTCGTTCTGTCTTACTGGATCATCAGCATAGCGTTCCTGGATTTCTTTGAGCTTTGGCTGAACAACACTCATGCGAGCCATAGAGGCTG
>CAUUGK010000050.1:0-6961 GCA_963544765.1 uncultured Atopobiaceae bacterium
TCTTCTCGCGAAGCAAATCCAAAGAGTTCCATTGAATCTTCTCTGACTACCATACGAGTTAAAACGGTAACGCCCGCCTCACCCGCTTGTGGAAGCGCAGCAGCTGTTGAAGCTGAGATACCCAGCTCATACCCAACGCCATTGACGTCGAGAACAGCTACTGAAGGTGTAACGGATACAAGTGTGCCCGTAAGCTGGACAATCATAGTTGTATTCTTCCCTTTCCAAGCGAGGTAGTTCTTACAAGATTAGCGTGGCAAACCGCAGCAGCTAAAGCATCAGCGGCGTGGTCTGGGTGAGGTTGATGATCCAAGCATAAAATATTTTGAACCATATACATAACCTGCTGTTTATCTGCAGCTCCTGTACCAACAACAGCCTGCTTTATCTGCATTGGAGTGTATTCTCCAACCGTGAGACCTGCTTTAGAACAAGCGACAATAGCAGCTCCGCGAGCATGTGCAGTAGGAATAGCAGATTTAACGTTTTGTCCAAAGTAAATACTCTCGATAGAAAGAGCTTCTGGTGAGAACTTATCTATAACCTCAACAATCTGGTTATAGATTCTTCCCAAGCGCATATCTATTGGTTCATCTGCGGTTGTAGTTATGCATCCATAGGCGCGTGCACGGCATTCAGAACCCCTTGTCTCTACAATTCCCCATCCAGTGTGAGCAAGACCAGGGTCTATTCCAAGAATTACCATTGCACCTCCTAATATAGAACGTTCGTTCTATATTATCACAGAGTATGCGCAAACGATGCAACTAATTTTCTGAGAAAGGGCCTCTCCACATTTTGGGGTCAACCATGCCAATTTGCGCATCAGATTCTTGTGCCAGCTCTTTTAAAAGCTCCAGCATATCCTTAAAGCCCTCCTGAGCCTCCGCTGGATCAACTGACAACTCAGGCAGATGCATAGAAGCTCCTTGAATTTCTCGCAAAGAATTTCGCAAGGACTCTACCAGGTCAGATTCGGAAGCCTTTGTATCTCTAATTTTGTCTTGCCAGACTGATGCGTGTGGAATTTGAGCGTTTGTGAGGCTCTTTGAAGACATTTCCAGAACCTCAGTGGTATTTCTACGATCTTTTTGGCGAGCGTGGAGCATCGAAATGATTGCTTTGACCTCGTCAACTTTTCCCATTTCTTCCACAATGGCAGAAATGCTTTTATTCCACTCAAGATAGCTGGTAAGCACGTAATCAACAAACTCGATGCGTTCTTGAGGAGTTGGCGCAACGTTTTCTAGCCCATCAGTTATAACCTCAGAGATATTCTCGAGAACTGCATGGTCAATAGCTGGCGAGAAGGTATTTCTTACCCTTGCAAGGTCAACAATATCTGCATGATACATATCTCCCAGAGGCCACAGAGAATGCGCACTAGAAATCTCTGTTCCTTTGAGCGCAAGGATGGTCTTATCGGCAGTCTCAAGCGTTAAATAATTGTGCTGGTCAGCGTATGCGTAGCCGTATGCACTCACCAACTTTGCATCGGTCAATGTCGAGAAAACCGTGCTATCCACAGCAACCTTATTAACACGAAGTCTTGCGGTAAGAAGCTCTGCGGCACTTGTTGCTCGAGAATCTTTGTTTGGAAGCAGCAGCACGTGCACGCGCATAGGACCTAAGGCGTCTGAAGCAAGTGCCATAGTAACAAGAGAATTGAGCGAGCCATCAACTGCAATAAACACGCCGTCAAAGCCAGATTTTACTGTGTAATCACGAACGCCTGTAGCCAATACGCCCCAGGTAGTAAGCGCGCTATTGTAGACGCCCGCCGTGTCTTCTCTATCAAAGTTTTCGATGGTGTCTTGGTCAACATCGCAGACAACCATATCTTCTGAGAATGATGCTGCTTGTTTGACCAAATCACCTGAAGGAGACAAGAAGAAGCTTGAACCACAAAACACCTGATTGCCGTAGGCGCCAACAGCATTTGCCGCAATAAGCCAGCTATCAAATTCTTCAACATCTCCCAGATAGCGGCTTTCTGCCACCGCCATACCCATAGCAGATGAAGAATCGTCAACAGCAAAGCCAAAATAGGGCAGATAAATGACAGCATCTAACGAGTCGTCGACATCTTGCCATGCGTCAAGATCGTCGTAGGTAAAAGCAACGCCAAACGTAAGGCCACCTGCTTCAAACTTTGCAAGCTCAACGGTATTCTCGCCAGATGCTTGTGCGGAGCTGGCAGAGCGAGCAAGAGCGCTCATGTGAGCAATCTGAGCAGTCAGTTTAAGTGGAGTTACAGCACCGTTTCTGACGAGAAGAGCCTCGCTAGCTGCGCTTCCATCAAACTCTGTTACAACAGGAATGAGAGCCGCAATAGGAAGCTTTTCTGAAAGCGAATTGATAATCTCCGAGAGGTCTGCAAAAAGCCCTTCTATGTCAGCCTCTGGCACGCTTAGCAGCCCTGTAAGAGTTGGCGCAGGATAAATGACTAGTTCAGCACCTTGCTGTTGAGCTCTCTGAGCATATTCCAGCATGGTCTGAGCGGTAAACTCGAAGTCTCCGGCCTGAGTATTCATTTGTGCAACTGCTATGCGCATACCATTCCTATCATAAAGTGCTTAATTTGTTTTTACCCAAAAACAAACAGGTGTAGTAAGAATAAACGGAGCCGCAGGTAGCAGCTCCGTTCAGATTCACAGATTAGTCTTGCTTGTTGAATAAGCAACCAGTCTTAGAGGGAAACCTTCCAAAGACCGTGAAGGTTGCAGTACTCATAAGCCTCTGCCTCAACACCCTCCTCAAGAGTGAAGGTAGCAACTGGCTCCTGGCCAGGCTTAAGCTGTGCAAACTGAGCGCCGTTCTCAGAAACAAGAGCGATGAACTCAATGTAGTGCTCTTCGAGCATTGGATGAGCAACCTCGCCAACACGGACGGTAACGGTGTTGCCCTCACGAGTAACAAATGGAACGTGCTTCTCAGCTGCACCGTCAGTAACGCCAGCCTGGAGAAGCTCAAGGTCTGCTGCCTCTACGTTGCCTGCGACGCCGTAAACAACAGCGCCTGTCTCCTTGTTACGATAAAACTTTGCGTCGATCATTTTTTCTCCTCTCACGACATCCAAAGATGTCAGAATTTCTTAGTAAGTGCTACTTAAATAGTAACAGTTATTACTTAAGAGTAACCTGCAAATTTAGAATCGACAAAATCTAAACAATCTGTGCGTATCCGCTCTGACCGATAAAATCTTTGAGCTCGGTCAAAAGAACCATGCTGCGTCCATCAATTCTGGTAGGAATTTCCATGCGCATGACATCTCCCATGTCTGTTTCTACCCTAATTTCAATACAGTCCATGCCGGGATAGCGCGAGAAGATCTGTCCAAGTGTCTCGATAGCCTGTCTTTGAAGCTGAGAAGCAGGCATATGAATAACGAGTGTCTTTGGTGTGTTGTTAGCACTGTTAAGCTCAATAAGATTAACTTCTTGAGCAATAACCTGGTCTCCTCTATCAGAGCGCTCAAGCTTTCCAAGAACAGAAATGAAGATGTCGCTCTGGCTCTCGCCAGTCTCTGGGTCAACATCTCCAGCAAGAAGTCTTGCAGCCTTCTTGTAGAGCTTAGGGAACATGACAATGGTGACGCTGCCCTCCATGTCTTCAAGCGTAACAATTGCCATTGGATCGCCGTTTTTAGTGGTGCGCTTCATAACGTTGGTAACCATGCCCGCAAAGCGGATAGGTTTACCTTCTGGCACCTTGAACTGCTGAGACATAGCGCCATTAGGAAGCTGAACCTCTACATTCTCTTCAATCTCTGCAAGAGCATAATCTCTACTTTTAGCAAGGGCGTACTCATACGGACGAAGTGGATGATCAGAGACATAAATACCTAAGACTTCGTACTCTTTGGTAAGTTTGAATCGCCTATCCCACTCAACGCCATCTGGCTCTGGAACAATATCGCTAAAACCAGAGCCCTCCACCTCTGCAAACATATCAAACATTGAGAACTGACCAACGGCCTTATCTTTTTGGCGCTTAGTAGCGGCATCGATAATGTTTTGTGGATTGTTCTTATCCACAAAACTCATCATCTGCATACGGGTATAACCTGTTGAGTCAAAGGCTCCTGCCTTGATAAGAGCTTCAACAACATTGCGCTTTGCCTGGCTTGCATCAACACGATCAACAAAATCGTGAATGTTGGCAAAAGGACCGCCTTTTTGGCGCTCAAGCATAATTGCTTCACCAACACCAGCGCCTACGCCACGAATTCCTGCAAAGCCAAAACGAATACCTTCTTTAGTAGCAGTAAAGTCTTTACCAGACTCGTTAATATCTGGCGGAAGAATCTTAATTCCCTCATGGCGACAAGCACTTACATAATGGACAATCTTATCCGTCTTGCCCATGTATGAGGTAAGAACTGCAGCCATAAACTCATGTGGATAATGTGCCTTAATCCACGCAGTCTGCATAACAAGAATTGCATAACCAGCAGAGTGAGATTTGTTAAATGCATACGATGCGAACTCAAGAACATCGTCCCAAATGCTTTCTGCAACCGAGCGATCAAATCCGTTACGAACTGCGCCGTTTTTCCAGTGAGCCTCCATGGTCTCATCAGTACCGTCATCCCAGTGCTGGACAACCTCCTGCATAAGTTTGATCTTCTTTTTTGCTACTGCTTTTCTTACCTTGTCAGACTCGCCTGCGGTAAAACCAGACATCTTCATAGAAATCTGCATAACCTGCTCTTGATAGACCATGGTTCCGTAGGTCTCTTCCAAGATGTCATGAAGACGTGGATCGTAATCTTTGACTTCTTCTCTACCGTTCATACGGTTGATATAACTGGTAACCATGCCTGCGTTAAGAGGACCAGGACGATACAAGGCGATAAGTGCGACGATGTGCTTATACTCTGTTGGCCTCATGCCCTTAATGGTTGCAGTCATACCTGCAGACTCAACCTGGAAGACACCGGCAGTTCGACCTTCTCTCAGAAGTCTATAAATCTCTGGGTCTGTAAACGGAATGTTATCTACATCGATATCGATACCGTAGTTATCCTTCACATTTTTGATTGCACGAGAAATAACCGTTAGAGTTCTTAGCCCCAAGAAGTCCATCTTGAGAAGACCCATGTCTGCGACAGAGTGTCCCTCGTACTGCGTAATCTCTACGCCGCCCTTGGTATCTACCTTGGTAGGAACGTGGTCATTAACAGGCGTAGGAGCAATCAAAACTGCACAAGCATGCACACCCTCACCACGATGCAAGCCCTCAATAGACAGAGCTGCATCAATAATTCTTCTCGCATCAGGGTCATTCTCGTACGCATCTTCAAAATCAGCGGAATACTGATCGGCACCCTTTTGACCTTCTTGTGCTTTATGAAGAACAAATTTTAGGTGAGCGTTAGGATCTCCTGGAATCATCTTAGACAGACGCTGTCCCATATAAACGGGATAACCCAAAACACGACACGCGTCATTTATTGCCTGTTTAGCCTTGATGGTTGAATACGTAATAACGTGAGAAACACGCTCAGATCCATAAATCTGACGAACATGCTCAACAACCTCAAGACGACGCTCATCGTCGAAGTCCATATCAATATCTGGCATCTCTGAACGCTGTGGAGACAAGAACCTCTCAAACATGAGGCCATTCTCAAGAGGGTCAAACGAGGTAATGTCCATAGCGTATGCAACAATAGCGCCTGCTGCAGAACCACGACCAGGACCTACACCAATGCCATTCTCTTTTGCCCAGCGAACATACTCCTGAACAATTAAGAAGTAATCTGCAAAGCCCTTTTTGCAGATGATGTCATATTCATACTCAAAACGGTCTTTAACGTTAATCTCGTTGATGACAACGTTTTGCCAATCATCTCCATAACGTCTTGCAAGACCAAGCTCACACTCTTTTCTAAAGCGCTCCTCTGAGGTCTCCCCCTCTGCCAAGTCTGGGAACTTTGGCAGGTACATATGGGTCCAATCCAGCTCATAATTGCACTTATTTGCAACCTCAATGGTGTTCTCGATAGCCTCTGGACACCACGAGAAAATCTGGCGCATTTCTTGCTCACTCTTAAGATAGAACTCGCTGCCTGTCATGCGCTTGCGGTTCTCATCATCAACACGAGCGCCTGAACCAATGCAGGAAGCAATATCTTGAACGCTTGCATCCTCTTTAGTGAGATAGTGGTTATCGTTGGTAGCAACTACCTTAATACCAAGGTCATGACCCATCTTTACAATGCGTTCTGCAAGAGTTCTATCGGTATATCCACCCCAGCTTGGATCAGATAAACCGTGATCTTGAATCTCTAGGTAGAAATCATCTCCAAAGATATCTTGATAGATTTTTGCCCAACGCTCCGCTTCTTCTGGACGGCCTTCAAACAACATGCGAGGAATGATGCCAGAAACACAAGCTGAAGTGCAGATAATGCCCTCGTGGTAACGCTTGAGCATCTCAAGCGTAGTACGTGGTTTGTAATAGAACATATCTTTTGAACCCGCCTCTGACATCATCTTCATCAGATTGACATAGCCGGTCTCATTTTTAGCAAGCAGGATAAGGTGATATCGCACCTGCTTAGTGCCCTTCTCAATACAATCATCAAGAATGAAATAAGCTTCACAGCCAAAAATTGGCTTGATAAGTGGAGAAGGTTTGTTGGCTTTTACCGCCTCAATGTCATGCGTTTGATTCCAAATTTGAACGTCAGAAGCCCATTGAGCATGAACCTTATCATGCTCACCAGCATTTGGATCATCTGCGGGAGGCTCTTCTAGATCCCAACCCTTTTCAAAACATTCCACATCGTGGCACCACTGTCCAAAATCTTTAAGTGCCTCATTGTACTTACGGCACGCAAGGTCAAAATCTGGAATACCAAAGAGATAACCATGATCAGTTAAAGCAAGCGCTGGCATGCCAAACTCTACAGCTTTACTAACCATGTCTGGGACACGGCTAGCTCCATCAAGAA
>CAUUGK010000051.1:0-6939 GCA_963544765.1 uncultured Atopobiaceae bacterium
AACAACTGTCTTAAATATGCTCGGAGGTATGGATACCTGTACCTCCGGGTCTATTTATTTAGACGGAAAAGAAATTGGCGGGCTTTCGGAAAAAGAAAGAACGCTCTATCGCCGTCATGACATTGGCTTTGTTTTCCAGTTTTACAATCTTGTTCCTAATCTCACTGCAAAAGAAAACGTTGAGCTTGCTTCTCAGATTTGTCTTGACCCTATGCAGCCAGAAGATGCACTTCGAGCTGTTGGTCTTGAGCATCGTATGGATAACTTCCCAGCTCAGCTCTCCGGTGGAGAGCAGCAACGCGTTTCTATTGCACGCGCTTTGGCAAAGAATCCGCGTCTTCTGCTCTGCGATGAGCCAACAGGTGCGCTGGATTATAAAACAGGAAAGCAAATTCTTAAGCTCTTGCAGGATATGTGCAAAGAGCAGCATAAGACCGTGGCTATTGTCACGCACAACTTTGCGTTCACTCAAATTGCCGATAGGGTAATCCACGTTAAAGAGGGTCAAGCTCAATCGGTAGAAATTAATCAACACCCAGCTGACGCGCTTACTGTCGAGTGGTAGTTATGCCCCGCGCTCTTTTTACCGAGATTACTCGGACCATCAAAGGGTCTCTCGCCAGATTTCTTGCAATTGCAGGAATTGTTGCGTTGGGCTGCGGCTTCTTTGCGGGACTCAAAATGGCAAGCCCTGACATGCAAGAAGCGGCTCATACGTTTTACGAAAACCAGCACCTCTATGACCTTCGCGTCATCTCAACGCTTGGATTAAGCGAGAAGGACGTTTCCGCCCTGGCGTCAGTTGAGGGTGTTGAAGCGGTTATGCCTTCTCGTACGGTAGACATTATGGCTACACTGACGTCGTCGCAATCTACTGCTCGTGTGAGTTCTTTTAGACCTGGTGGGCTGAATCAGCCAATAGTGGTTGAAGGAAGACTTCCTCAAGGGCCTTACGAGTGCGTGATGAGCGCAGATCCCAAGAAACGTGCTGATATCAGCCTTGGTCAACAGATTGAGCTGCCAGATACTTCAAACGGCGTTCATTTAAAGGGTGGTTCGTACACGGTTGTTGGCTTTGTAAATGCACCAACATATCCGTATGTAAGCAATTTTGGTACTACATCGTTAGGCAATGGCATTGTTCAGCAATTTGTGTATGTCACGGAAGATGCTTTTGCAAATGATGACCCCTATACCGAAGCGTATCTAACGGTTCAGGGTGCTACCAGCTATAAAAGCGGCTCATCGGACTATCAGAGTGCCGTTGATAGCGTTGCAGAACGCATTTCGCAGATGAATCCGTCACTTGCTTCGCTTCGTTTGCAAGAGCTCAAAGATGACGCTCAGACTCAAGTTGATGAGGCTCGTCAAAAGCTGGAGCAATCAAGGCAGGAAGCCGCAGATAAACTAGGGGATGCTCAAAAGAAGCTTGATGACGCGGAAGCGCAGATTTCCGCTCAACAGCAAAAACTGGCTGATGGTCAGCGTCAATATAATGCGGGACGTCAGCAGCTTACAGCTTCGCGCTACAGTGCTGAGCAGCAATTTGCCCAAGCGGAAGCTCAGATTACTGCCTCAGAGGCTCAGATAGCTCAGGGTACAGCTGAGCTCAGTGCAGGAGAGGCCCAGTATCAGGCTGGTCTTGCTGCCTATAATGCAGGACAAGCAACGTTTACACAGCAAAAGAGTGCGTTTGAAGCGGGTAGAGATGCGTATCTTGCGGGGCTTGCTGCGCAAGGCATCACCGCTTCAAGTCTTGAAGAAGCGCAGCAACGGCTCAGCGCTTTAGGTCTGGCAACTACGCAAGTAGACGCCCTTCTCGCCACACAAGCGCAGATTACGGCTGCAGAGACAGAATTGGCTACCCAGCAGCAGACTCTTGCGGCTGCGAGGGGAGAGCTTGATCAGCGTACAGCTCAACTACATGAGGCAGAGTCTCAAGTAGCTCAGGCGCGTCAGGATTTGAGTGAGGCGAGAAGTGCTACTGCAGATCAGCTGTCTGCGGCTCAAGAAAAACTTGCTGCGTCGCTTAGCCGCCTGAGCGCAGGACAAACAGCCCTCCAAAGTGCAGAAGCTCAGACTAACGAGGGAAGACAGAGTCTTGAGGAGCAACGCGCTGAGGTCGAGAAACAACTTGCTGACGGTCAGAAAGAGCTTGATGAAGCTCAGAAGAAGATTGACGAGCTTAAAGAACCTGATGTGTATGTACTTGATCGCACAAAAGAGATTGGTGTTGCAGCTTATCAAGCAGACTCTGAGCGTATCAATGATATTGCTAATGTATTCCCGCTGATGTTCTTCTTGGTTGCAGCTCTGGTTTCACTTACCAGTATGACGCGTATGGTTTCTGAAGAGCGTACACTTATTGGTGTTCATAAGGCGCTTGGTTATTCAACCGCTCAGATTGCGGCAAAGTACCTGTTATATGCCTTGCTCGCCTCACTTTTGGGTGCTGTTATTGGCATAGCATGTTTAAGTCAGGTTCTGCCAGGCGTTATTGTCTCTGCTTACGGATCTATTTACACCATTCCAAATGGGGGAGCTCCTTATCCTATTCAGCTAGATAGCGCGCTGCTTTCGGGACTTTCTGGTATAGGCATCACGCTTCTTTCAACCACAGCTGCCGTTTTATCCTCACTGAAAGAAGAACCTTCTAGCCTCATGCTTCCAAAAGCTCCAAAAGCGGGCTCAAAGATTTTGCTTGAGCGCGTTGAGCCTCTATGGTCAAGATTGTCTTTCTCGTGGAAAGTTACCATCAGAAACCTTGCCCGTTATAAGCGGCGTTTGATTATGACGCTCGTAGGAATTGCTGGATGTACTGCGCTTTTATTAGTGGCTTTTGGCCTTAGGGATTCCATTAGCGACATCATTGATAACCAATGGCCAGCTATCTCGCATTATGACTACATAGTGGGAATGACCTCCGATGTTTCTAAGGAAGAAGCAGATCAGATTAATGCAGAGCTCAATCAAGTGGGCGCCACAAATATTCATCGCATAACAAGAGAAAATGTTCTTCTTGAGTCACCTACACAAAAAGCAGGTTCTCTTACAAGAACAACTATTATGACCAGCAATTCTCTTCAAGACATGGCTGGTTTAGCCACTCTCCGTAACCGTCTTTCTGGTCAGGCAATAGAGCTTGGAGAAGACTCGGTAGTAATTACAGAGAAGCTTGCAAAACGACTTGGTGTAGGTGTGGGAGATACCATTCAGGTCTATGCTCAGGACAGAATTGGAAACGCTTCAGGTGAGCCAAGCACGCTTACTATTACAGGAGTTGCCGAGAATTACGTTGGGTCGTATCTGTATGTGGGACCTTCTGCATGGCGTTCCCTGGGCATTCAAGACGACGCCACGGATGGCTGGTATGCAACGCTTCCTGAAGAGCAAACAACAAGAGATACGTTTGGAGAAAAGCTTATTAACCAGGCAGGAGTTGCAACAGTAGATGACGTCAATGAGGCTATTCATACCTACAAAGAATCACTTGCTGTAGTTAATCGCGTGGTAGCCATTCTTATTGTGGCCGCAGCTCTGCTGGCTTTTATCGTCTTGTATAACCTCACTAATATCAATATTGAAGAACGTATTAGAGAGATTGCCAGCCTCAAAGTACTTGGATTTACGCGACACGAGGTTGATGCTTACGTCTTTAGAGAAATTGCATTACTAGCCGTCTTTGGAGCGCTCTTTGGACTTGTTCTAGGAACATATCTTGAGGGATTTGTAGTTCAAACTGCTGAGATTGATCTTGTTATGTTTGGTCGTGCTATTCATGCGCCAAGTTATTGGTTTGCCTTTGGACTCACGCTTGTTTTCTCGCTGTTAGTGTATGTTGCCATGCGGCCAAAGCTCAAAAATATTGATATGGTGGAGAGCTTGAAGAGCGTCGAGTAGACATCTTTTGCACGCCCCAGGAAGGCACATTTTAGATAAGATAGAAGATAGTTGAGATTGCTTATTTATAAGGAGTTGGTATGCCTAAGGTTTCATTTGTAATTCCTGCATACAACATCGAATCGTACATTGGGCGTTGTATTCAAAGCGTAAAGAATCAGACGTTTGGTGATTTTGAAGCAATTATTGTTGATGACGCCTCAACAGATTCCACTCCAGAGAAAATCGTTACGGCAGTAGGGAATGACAAAAGGTTCAAAGTTGTTACTCATGCAACTAACCAGGGACTTCATCTTGCACGTAAAACTGCTGCAGCTCACACAAAAGGCGAGTGGGTCTTTTGCCTAGACGGTGACGATGAGGTCACTCCTGATTTTCTTGAGCAGGTAGCTGCTCGTATTGATCAGAACCCTGTTGATATTCTCCACCTTGGCATTACTGTTATTCCAGAAAATGGCGTTGACCCAACTGATGCAAAGTCTTTTGAGAGCTACATTAACCAACAATCAGACTTTACTCAGGGTGACGATATCCTTCGCATTATTTATGATGAAGGCTATGGACAGAAGCTTGATTGGCGAGCTACGCAACGCTTGTATCGTGGAGAACTTTTCCGCTCTGCCTTTGCAGAGATGACTTCGGAGCGCCTGGTAAGAGCAGAAGATGCCTATGAGGTATTTATCCTGGCAGATAAGGCTCAGACCGCTGATGGCTTTGAGTCTTGCAGAGGCTTTTTGTACCACTATGGTATTGGTGTAACTGGCGCTTCTCGTATTTCTTTAGATAAATTTGGAGAGTTCTGCTATCAGTTCTTAGACAACATTGATCAAGTGGAACTTTATATTGGCAAGACAGATAATACTGCTCATCTCAATTCGTTTAGAGGTATGAAGCATAGATTGTTGGAGCTCTTGAGCGCTGAGTGGAAGTATCGTCTTGCCCCTGAAGATCAAGAGGCAGCCCTTGAGCCGTTTGCCATTCTCTTTGGACCATCAGTAGCTGCTCGAGAGCTCTATCGTTTTGTAAGAGATGAGGCATACGAGGCCATTGCTACTGGTACTGAGCTTCCGGAAAACAGCGATGCATATCGCTATAGGACATATGCAAAGAAATATGCCGCTCTCATGCACCAGGATGAGGGACTGTCGTTTGATAGGGCAGTTCGCATGAAACAGATTGCCGATGAGCACATGGAGTATCTAGAGAGAAAGCACATGGTAAAGATGTTTGAGCAGCAGCCTATTCGCATTCTGATTACTTCTCATAAAGATGTTGATATTCCCGCAAGTAATTACCTTCAGCCAATCCAGGTAGGACCAGGTCAGAAGACCAATCGCTTTACGTATATGCTCCATGACGATGAGGGCGATACCATTACCGAGAAAAACCCAATGTACTGTGAGATGACTACACAGTATTGGGCATGGAAGAACATCACCAATGCTCGCTATGTTGGCTTTGGCCATTATCGTCGCTACTTCAACTTTACCGATACGGTGTATCCAGAAAATCCGTTTGGTGAGGTTATGGATGACTTCATTGATGAAGATGCCATTAAGAAATATGGTCTTGATGATCAGACCATTGCTCAGTGCATTGAAGGTTATGACCTTATTACCACTGGGGTAAAGGATATTCGCAAATTCCCTGGAAGCGCTAATACACCTCTTGAGCAGTACCATGCTGCTCCTCTGCTTCATCCAAAGGATATGGATACTATGGCTGCGTTCATTATTGAGCGTCACCCAGAGTATGCAGAGGATGTAAATGCGTTTCTCAACGGCCATCAGCAGTGCTTCTGCAACATGTACATCATGCGCAAAGAGCTCTTTGATCGCTATGCAGCATGGGTATTCCCACTTGTTGACGAGTGGACTGCTCGCACTGATATGTCTACGTACAGCAAAGAGGCCCTAAGAACTCCAGGTCATCTGACTGAGCGTCTCTTTAATATCTGGCGTATGCATATGCTTCGTACAGAGGGCAAAAACTGGAAGGTAAAAGAGCTTCAGTGCATTCACTTTACCAATCCAGAGCCTCGTCAGAAGTTCATTCCTCTCTTTGAAGAGAAGCCTGAGATTGCAAGCCAGAACGTTGTTCCTGTTGTCTTTGCAGCAGATAACAACTACGTTCCAATTCTTACCTGCGCTATGGGTTCAATGCTTGAAAACGCCGATCCTAACCGTTATTACGACGTAGTTGTTCTTAACACCAATATTGGCGGTTCAAAGCAGGAGATGGTTAAGAAGTACTTCTCGCGTTATAAGAATGCTCGTATTACGTTCTATAACGTGTGGCGCATGGTCAAAGACTACAAGCTAGACACTAATAATGCGCACATTAGTGTGGAGACATACTTCCGTTTCTTGGCTCAAGACATTCTTTCTGCTTACGATAAGGTTGTCTATCTTGACTCTGACCTTGTGGTTAACGGTAATGTTGCTGAACTTTTTGATGTAAGAATGGGCAACAATCTTATTGCCGCAACGCTTGATATTGATTATCTGGCAAACCTTAACGTTCGCGGTGGAGACCGCATGAAGTACAGCCTTGACGTTCTTAACCTTAAGAATCCTTATGCGTACTTCCAGGCGGGAGTTATGGTCTTCAATACCGCTGAGCTGCGCCGTTATCACACTGTTCCAGAGTGGTTGCGTATTGCATCCAATCCAATCTTTATCTACAACGATCAAGATATTCTGAATAGCGAGTGCCAGGGTCGTGTGGTCTATCTACCAGCTGATTGGAACGTTACGCACAACATTTTTGGCCGTGCCGAGAAACTCTATCCAATGGCGCCAAACAGCGTTTTTGATGATTATCAAGCAGCCCGCCGCGCACCAAAGATTGTTCACTTTGCTGGTGCTATCAAGCCTTGGCAGAACGCCAGCTGCGACATGGCTTCCTATTTCTGGAAGTACGCGCGTAATACCCCGTTCTATGAGGTCATTATTCAGGACATGGTGCCAGGCGCCAGAAATGACGCAGATGTCACGGAGTTCCACGAGCGTGCGCTTTCTGATGCAAGTCCTCTGCGCA
>CAUUGK010000052.1:0-6912 GCA_963544765.1 uncultured Atopobiaceae bacterium
AGAGCAGAAATATAAGGCTGCTTTCGAGAAGTACCAGGCGTCTCGTCGCGCGTAACGTTTCAACTGACTTTGCACCGTCCGCCGCGCGCCTGATTTCTGCAAAGAATCTGTAACGTTTGCCTGAAAACATAAAAGAATCGGTGGATTCTGCCTGATTTCATCAAAGAATCTGTGTCCCAAACACAGATTCTTTGCACTTTTCAGGCTCAAAGGAACCTTCGCCAAACAATACACAAAGAGCTCGGCCTGTCGAGAAGACCGAGCTCTTGCGAGTCGCTCCTGAACAGCGCCACGATAAATTAAATCGTGCGTTTACGGAATATGTCAGCTCACTAATACATATGCTTGATATTCGTGTGATATTATTTGCAAAACGAGTCATGATAAATAATCCATATCAGAAAGGAAAGCGCCAAAAACTTTTGTGCACCTGACCGTTCGCTTAGTGCATAAAAATTTGCGCAAAAGCCACATGAAGAACTTAAAGGTATGCATTGCTTCATCTGCTCTTGTAGCTGCGCTGGCACTTGCTCCAGCATCTGCGCTGGCAGAGGGCACAACGCCTGCTCCTACAAGCACCAACGGTGCTACTGCTACTACTGGCGTAACTCCTATTCCTGCACCAACTAGAGAGCAGCTCACAGACCCAACGGTTAATCCATATGCTCCTGAGGACGCATACTTCCTTCCTGATGTTACTAACCCAATTCCAGAGGGATATATGGTAGGTAATGCTGACGGTGAGACCATCATTGATAACGGCGATGGCACTGTTACCGTTAAGGGCCACTGGGTTCCAGCAATGGAGTTCGATGAGGTCATTTCTGTCTACTTTGTGCGTATCCCTGACCCAGCTCCTAATCCAGATCCAACTCCTACACCTAGCCCAGATCCAACTCCAGCTCCAACCCCTGATCAAACTCCAGCACCAGAGCCAGAGCCTGCTCCAGCCCCTGCACCAACACCAGCGAAGAAGTCCGTACTTCCTGCAACTGGTATTGCAGATGTTGTAGTTCCAGCCTCTGTACTTGCTGTAAGCGGTCTTGGTTTTGTTGCTGCTTCTCGTAAGGTTCGCAAGTAAAAAAGAACCCACAGTTTTGCTGCACGGTAGTACATATATTGCATTATCAAAGCGCCTGTCTGCAGGCGCTTTTTTGTGTGTCAAAAATCGAAGGCCCGCTCCTGCGTAAATTGGGTACACTCTGAATAACAAAGTTCGGAGGTTGTTATGGAAGATCAGCAGCAGAAATTCTCGCAGGACGGTAGCCTGGAACAGGAGTCCACGCACTTATCTTCAACTGCGCTTGTGCTAGAAGGCGGCAGCTATCGAGGCATTTTTACTGCTGGAATCCTTGATGTGCTTCGCGAGAAGGGCGTTACAAACTTCGAAAGCGTGTGGGGAGTTTCCGCAGGCGCCATCAATGCCGTGAGCTTTAGGTCTAAGCAGATGGGCCGCGCTATGCGTATCATGCTAGCCTTTAGAGATGACCCTCGATTTCTCTCGCTTCGTTCGCTCATTACCACCGGAGATATTGCGGGTGCTGAATTTATGTTTGACGAGATTCAGAATCACCTGGACCCCTGCGATAACGAGGCGTTCAATCAAAATCCCATGCAGATGTACGCGGTGGCGTCCGACGTTACGTTTGGCACGTCGGCGTATCTGCACGTAAAAAAGTTTCCGGAAGACGTGACCATGGTCCGAGCGTCCGCGTCGATGCCAACGGTTTCTCGCATGGTTGAGCTGGACGGACATCGTTATCTGGACGGCGGAACTACCGATTCAATTCCGTTTGCGGCCGCGCTTGGTTTGCCCGACGGTAAAGCGGAGCACGCGGTTGACATTCCCGACCATAAGCCAGCAAAGAAAGCGCTGGTTATTGTCACGCAGGATAGGAATTTTGTAAAAACTGACGTCAACGAGCAGATTGCTATCCGCTCGCAGCTCTACTCCGCGTATCCATACTTTGAAGCCGCATTGGCTTCTCGCGCCGAGCGTTACATGGATCAGCGAAAACAGCTCTTTGAACTGGAAAAAGAGGGTAGAGTGTTGGTGCTTCTGCCTCCTGAGCCAGTTGAAGTTAAAGTTAACGAGAAGTCCGGTGAAGCCCTCTTGTCTCTGTACCTGACAGGTCGCCAAGTCGCACTTGAGCGCCTCGAAGAGATTAAAAGTTTTATCGAGTAGCGGCTCGCTTGTCATTCGTGATTCATGTTGATACGCGCCTGCGTGCTTTAGGAAAGAGTTTGTTTTGAAGACGCCCATGAATAAGTTTTTGAAGGTAATGTTTGCGCTGGTTATCGTTGCGATGACTGGTGCGGCTATTCTGCAAATTGTCGCTCCCGAGTACATGGGAAGCAATGCCGCTTATGGTATTTCGACCGGTTGGCAGCGAGAGATTGGTTTTTGGAATCTCGCAGTGCTCATCATTTTGGTTACCACGTGTTTTCACTACGATTGGGTCTATCTACGTGCGATTTTGATCGCGCTGATTCTGGGTGGTATCGGAATTGGAACCAATCATTTCATTCATTTTTTAAGCGCCCATGAGTCGGTAAATTTGGTTGGTGCTATCGAGAATTACGTTCTTGCAGTTGGTTGGATGATCGGCTGGAAGCTCGAATGCAATCGCAGAAAAACTGCGGGCACTACTGAGTAACTGCGGAAACACCGCGCGCGTTTTCGCATGACGGTGCTCCGAGCGAGACGTTATGCGCGCGACTTGCGAGCGAGACGTTATGCGCGCGACTTGCGAGCGAAATGTTATGCGCGCCTGATTTTCTCGCCATGTCTGAGCCGTTTGCCGGAAAAGCACACCAAGTCTGAGTGGTTTTGCCGGTTTTTCTCGCCATGTCTGAGTAAATTCACTCAGACATGATGCAGCTTTCAGGCTCAAAAATTCAGGGCCACGTAGTCTATCTTTCATGCGCCTGATTTCATCAAAGAATCTGTAAATTTTGCCTAAAAATGCAAAAGAAACTGTGGATTTGCCTGATTTCTGCAAAGAATCGGTGCCTCAAATACAGATTCTTTGCACTTTTCAGGCGCGCATGCTGTTATGGCGCACCTGGCGAGAAACCCGTGCACTCGCAGCGCCCGGTGCACTCGTGCCCCGCGCACCCGCGTGGCGGCCACGCCGCACCTCGCACACTAGCGCAGGCGCGTGAGCTGCACGTTCTCGATGAGCGAGTCCACAACAGAGCGCTCCGCCGCTTGGGTTCCGCTCTCCATGACATTTGCGGCGCCCGTGGCCATGGATAGTCGCAGCGCGTCTTCTGTCGAGAGACCCTGTGCATCTGCAAAGGCAAGCGCCGCCACAACGGAGTCACCGGCACCGACAGTGCTTCCTACCTGGACTTTTACTGGACCTGCATACCAAACCTCGTCGGCCGTGGCGTAGACGGCGCCGTTGCCGCCCATGGAAACGCAGACCGTGTCGATGCCACCAGCAACAATTTCGGATGCGGCAGCGGCAATCGCGTCCACGTCGGCAAGCTTGCGGCCAAGCATGGCGGAGAGCTCGTGATCGTTTGGCTTGGTGAAGTATGGCTTCTGTTCAAGGCCAGCCGAGAGGGCTGCGCCGTCAGCGTCCAGGTATACCTTCAACCCGGCGGCGCGCAAAGCACGAGTCCAACGGCCATACGTATCTGAGGCAGCTCCACGGGGGAGACTGCCGGAGAGAACCACAATATCGCCAGCGGAAGTCTTGGCAATCAAGTCAGCAAGTGCCTGGTCAAGCATGGTGTCGGTGACCTCGGGGCCAGACTCGTTGATGTCGGTATTGGTGCCGCCCTCGGTATCAACGACCTTCAGGTTAGTGCGCGTCTCACCGGGAACGGAAATCGCCTGGACCTTGATGTTATTCTCGCCAAGTGTGTCAGCGATCCACTTGCCGGTTTGACCTGCAAGAACGGCGATGGCGGTAGACTCTCCGCCCAGCTTAGCGATAACCTTGGAGACATTGATGCCCTTGCCGCCCGCGTCCTGCCTGAGCCATGTGATGCGATTCACCTGGTCAACGGCAAAATTTGGCACCTGGACGGTCTTGTCCAGAGCGGGGTTGAGCGTGACGGTGTAGATGCTGGGCATAGTCGCTCCTCGGTTTGCGACGCCGCAATCGGCGCTTGAACGGCACTTCCAAGCGGCGCAAGTTATCTACGCTGATAATACTTCAGTTTCGGGAAAAAAGTAACCGCGGACAGCGCTGTTACGCGCATATCCGCGGTCTTTTCTGGCGAGAAACCCGGCGCACTCGCGGCTGCCTTGGACCCGCGGCCTGGCGGCGCACTTACGGCTCGCCCTGGACCCGCGGCCCGGCGGCGCACCCGCGGCTCGCCCTGGACCCGCGCCGCCCGGCGGCGCACTCGCGGCTCGCCCTGCACCGCCCCGCGCTGCCCGGCGCGCCGTCAGTGCTTACTTGCTGTCAGCGCTCTTGAACTGGTCGAGCGCCCAAGCATATGCAGTTGGAGCAACCCTGGACCAGTACTTCCAGTTGTGGTTATCGCCGGAGTCGCGCTGATAGTCAACGTTGATGCCAGCGTTTTTGAGCTGCTCAACAAAGGCGTCGACGTCAGCAACAGGCACTACGCCGTCGTCGGAAGTTGTTGCCACAAAGAAAGAAACCTGGCTTGGATCAACCTCACCAAGATATTGAGTGGGGAACAGCTGCTTGTACAAATCCCATGACCAGCTGGTGGTGCCATCGCTAAAGGCATGCTGAGACGTGTAAATAAAGTTGTCATCAGCAAGCTTTGTCCAAACGGAAGGAGAAAGCAAAATGCCTTTACTAAAGTAATCGGAGTGGTGCAAAACAAATCGAGCTGCACCATAACCGCCCATAGAAATGCCGCCGATTGCGTGGTCTTTGCGGTCCTTTGATACGCGATACGTACTCTCAATGTAAGGTACCAGGTCGTTCATAATGGCAGATTCCATCTTGAGACCGCGATCAGCGGAGTCAATGTAGAAGCTGTTAAAGCCGTCAACAAAGACTACGATAGCTCCCTGACCAGCGGTTTGAATAGCCTCGTCAAGCATGGCGGATGAATCAAAGCGCTCCAGCAGATTGCGGTGATTGCCATACAGACCATGCAGCATATACACAACGGGATAGGTCTTGTTGGGATTGGACTCGTAGTCTGCAGGCAGGTAGACATCATAGTTCCAGTCTAGGCCAAGGGTTGGCGAGTAGAACGATGTTGCCTTAACCGTTCCCTTAGGTGCCTCTTCTTTCTGATCCTTCTGAGCTTCAGACTGAGCGGTTGAGCTGCCCTGAGTGTTCTCAGAAGCGGCTGGCGAGCATCCGTAGAATGGAATCACCAGCAAAAGCGCCGCAAACAGGGCAAGAGCGGTGCTCAGTACTATATGATTTTTGAGTCGGGTTTTAAGCTGGCCGCCCAGCAACGCAAAGTTCCGGTGCAAACGTGCGACAAAATCTGTGTCACGCATCATTTCCTCCTGACGCTGTAGCTTTGACCTTGGTGTAAACATACGAGCCGGCCAGCACTTCTCGCCCCATAAAATAAAAAGTCGAAACAAAATGTATCGCACAGCAGGCCAAGTGGTTGTTCTTGTGCTGTGGACGGCTTTTCAATGTGGAGAAACCCGTCAAATTTGAACGAATTGTTGCATTCGTGAAGCAACAAAAATTCCCGCGTACAACAGCTAAAGAGTGGAGTATACTTTTAAGGCTTTTCCACAGAGCCCCGTAATCTCTGACAAGAAAAAGCATCGATGACCCGTCCAGGGGTTATCAACTCGTAATTCGTAGGAGGAGTCAAGTGAAGAAGTCGACTCAGTTCGCCAAGGCTGGCGAAGTCGAGCGCAAGTGGGTGCTCATCGACGCTGAGGGCGCAACGCTCGGTCGTCTGGCTACAAAGGCTGCCATGATTCTTCGTGGCAAGAACAAGCCACAGTACACCCCAAACGCTGATACTGGTGACTTTGTTGTCATCATCAATGCAGACAAGGTTGTCCTTACTGGTGTTAAGGCTGACCACAAGGAGTATTGGCGTCACTCCGGCTACCTTGGTGGCTTGAAGATCACTTCCTTCAAGGAAGAGATGGAGAAGCACCCAGAGCGTGTTGTTGAGCACGCAGTCAAGGGCATGCTTCCTAAGACCACTCTTGGTCGCAAGCAGGGTATGAAGCTTAAGGTTTACGCCGGCGCTGAGCACCCACATGCTGCACAGAATCCCGTCAAGATTGAGCTGGAGGGCTAAACGATGGCAGATAACACCGCTGTTTACACCGGCACCGGCCGTCGTAAAGAGGCCGTCGCTCGTGTTCGTCTTGTTCCTGGAACTGGTAAGGTTACCGTTAACGGCCGCGAGGCAGTCCAGTATTTTGGTCGCCAGCAGCTCGTAGACAACGCAACCGCACCTCTCCGCATTACTGATACTCTTGGTCGTTTCGACGTCCTCGCAAACTGCGATGGTGGCGGCATCAACGGCCAGTCCGGCGCTCTTCGCTTGGGCATCGCTCGCGCTCTTCTCGAGGCTGGCGAGTATCGTGATGACCTTAAGAAGGCCGGCTACCTCACCCGCGATTCTCGTGCGGTCGAGCGTAAGAAGTACGGTCTGAAGAAGGCTCGTAAGCGTCCTCAGTTCTCCAAGCGCTAAGGCCGCTGGACCCCAAAAAAGTCCTCACAAAGAGACCTGTTGTATATCGGCAGGTCTCTTTTTTGTATACTTTTAAATGGTTGCATTTTGCATATTTGCGCAACCGCTTCAGTCCGCACGTTCTTCTCGCCATCTGGCGAGAAGCCCCACCTGTCGAGTAGTTCGCTGGCGCTTCACGCGCAAGTTGCTCTCCACCCGACAACACCACATTCGCAGCTAGGAGACGCTTATGAAGTACTTTGGAACCGACGGCTTTAGAGGCCGTGCAAACGAGGGTCTGAACGTCGATCACGC
>CAUUGK010000053.1:0-6720 GCA_963544765.1 uncultured Atopobiaceae bacterium
ATCTTATTCCAAATCTTGCTGATCCAGGAACCACTACTGGCGGTGGTCAGCAGCAACAGCAGCAACAGCAGCAGACTGCACCTGATGCAAATACTGCAACTAAGCCTTCAGATACTCGTGCGGGTGACTCTGACGCTAAGGACCTCTATAACTCTCTGATGGACAAGCACAACACTTCCGAGCAGATTACTAACACTCAGAAGTACGTTGATGATGTTAAGAAGACTGGCGATAAGACCGAGGTTCTTATCGACACCGATAAGATTACCGTTACCGTTACTGGCATTGGCGTTGACTTTGAGAACTCCAACGGCTATATGGTTGAGGTTGTCAACAAGACCGATACCAACATCTTCATTCAGTCCACCGACACCGCTATTGGCAAGGATGAGCTGAACCTGTTTGTTAACGCAGCTCCTAACGCAACTACCAAGGGCTTTGCATACTTTGACCCAGGTGTAAAGATGGATCCATCCGCAACTGTTCGTGGTACCATCCTTGCTCTTTATGGTTCCGACTACAGCATGGATTCCTTCAGCGTTATGTTCTAAGTTTTATTTAGTTCATTGACTGCAAAGGCTCAGCTTTTTAGCTGAGCCTTTTTTGTTAGCGAGAAACCCCGTCAAAAGCAGTTAAATGAGTCAGTGTTAAGCTATTAGAATCCGTTAGACTATAGAGTTGTTAGCTATTAGAAAAGCATGTACGCACTGCATATAAGGAGCTACGATGCTAAATTTAGATAAAAACACAGACGGGTCATATAATGACCTTATCTTTTTAAAACCTCTTTTTCACAACAAAATTTGGGGTGGAAGAAGGCTTGCTGAAGAGTATGGTTACGACATCCCCGAAGGCTCAGTAGGAGAGTGCTGGGCGATCAGTGCACATCCTAGCGGAGACTGTGAAGTTGCCTCTGGTGCCTTTGAAGGAAACACTCTTTCCGAGCTATGGGTTTCTCATCGAGAGCTTTTTGGTAATGCAGAGGGAGACCGTTTCCCACTTCTCATTAAAATTCTTGATGCAAAAGATGATCTCTCTGTTCAGGTTCATCCAGATGATACGTACGCAGCAGAACACGAGAATGGCTCTCTGGGAAAGTCTGAGTGCTGGTATATTCTTGATGCAAAAGAGAATGGCGATATTGTTGTTGGTCAGAACGCTTCCTCAAAAGAAGAGTTTGCAGCTATGGTTGAGCAGGGCAAGTGGAGCCAACTTCTCAATTACGTGCCCATTAAGGCTGGAGACTTCTTTAGGATTGATCCCGGTACAGTGCACGCTATTAGAACAGGCACGTTGATTTTAGAAACGCAGCAGAGCTCAGATGTCACGTATCGTGTGTACGACTATGATCGTTTGGGAGACGATGGCAAGCCTCGTGACTTGCATTTAGCACAGAGTCTTGAGGTTATCGATTACGCACAGGAAGCTCCAACATCTGGAGAAATTACTGCTCCAGAAATTGACGGTAAAACTGAACTTATGAGCTGCAAGTACTTCTCGGTAGAAAAATACGAGATTCATGAGGCAAAAACTATTGCTCAGCCATGGCCGTTTATGTGCGTAAGTGTCATTGAGGGAGAAGGTATGGTTTGCGCTGACGGCGGCAACGGAGAAGAGCATAGGATTTGCAAGGGTTCGCATTTTATTGCACCTGCATCTTCTGGTAGCCTGCGCTTTACGGGCACTATGACATTGATTACCTCTCATCTTCCTCATACAAAGTAGGATGATACATAAGTCGAATGCAGCTTAATGTGTAACATTTGACTCGTTTCAAGTAGAATATAAAAAGTTGAGCCTTTTATACGTTTATAGGAGGAACGTATGAATAAAGAGATGATTACTCGTCGCGCTTTTGCTGGATTGGCTGCAGGCGGTGCTGCCAGCACGCTTGCTGCTTGTAATAGTGACGTGATGCAGGCAATCTTAAACCCTGATTCTATTCTTGGTGGAGCTGGTCAAGATCCTCAGAATGGCGGTCAAGGCGGTACTGGTGATGCACCTTCTCAGTCAGATTTTGTGAAGCTTGAAGAGATTCCAGACCATCCAACGCTAACCGGAGATTTTTCTAAGATTATTACTGGCGTCTGGTGTGTTGACAATGGCGTTGGAACTAAAGGTGGATCAAAGGAAGGCAAAACCTTTGACCATGGTGGCATGCTTAATCAGGGCTATAACGATGGAACCGTTCTTTACTATTCATTCAAAGAAGACGGCACTTTCTTCATGCATAATTTTAAAGGTGTGAAGAATGATGGTAAGTGGGAAGCAAAAGGAACTATTGCCATTCAATGTACGTATGATGATGGCGATAGTGTGCCAATGCTTTTTGATAAGGACGACAACAACTATCTGAAGTACAGTGATGCCAAGAGCGAAATTACATTTAATTTCAAAAAACTTTCTGACAATCCAGACGATACTTCACAGATAGCTTATATTGAAGGACAGGTAGTCAATTTTGCTGCCACCATTCCTGGTACGTATTATCTCTTTGGCTTGCACTATGCAGATGGTTCTAAAGAAGATTTGACCAGTGATCAGATTGAGTCTATGAATAAGGGTTCTGGCGGAGCGTACACCTTCTCTGCTCATAAGGATGGAGCTGCTGCACTGTTCTATCCAGACGGTAGCGTTTCTCCTATTCAGATTGTTGCAGAAGAGCCTTCGGCAGATGGTCTTTCTTTCCCCATTCTTGCTCAGGGCTTTTCAGAAACTGAACAGATATCTAAGTCTGTTCTATACACTACTGCGGAAAATAAAAAGCTTCTCAGTATTGATGCTCCTGGATTTACTCTTAAGTTTGCCCTCCTTAATCACCGTGAGGATGATTGGGCTAAATATGAGTATCCACCAAAGGCAGAGTTCCCTTGGCAGCCAGATGGTAAGGGTGGCTATAAGCTAGTAACTCCTACTTCTTCTGGTTCTGGTAATGGTGGTAGCTCTTCAGGAAATGGCGGCAGCTCTTCAGGAAATGGCGGCAGCGGCAAGGGCGGATTAGGTAAGAAATAACCCAGCCGTTTCTAAACTGCCTCCCATTTCTTGGACATAAGAAATGGGGGGCAGTTCATATGCAGGTGATTATGATTCTGCAACGTGTTAGCGTCGGCTTTTAGACCTGGCGCACAAAATAGCGCAGCTTTGGTAGGTTCTGCTGAAGAATCGACATGTTCCTAATCAAGATAGCCAGGCAGCTAGGCGGTCGCACTACCTGATATGCATCTCTATGCATAAACTTCATCTAATATGCTTAAACATGAATAGACTTATATAAGAAATTTAACTATCGATAAATTCTGTATCTACGGAACACACCTAAGTCAGATAATCTGCTCAAATGCGGGCATTTTACACACCTAATGAAGATATTCTGCATGATTGAGGTATTTTCAGCGTCATGTATACGTCTTTTTGACAGATTATCTGACTTAGGTGTGTTTTGAACTGCCTCCCATTTCTCGTGTCCAAGAAATGGGAGGCAGTTCATTTCTGGTTTCTTTCAGTAACAAAAAAGCAGGCATATGATATGCCTGCTTTTTTTCTTGCCTACTTTTACATGCGTAAAAGGGCGGTGATGTAAAGCTTGGTGTAAAGCTTACGCAGCGTGTGCGCCGCCCTCAATCTCACCAGTGCAGTGTGGGCAGCGAGTTGCACCTTCCTTAACCTCTTCAAGGCAGTGTGGGCAGTGTGGAGCTGCAATCTCTTCAACAGCCTCTTCCTCGTCCTTCTTAAGCTTGGATGCCTTCATGAACTTATTGAGGGCCTTAACCATGCAGAAGACAATGAATGCAATGATCAGGAAGTTGATGATTGCACTGATAAACGCACCAAAGTCAATGCCGTTCTGGGTGCCAGGAACTGGAATAGAAAGACCAGAAACCTCGGTGCCACCGCCAGAGATCAGCTTAATAAATGGGTTGATGATGTCATTGACAAGGGAGGTAACAATAGCGGTAAATGCGCCGCCAATGATGATACCAATAGCCATGTCCATAACATTGCCCTGCTGGATAAACTCTTTAAACTCCTCGATAAATTTTTTCATTTCATCCCTTTCGTTTAATTGGTAGAGGACAGATATTTCTACTCGCGTCTACGGCGTGCGCTTATGCGCTGGCCAGACCATAGATGCGAGAGTATTTGTCGGTCAGATACTTGGTGTAGTAGTGGACGTCAAAAGGCTCACCGCATGCACCCAAGATAAGCTCCTTAGAGTCTTTTGCTCGGCCCCAGGTCCAAATACGGCTGCCCAGCCACTCCCTAATAGGAGCAAGATCTCCAGATGCGCAGACGGCGTCAAAGTCCATACCCTCAGCAATCATGGCGTGCTTATACTGAGCGCCATAGGCACTACCTAGAGCATAGGTTGGGAAGTAGCCAAACTCGCCCCATGACCAGTGAACATCCTGAAGAGCGCCTTCAGTGTTGTTTGGAACCGTAACGCCCAGGTACTGCTTGTACTTCTCGGCCCAAAGAGCTGGGACATCCTTTGCAGTAATCTCGCCAGACAAAAGTGCCTGCTCCATTTCGTAACGGATGAGGATGTGCAGAGGATAGGTGAGCTCGTCCGCCTCAGTACGAATGAGACTTGGCTGTACCTTATTAGCTGCCGAGAAGAGCTGGAAGGCAGTGACGCGATTAAGCTGGCCAGGGAAATGCTTGCGCATAAGCTGAATAAGAGGCTCAGCAAAAGCCTCAGAAAGGCCAACGTAGTTCTCAAAGAACCTGGACTGGGACTCGTGCATGCCCATAGAAGTGCCAGTGCTCAGAGAGGTAAAGCGGTACTCCCAGTTAATGCCCTGCTCGTAGAGGGCGTGACCGTTCTCATGCAGCATGGAATAGACATTGGAGAGAACGTTATTCTCGTAAGCGTGGCTAGCAACCATAACAAAGCCGATACCAGGACCACCGGTGTAAGGGTGCTCAGTTTTGCCAAGCCAATAAGCGTCCTCGTCAAGACCCTGGAGCTTTACCAGGTCTTTTGCAAGGTCCCACTGACGGTTGACATCAAACTTACCCTCAAGAGGTTTGGTGCTTGGTTGGCGCTTAGAAGCCATACAATCAGCAACCAGAGGAACTACCACTTCTTTAACGTTATTGAAGAAGGTGTTGTAGAACTCTCTATTGGTGCCGTGCTCAAAATCGCTGAGTAAAAGATCATATGGATCTTTGGAAGCATCGCGTGCCTGACACATCTCTTTGCGAAGCTCAATTAAGCTATCCAGCTTTGGCGCAAAGAGTGACCAGTCATCACTGTTCTTTGCCTGCTCCCAGACCTCATTAGCCTCTGTGGTAAGACGAATAAAGTTGCTCTGAAGCTCAACAGGTACATCTACCAGCTGGCTTCTATCGCGACGAAGAATTTTAACTTGTGCGCGATGAGTCTCATCAAGTAGAGCGCGATTCTCGTGAAGTCTATCAAGCAGTGCGCCAACAGCAGGATCACAGAGGGTTTCCTGGACCTGTTCACCAAGGATTGCCAGGGCTTCTCCGCGCTCTTCAGCAGCCTTTTTTGGATCGATACATGGTCCAAAAGAGCCAATCTCATTAGCTGCGTAGTTGAGAGCAAAGAGCTTCTTCTCAAGTTCATCAAGTTTAGCGATATCATCGCGGGGATTTGAAAGCGCTGCGTTCAATTCAACAGTGTTATGTGCGCTGTCCATAAAAATCCTCTCTACAAAATTTAGGAGCGACCAGTATGTTTGCCGGTTATATGTAACCGTTTAGCAATTGCGTCATATTTTACCCTGTTATTTATTGTTATTTGAGCGATACTAAAAAGACTACGTCCTAAAACAATAAGCACATCTTTTCGGCACAATTTTGCCCAAAGATGGCTTGTAAGGAGTAAGAGTTCTATGGATGACAGCAGAATCTCGTTTGACGTATGGGGTGATCTGTACGCAGATCGCGTTCAAACCATGCGAAAGAGCGAAGTACGAGATTTGTTTGCGGCTCTGTCTCGTCCAGGTGTCATTGCGCTGTCTGGTGGTCTGCCGGATATTTCTTCGCTGCCACTTGATCAGGTTGCAGAGTGCGCTCGACGCTGCGTTGCTGTTGAGGGACTTAGGTCTCTCCAGTACGGCAACTCTGATGGCCGTATTGAGTGCAGAAGGACCATCTGCAAGATTTTAGCTGCTCAGGGCGTCGAGGCTGATCCTGACGAGATGATTTTGACTTCTGGTTCTCAGCAGGCGCTTGATTTCTTGGGCCGTGTCTTTCTTAACCCAGGGGACGATATTATCTGTGAGGGTCCAAGCTATCTTGGTGCGTTCCAGGCATTTTCCGCGTATGAGCCTACTGTTCACACCATTGATATGGATGAAGAAGGCATTAGGACAGATCTTCTCGAGGCCAAGCTTGAAGAGCTTGCCAGCAAGGGCAGAAAGCCTAAGTTCATCTACGTTATTCCTAACTTTAACAATCCTGCCGGCATCACCATGTCTATGCCAAGACGTCTGCGCCTTCTTGAGCTGGCTCACCAGTACAACATCCCTGTTGTTGAGGATGACCCGTATGGTCTTATTCGCTTTGAGGGAGAAGATCTAACACGCCTTAAGACGCTTGATCCAAATGTCATTTATCTGGGAACTACCTCAAAGATTTTTGCTCCTGGCCTGCGTCTTGCATGGATGGTTGCACCCCGTCACTTCCTTGAGCGCATTAACCTTGCTAAGTCTGGCTCTGACCTGTGTACCAGCCCTTTCAACATGATTCTTG
>CAUUGK010000054.1:0-6646 GCA_963544765.1 uncultured Atopobiaceae bacterium
TTCTGGGATTGTTCGTGTTTTAAGCATGGATTTCGGAGGGACCTATGCTTCACTTCAACCACAGTTCAAAGCAAGAAGCCAACGAGGAAAATGCGGGCGCTGCTGGCGACGCGGGCGTGTCGGGCGCTGCAGGAGCTGCGGCTCCCAGCACTCCCACACCTCCCGAGGGATATCAGCAGGCAGCATTTGCGTCCACGCTTCCAACGGTTGCTGATCAGACGGCTAACTTAGGCTCCCAGATTGGTGTCATTTCATCAGGTGAAAGTGAAGAGGACGCTGAAGCTCGTGAGGCGTACGAGAGTTTGGCGCGTCACCGCAAAGCTCGTCGTAAAAAGAAGCTTATTAAGGCGGGAATAACCGCCGGAGTCTTTGTTCTTCTCGTCATATTGTTTATCTTGCCTATGTGCCAGGGCGGCCAGAACCAGAACACTACCGTGATGCCAAGTACTGCGTTTGTCACGCGCGGCGAGTTCAGCGATTCTGTTTCCGCGTCTGGATCCATCAAGCCCGTGTCGTCAACCGTGGTAACTCCTGAGGTAGATGGCATTATTCAGGACGTTCAGGTTTCCGAGGGCACGTACGTTCATAAAGGTGACAAGCTCTTTACCATCAAGAACGATGAACTGGATAAGGCTGTTCGTAAGGCATCTCAGCAGGTAAAAGCAGCCGAGAACGAGGTCAGTAAGGCTCGCTCAGCCCTAGCGTCCGCACGCAACGGTGTCCCCGAGGCGGGCGAGGACGGACAAGAAGCAAACGCTGCGTCCATTGCTGCGGCTGTGGAAGCGGCGGAGGCAAATCTGGAGAGCGCCCAGATTGCGCTTGAGGAGGCTCGTTCCGCTTACAACGACGCAATTGCCCAGGCAGATAAGCGTGTAGTCACCGCCCCATGCGACGGAACGGTTATTGTGATGAACGCGGTGAACGGCGCTTCGGTTGGTTCGTCCGCGCCGGGTGCTGGCAACGCCGGTCCTCTGATTACTATCGCGGACCTTTCCCAGATGAAGGTCAACGTCCAGATCAACGAGGTAGACATTTCTCGCATCGCCGTTGACCAGAAGGCGCAGGTCAGCTTTACAGCTCTGCGAGACCTGTATTGCGACGCAGTGGTTACTCACGTTTCTGCTGTTTCGTCCAACGGTGCCGACGCAGGTGCAAGTTACGATAACCCCGGTCGATCCATTGTTTCTTACACCGTTGACCTGCTTATTAGCAGTCCTGATGCCTCCATCAAGCCAGGTATGACCGCCAACGTGGACATCATGATTCAGCACATGGATAACGTACTGACCGTACCCCTTGTTGCCGTCATGGACGATGGCGATGGCGCTTACGTCAACGTGGTTACTTCTCGTGACGAGAAGGGCTATCCACAGGTAGAACGCGTGCCAGTGACCGTAAAGGCGCAAAGCTCTACGACGGCCGTCATCGAGGGTGCCGGTATTGAGGACGGCACTGAGGTGATGATTGGCGGCGGCGCTGGCGGTCCATCTCAAGGCGCGGCGATGGACGCTCCAGCAGGCGCAACGTCTGGCGCGACGTCTGGCTCGGGGACCAGCGCAACGTCCGACACAACGGGCTCCAAAGACTCCAAGTAGGCGACGCGCATGTCCAAGGTAATTGAGGTACATAAGCTGCATCGCATTTATGAGACGGCTGCAGGTTTGACGCACGCTCTACGTGGTGTTTCTTTGACTGTGGAGAAAGGCGAGTTTCTCTGCATCATGGGTCCATCTGGCTCGGGCAAATCAACCCTTATGAATATTTTGGGTTGTTTGGATACGCCTACCGCTGGCTCGTACAAGCTAGAGGGGCTTGAGGTAGCGGATCTTTCTGATGACGATCTAGCGGAGATTCGCGCAACGCGTCTGGGCTTTGTCTTTCAGTCGTTTAATCTGCTGCCGCGCACTACAGTGCTGCGAAACGTTATGCTGCCACTCATCTACTCGGACATTCCTGCAAAAGAGCGAGAACTGCGTGCCTGGAAGGCTTTACGCTCCGTTGGTTTGCCCGAGGAATATTACGAGCACAAGTCCAACGAGCTTTCCGGTGGTCAGGTGCAGCGTGTTGCTATTGCTCGCGCGCTTGTCAACGATCCAGCGGTTATTTTTGCCGATGAGCCAACAGGTAACCTAGACTCAGCTACCAGTGAGATGGTCCTCAATACGTTCAAGTCTATGCAGGAACGCGGCAAGACAATCGTGTTGATTACGCACGATCCAGAGACCGCTCTGTGGGCTGATCGCGTGGTGCATATTCGTGACGGTCGCCTGCTCACAGACGAGCAGGAAAAGGAGTTTGTGAAGCAACACGCCGCACAGTCCGCGCCAGGTGCGGATACGGCGCTGGGTGTGCATGCAGCGCCGGGTGCGCATGCCGCACCAGCAGGCAGCACCTCGCGACCCGGGACGGGAGGTGTCGCGCTATGAGGTTAATGGATCTGCTGCGAGAAACTCTGTCTGCGCTCAACGCTAACCGTGGCCGCAGCCTGTTGACGGTGCTGGGTATTGTTATTGGCATCAGCGCGGTAATTGCTATGACGGCGCTCATCGATGGTATCAAGTATTCACTGGTAAGCTCTCTGGGCCTCAATCAGTCACGCATGGTCATGATATACGCGTGGCCAGACCGCGAGGTCACGCAGCAGGACCTGGAGATGCTGCAGCTCAGCGTACCAGGGTATGAGCTTGTCACCGGCATTGATTCCACCATGGCTCGCGTCAACTCGGCCGAAAAGCAGTTTGACGCGCGAATTATCGGCTGCACTCCAGACTACTTTACCGTCATGGGCCTCAAGGCATCAGTGGGCTCGCTCTTCACAAAGTCCGACGTAGATGACACATCTAGAAACGTTCTTCTCGACAAAATGTCTGCCGAGAAACTCTTTGGCACAGCAGATGCATCCATTGGACAGGTTGTCCGCATCAATAACGATAGCTACACCATTGTTGGTGTGGTAGATAGTGGAGCAAATGCGGGCGGGCAAGGCGAAACGCTGCTGGCCTATATTCCGTACTCCACGTATTCTGCGCGACTCACGGGCACCAAAACTATCAGCCAGGTCTTTGGCTACGCTCGCGAAAACGTTGACATGAAGGCACTTGCGGATGAAACAAAGTCCTGGTTGCTGGACTGGTTTAACATTCCTTCTGCGCAGGCAGAAGATCGTGTGACGGTTATGACGCTCTCGTCCATCATCGAGCAGATGAATGCCACGCTGATGTCGTTCCAGGTTCTGGTTACCGCTACGGCAAGTATTTCACTTCTAGTTGGCGGTATTGGCATCATGAACATGATGCTCACTAACGTGACGGAACGTATTAGGGAGATTGGCCTGCGTAAAGCTCTGGGAGCTCGCGCGTCCGACATCACCAAACAGTTCCTGTGCGAGTCCATTTTGATTTGCATTATGGGCGGTGTGATTGGCATTGCCCTGGGTTACGCCGGAGCGTGGGGACTGGCCGGCTCGTTTGGCAGCATGATACAGCTTGAAACTGGTATCACGCCCATCATCACTCCAAACATTGTGATGATTACCTCGGGAATCTGCATTGGCATCGGACTCATCTTTGGCTACTGGCCTGCTCGTCGAGCCTCAAAGCTTAATCCTGTGGAATCGCTTCGCTACCAGTAAAGGTGTAAACTTTATATCGCAGTTAGTTAAAGCTAACAAACTTCCAACTGAACGGAGTTTATCGAATGTCTGCTCAGAACGAGAAGAAGGATCATCTTCCGGTACTCGGCGTCGGTCCTGCGTACGTGATTACCATCACGGCGCTGACAGTTGCATGTATCACCCTGTCCAAACTGGGATTTCTTCCGTATCTTCGCATTCGAGCAACGGTTGGTGTAATGCATGCCGTAGGCACGGCTTTTTTGATCGTGGGCATTTGGCTTTGGGTTTCCGCTGCCATCAAAGAAAAACTTCGCGAGAAAATCATTGCAAATCAGCTGGTAACCACTGGTGTTTATGCGCTGGTCAGAAACCCTATCTACTCCGCATTTGCGTTTGTTATGTCAGGTGCAGCGTTGCTCTCTAGTAACCTTTATTTGTTACCACTACCCCTTGTATTTTGGGTGCTTTTAACTGTGATGATGCAGGCTACAGAGGAGAAGTGGCTTCTCGAGCAGTTTGGCGATGAGTACAGAGACTACTGCAAGCGTGTTAATCGCTGCATTCCATGGTTTCCCAGGCACTAGCTTTTACATAGGTTTTGAGTAGTGCTGAGCTCCAGTCCTATTTGAGCTTCAGCCCTATTTGAGCCTTAGTTCGTAATTGAGCTGGGGTTTGTTCGGTTTTCTCGCTATATAAATTCTTTTACGAAGTGGCTATGATATACATACGTCACGCTGGCTTGTCGTGTGCTTGTACCTGCTGCTTCAGGAGAAACGAGAGATACCATGCTGGATATTCGTCGCGTTTTGGCAAGTGCGCCCAAAAAGCATACGGAGGAGACACTGAATTCTCTGACGACTGTTTGGGGAGAGGCGCTTGATTCGTCGAACGTGTTGCCTGAGTATCCGCGTCCTCGTTTGCAGCGTGACAATTACGTGATGTTAAACGGCGTGTGGGATTATGCGATTGTGCCGGTAGATGGCGGGATTGGTGTAGAGACCCTCGTGCAACAGACGATTCCTTCCCGTTGGGATGGACAGATTGTGGTGCCGTTCTCGCCAGAAGCTCCGCTCTCTGGTGTTGGTCGTACGGTGCAGCCGAGCGAATTTTTGTGGTATAAGCGCAAAATTGAACTACCTAAACCGGCTGATGACCAGCGACTTATTCTACATTTTGAAGCGGTTGACTGGATGTGCGCGTGCTTTGTGAATGGCAAGCTTGCTGGTACGCATACTGGCGGTTACCTGCCATTTTCCTTTGATGTGACGGATTTACTTGGCTCGCCTGAGGCGGGAGAGGCAACGGACGCGGATCTTGTTACGGCGTCAGGTGTGGCTGAGCGTGCCGCCACGGCTGAGCTTGCGCTTTGTGTTTGGGATCCGAGCGATACCGGCTCCCAGCTGCGTGGAAAGCAGCGACTTTCGCGTGGTGACATTTGGTATACCGCTCAGAGTGGCATTTGGCAAAGCGTGTGGTATGAGATTGTTTCTGCGGTTCATCTTGAGTCGCTAACGCTGAAGGGTGATATGTTTGGCGCGCTTGAGGTTAGAGCGAGCGCACAGGTAAGTAGGTCAGCAAAAACGCAGGCTGGTGCGCAGACAGGTGCGCAGACAGATGCACTAGAGCTGAGGTTATCGCTCAAAGACGAGCTTGGACAAGACGTTCTTCTCGTCACACTGCCAGTAAACGAAGCCGAGGAGACATCCGCTGAGCTGCGCGTGAATGACCCGCTGCTTTGGTCGCCGGAGAGTCCACACCTATATGACGTGGAGGCTACGCTGCGACAAAATGGCGTGGTCGTTGATACAGTTCGCAGTTATTGCGCGTTTCGTACTGTCGAGGTAAAGCCTGATGAGAATGGTGTACCAAGGGTTCACTTGAACGGCTCGCCATATTTTGTGCGTGGTGTGCTTGATCAGGGCTATTGGCCTGATGGATTGATGACCGCGCCGTCCGATGATGCGCTGGTATATGACATAGAGGCTATGAAATCGGCCGGTTTTAATACGTTGCGTAAACATATCAAGATTGAAAGCGAGCGCTGGTACTACCATTGCGATCGACTCGGCATGCTGGTTTGGCAGGATTGTGTTTCGGGAGGTAGCTCGTATAGTCCCTGGCACACAAGCCAAAAGCCAACGCTGTTCAGTTTTACTTGGAGCCGATTTGATGACACAACCCCAAGCCATCACAAGGCTTTATCCGCAGGTGACAAGGCATATCAGAATGAGTGGATAGAAACCTGTCAGGGAATGGTTAAGCTTCTGGATGGACACCCATCAATTGGTATTTGGACGCTCTTCAACGAGGGTTGGGGACAGTTTGATGCGCGCGCTGCCACTGAGGCTGTTTGTGCTTTGGATGCAACGCGACCAATTGATGCGACAAGTGGCTGGTACGACCAGGGCTGTGGTGATTTTCTGAGCATACACAATTACTTCAGGCCTCTACGTGCAGGTTGGCATGGGAAGCAGAACAGAAAACTTCTCCCAAATCGTGCCGTGGTGATCTCTGAGTTTGGCGGACTTGCGCAGATGACAGCAGGTCATACGTCGCTCGATCACTCGTATGGATACGGAGATTTTGCCACGGTAGGGGATTGGCGAGTGGCTGTTCGTGAGCTGCTTGAAGAGGCAGAATCGCTGCAGGATGAGGGACTTGCTGGGTACGTTTACACTCAGGTGTCTGACGTTGAAGAAGAGGTAAATGGCCTGCTTACCTACGACAGAAAAGTTAACAAGTTCAACGGGTAGTGACTGTCGAATGATGCTGGGTAATGCTTGCTGGATGTTGCTGGGTAATGCTTGGCGTTACCCGGAAGGTCAATAGAAACCCAATTGGCCCGAAAGATGCCCAGTTGATTAAGGTGTGACCAGTAATGCCAAGTGTTGATTTTAGCCAAAGTGGTAAAAAATGCGTTTAGTTGGAAATTTCATTTTTCTGCATACAACATTTGCCCAGATAAAAGTTTTTGAGGTGGTAAAAAATCGTCTTAGTTGGAGACAAATCAACCAAATTTCAATTTTCATTTCC
>CAUUGK010000055.1:0-6479 GCA_963544765.1 uncultured Atopobiaceae bacterium
AACCTTGCTAAGTCTGGCTCTGACCTGTGTACCAGCCCTTTCAACATGATTCTTGCCGAGCACTACTTCAATGAAGTTGATTGGCAAGCAGCCCTTGAGGTGTCTAAGTCTCGCTATAAAGAGAGAAAAGACGCCATGCTGGCTGCGCTTGCGGAGTTCTTCCCCAAAGACGTTACCTGGACTAAGCCAGAGGGTGGTTTGTTCCTGTGGGTAACCTTCCCGCCATACCTCAACACTGAGCAGCTGCTTCCTCGCGCAATCGAAGAGGGAGTTGCCTTTGTACCGGGTGTTTATTGCTATCCTGACCAGCGTATTAGTTCAAGTATGCGTCTGTGCTACTCATTTGAGACGCCAGAGCGCATTCACGAGGCAATCCGCAGGCTGTCTTTGTGCGTCCAAGATCGCATGGCGCTGTACCGCGCATTCCTAGAGGCGGGCGCTCTACCTGAGTCTTCTCATTCTGAATCTCAATCCTCTGCAAGGGAGTGTTAAGTATGACTACAAAAGTTGCTGTCATTATGGGCGGAGCCTCATTTGAGAGGAACTTCTCGCTCAAAAGTGGAGCTCTTGTCTCTGAGGCTTTGGAGAAGCGTGGTTATGAGGTATTGCCACTTGATGCTGACGCGCATCTTGTAGACACTCTACGTGCCGAGAAACCCGATGTTGCGTTTGTGTGCCTTCACGGCGCGGGCGGAGAAGATGGCGCAGTACCTGCGCTTTTGGAGTTCCTCAAGATTCCGTATGTGGGCTCAAGGCCTGCATCTTGTAGGGCAGCCTGGAACAAAGCTGACATGCCCTTTATTGTGCGCCAGGCCTGGTCAAAGGAGGAGTCCGAGGTCATCTGGCCTCCTCAGATTGTGTTGACTGCCAGCGCTTTTAAAGACCTGGGCGCAGCCGCCGCTCTAGACTTGGTTCCCGAGCGCCTTGGTGGCGGCGTTGGCTTCCCTCTAGCGGTCAAGCCTGTTCACGGTGGCTCTGCTATGGGCCTTTCTAAGGTTGACAGCGCTGACCAGCTTGGACCAGCACTTCTCGGCGCACTTGGTTTTGACGACTCCGTCATTATCCAGCAGTGGGTTGATGGCGTAGAGGTAAGCGTTACTGTGCTCTCTGACGCAGATGGCGAGAAAACCCTGCCACCAGTAGAGATTTCAGTGACCAAGGGTATTTACGACACGGATGCTCGTCTTGATCCAGAGCGTATTCAGCACTTCTGCCCCGTTCGTCCTGAGTCTTTGGCAGCACTTGGCGCAGATCCAGCTGCTGCTCGTGAGGCTCTTGAGCGCGCAGCTCTTGAGGTGTACACCGCTTATGGCTGCAGAGATCTTGCTCGTATTGATTTTATTTGGGATGGACATCACGTTATGGTCATGGGTCTGAAGACATTCCCAGGACTCACTGAGACCTCCCTTGTTCCAATGGCTATTGAGGCTGCAGGATGCGCTGTTGAAGACGTTCTTGCGCAGCTTGTTGAGGGTGCGCTTAAGCGCGGCAACTAGGGGGTTTTATGGAATACGTATTGGGCATTGATGTTGGTGGTACCACCATCAAGCTGGGACTCTTCTCTGCAGAGGGAGAGCTACTTTCTGAGCAGAAGGTCAAGACGCCCGCACTTGATAACGAGAGCGGTTATCAGATGGTAACCGATGCTATTAAGCTGATTGTTCATGGCCAAAAAGCAAGCCGTAACGATGTTATTGCGTGTGGTTTGGATATTCCAGGTCCTGTTGCAGATGACGGAACCGTTGGTCTTCTCGCTAATGTAGATATTGACCCCGAGGGGTTGGTGCAGGCAATCAATATGTGCCTGCCAAACGCAACCATTGCGTTTGTCAACGACGCTAACGCCGCAGCTTTGGGCGAGGCGTGGGCTGGCGTTGCCGTGGGTGTGCCATCGTTTGTACTGATTGCGCTGGGCACCGGCGTTGGTGCAGGTGTTGTTGTAGACGGCAAGCTTGCTGCGGGTGCTTTTGGCGCTGGCGGTGAGATTGGTCACATCATTGTTGAGCCAGAAGAGACGCTGACCTGCGGCTGTGGTCGTCACGGTTGCCTGGAGCAGTATGCTTCTGCTAAGGGTGTTGTCCGCCTGTACCTGGAGGAATGCGTTTCTCGAGGTGTTGTTCCTGTGAGCGTTGAGCACGAGACTGATACGGTGTCCGTGTTTAGGGCTCATGCTCAAGGCGATGAGTGCGCAACCCTTGCTATCCATAAGATGTGCCACTACCTGGGTCTTGCCATGGCGCAGGTTTCGTGCGTGGTTGATCCTGCCATGTTCTTGATTGGCGGCGGTGTTGCGGGCTCGTTTGCAACGTTTGCTACCGAGCTTCGCGAGTGTTTTGAGCAGTACGCTCTACCGGTAAGCAAGGGCGCTCGTATTGAGGCCGCTAGCTTGGGCAATCAGGCTGCAATGTATGGTTGCGCATACGAGGCACTGCGCCTGAGGCAAGAGCGTTTTGGTCAGGAAAGCGCTGAGTAGAAGCAAGTTTCTGGCGTATGATCTTCTCGCCTGGAAAAGGGTACGTACGTTAGGGCTCTTGGCGAGAAAAACATCAGAGCTTTTGTCACAAACACTGTACTAAATGAAAGTGCATTCAATAGCATAATTTTCTGATTACAATTTATGTAAAAACGTAGTTGTCAAAGCTGCTCAGTGCTAACATTGAGCAGCTTTTTTGGTTGTGTTTGGAACAATTCCGAGCACCAGGATGAAAGGGGAGTGCTGTGGCTGACGAGTCAAAGTATGACATCGTTGCTGCTACTGGTTGCCCAACCGGTATTGCGCACACCTTTATGGCTAAGGAGGCCCTTGAGAAGGCCGCCGCAGCTAAAGGTCTTACCATTAAGGTTGAGACGCACGGCCAGGTCGGTGTAGAGAATGAGCTCACCGCAGCTGAAATCAGGAACGCCAAGGCAGTAGTTGTTGCTGCCGATAAGGACGTTCAGGCTGAGCGTTTTGCCGGAAAACCAATGGTAAATGTTGGTGTTACTGCTGCTATTAAGGACGCTGAGGGTCTTATCGACCGCGCTCTTGTTGCTCAGCCTGAGGGCGAGCTTGCAGAGGCAGATGACGCTCCAGTCTCAAGCACCATTGAGAAAGAGTCTGTAGGCCACATCATCTACAAGCACCTCATGAACGGCGTTAGCCACATGCTGGTCTTTGTTGTTGCTGGTGGTGTTCTCACTGCAGTTTCATTCCTCTGGGGTATCACTTCCTTCAGCTCCACCGCACCTGACTACAACAGCTTTGCTGCCATGCTCAAGATCATCGGCGGCATTGCAATGGGCCTTATGGTTCCAGTTCTTTCTGCTTACATTGCTGAGTCTATCGGCAAGCGTCCTGCTCTGGTTCCTGGTTTTGTTGCAGGTATGATTGCTATCCAGGGTCTTCCAATTAACCCTAACACTGGCATGATTGATGCTGGTGGCGCTGGCGTTGGTTTTGGCTTCCTGGGCGGCATTGTCGGCGGCTTCCTTGCCGGTTATGTCATCGTTGGTCTTGAGAAGCTCCTTGCAGGTCTTCCAAAGAACCTTGATGGCCTGAAGGCAATCTTCCTGTACCCACTGCTTTCCACCACCATTGTTGGCCTGGTTATGCTGGGTATTTCTGGTCCAATGGCAGCAATCAACACCGGCATGATGAACTTTCTGCGCGGTCTGTCTGCTTCTGGTCCAATTGTCCTTGGTCTTGCAATTGGTTGCATGGCCGCATTTGACATGGGCGGCCCAGTCAACAAGGCAGCTTACGTTACCGGTACTGCACTTCTGACCGAGGCTCTTGCTGCTGGTGTTGGTACCCCAACCTATGAGTTTGGTACTAACTTCATGGCTGCAGTTTCTGCTGCTTGTATTGTTCCTCCACTGATCACCACCTTTGCTGTTGTCGTTGGTAAGAAATACTTCACCAAGTCCGACTTCAACGCTGGTCTGGTCAACTTCGTTCTTGGCTGCACCCACATTACCGAGGGCGCTATTCCATTCATGACCAAGAACATTTGGCCTGTTATGCCTATCATGATGATCGGTTCTTCCATCGGCTCCATCCTGACCCTGCTCTTTGGTGTTCACGATCCAGCACCTCACGGCGGCTTCCTGGTTCTTCCAGTTGTTGATGGCGGCCTCAAGTGGGTTCTTGCTATTCTTATTGGCGCTGTTGTTGGCGGCATTCTCTTTGTTGCTTTCAAGGCATATGAGTACCGCAAGAACGGCAACAAGCTGGTCGAGGACTAAGCTTTACGCTTAGCACACTCTAAGCAATGCCAAGAATTCACCTCATGAACAGGTATATGCTTAGATAATCGAAGTAAAATATGGACTCGGCGATTACGTCGGGTCCATATTTGTTTCAGAGGGAGCTTTGATGATTTATACACTTACCACTAACCCAGCTATCGACATGAACGTCAACTCGGGAGTTCCTTCATATACGCACGTCAACCGCACAACTGATGCCGTTTACACACCAAATGGCAAGGGCCTCAACGTCTCGTTCACGCTTGCTCACTACGGCGTTGAGTCCACTATCCTGGGCTTTTTTGGTGGCTTCTCGGGCAACTACATTGTTGAAGAGGCATCCAAGGTTTGCCCGGTCAAGCCCGTGTGGATTGACGGCATCACCCGCGTAAACATCTTTGTCACTACTCCAGAGGGCGAGCTCAAGTTCCCTAATGCGGGCGCTCCCGTTGTTCGCTCCAAACAGGATGAGATGCTTGAGCTGCTGCGCAATGCTCCCGACCTGGACGTGCTGGTGGTTTCTGGTTCGCTTTCCCCTGAGATGGATCCAACTTTCTACGACGAGCTCTTTGACCTTTGCCATGAGCGTGGCGCTGAGCTGGTTTTGGACATCTCTCATAAACACCTCGCAGAACTTGTCGAGAAAAAACCACTGCTCATTAAGCCAAACGACGAAGAAGTGGCAGAGATTTTTGGTGTCGACGTCCATAACGAGGCCGACGTTCTTCTCGCCCTCCACAAGATTCACGAACGCGGAGCAAAGAACATCCTGCTTACGCTAGGCGGTGAGGGTGCGTACTTCTTCAACGGCGAGCACGTCTGGCATGCAAACGCCGCGCAGGTAGAGGTGCTTTCGACGGCATGCGCGGGCGATTCTACGCTGGCGAGCTTCATGTCTATTTGGCTCGACGACCCGTCGGCTATCGAGAAAGCTCTGACGCGCGCGATGGCTACCGGCGGAAACGTTGCGATGAGCGCTGGTTTGGGCGACTTTGCCCTGGTCGAGAAGATTGCGGAGTCCATCCACGTTGAGCTGGTGGAGTAGGAGCGAGAGCGTCGCACGGAGGTGCTGCGCGGACGTGCGCGGGGTGCGCGGCGGCGCCGGAGGTGCGCGGGGTGCGCACGGAGGCGTGCGGAGGCAGCGAGTCGACGGGTTTCTCGGCGTCAGGCGTGCGCAAGTCTCCATATCTGCAAAATAAGTCTTTTCTCGCTTCTTGATTTCGTGTAACGTATAAGGGCTAATGTGATAATTAGGTTTTCGAACCTCTAAAGAAGGAGAGTGCAATGTCCGGACACTCTAAGTGGGCCACAACCAAGCACAAGAAAGCAGCTATCGACGCTAAGCGTTCCTCGCTGTTCTCTAAGCTTTCCCGCAACATTACTGTTGCTGCAAAGATGGGTGGCGACCCAAATCCGGACAACAACGCTAGCTTGTCTGCCGCTGTTGCCCGTGCTCGCATGGTTTCCATGCCTAACGCAAAGATTCAGGCCGCTATCGATAAGGCATTTGGCGCTGGTGCTGATGCTGCTGTTTACGAGGAGATCGTTTACGAGGGATACGGTCCTGCAGGTGTCGCAGTTTACGTTGACTGCCTGACTGACAACAAGAACCGTACCGCAGCAGACGTTCGTTCCGCATTTACCCACTCTGGTGGCAACCTTGGTACCGCTGGTTCCGTTGCGTTCCAGTTTGAGCGCAAGGGCTCCATCGCAGTTGACAAGGTTATTGTCTCTGAGGAGAAGAAGGTTGCTGACCGCGAGAACGCTGTCGACGAGGACGAGTTCATGATGGCAGTTGCCGAGGCTGGCGGAAACGATTACGAGGACGCTGGCGATCAGTGGATTGTTTGGACTGCATACGACAAGATGCAGGATGTCCAGAAGGGCCTCGAGGCTCAGGGCATTGAGGTTAAGGGTTCCGAGCTTACTATGGTTCCAACCACCCCAACTGACGTCTCTGTTTCTGATGCAAAGAAGGTTCAGCGTCTTATCGATAAGCTCGACGAGCTCGATGACGTTCAGAACGTCTACAGCACCATGAACATCACCGACGAGATTGCTGCTGCTCTCGAGGAGGAGTAAGCTCTCTGGTCCGCGCCGCGCCACGAGCGCGCCACGAGCGCGACGCCGGTGCGCGAAATCGCGACGAGTGCGAAATCGCGACCGGCAACAAAACTGCACTTCAAAGCCCCGCCAGTTTGAACTGCCTCCCATTTCTTGGACATAAGAAATGGGAGGCTTTTTATGCGTAT
>CAUUGK010000056.1:0-6410 GCA_963544765.1 uncultured Atopobiaceae bacterium
GGCCAGGCCTAAAAGCCGACGCTAACACGCTGCAGAATCATAATCACCCGCATATAAACTGCCTCCCATTTCTTATGTCCAAGAAATGGGAGGCAGTTCATCGCGAAGGCGTCTTTTTTATTTACGCAGGTAAAAGCCTATAAAGCAAAATATGCGATTTTAGCATATTTTGCGGTTTACCTGTGGATTTATAATTCATCTAAAAATTTCTAAAAAACTTTGAAAATTCAATCTTTGTTCAATCTTTGCCCCCTAGTATGTCCTCATCAGATGCAAGGGAGTAAAAAACACTTCTTTGCATACATCCAATGAGTGCAAGGGAGGCGCCCATTATGAAGTACACAAGAAGAGATGTAGTTGTTGGTCTTCCAGCTTTGATGGCATTCGGCCTCGCTGGCTGCAAAACTGCAAACACTACTGCTCAGAACACTACCGAAGCCACAAAGAAGGCTTCAGGAGCACTTCAGATTACCGCTGCTCAGACCCTGGACGGCTATGCATTCAACAGCACTACTGCTGATGAAAATACCATCCTGGTAAACACTACCGACGAAGTGACCATTACTAACTCCACAGTTGCTAAGACAGGAGATTCCGACGGTGGAGATAACAGCAACTTCTATGGCCAGAATGCTGCAGTCCTTGTTGAGGGAGGTTCAACCACTACGCTAACTAACCTCACCGTCACTTCAGACGCAAAAGGCGCCAACGGCATCTTCAGCTATGGAGGCAACGGCGGTCACAACGGCGGCGATGGAGATGGTACCAAGGTTGTCATCAAGGACACCACCATCACTACAACCGGTGACGGCTCAGGTGGCACTATGACAACTGGTGGAGGCATCACTAATGCCTACAACCTCACGGTTACCACCAACGGCCAGTCTTCCGCAGCTATTCGTACTGATAGGGGTGGTGGAACAGTCTACGTAGACGGCGGTACTTACACTTCCAACGGTCTGGGATCGCCAGCTATCTATTCCACGGCAGAGATTCATGTTGCTAACGCCACACTTGTTTCCAACCTCTCCGAGGGTGTTTGTATTGAGGGCCTGAACTCCATTGAGCTCACTGATTGTGACCTTACGGCAAACAACACCAAGTGCAACGGCAATGCAACCTTTATGGACACCATCATGATCTACCAGTCCATGTCCGGAGACGCAGCTACAGGCAACTCCACCTTTACCATGACAGGAGGCACACTTACCAGCAAGAACGGTCACATGTTCCACGTTACTAACACTAACGCTGATATTGAACTCAACGGCGTCAAGTTGACCAACGAAGATGCTACTAACGTTCTTATTTCTGTCTGCGATGACGGTTGGAATGGCGGTAACAATAAGGCAACCTTTAACGTTAAGGCTCAGGACCTGGTAGGAGCGGTACTTGTTGGCAACAACTCCACACTTGCTCTAAACCTAACCGAGGGATCCACACTTGAGGGTTACGTTGACGGCAACATTGTCAATGCTACCAATCAGACCGTTTCTACCGAGGTAGGTACTGTTACGGTAACGCTGGACAACAACAGCACCTGGACTCTGACGGCAGACAGCTACGTTACCGAGTTCACCGGTACTGCAGCAAACGTTATTGCTAATGGTCATACATTGTATGTAAATGGCACAGCGCTCACGGGAACTAACTAAGGGAGCATGCAAGATGAAAGAAGCGTCGAGAAGATCAGACAAAGAGTCAGTCTAGTTTTAAATAAATTTCTCGATTCAATGTTTCTTCAATCTACCTCCCTTACGATGTGTTCCACAAACGTAAGGGAGGTATTTGTATGGCAACTGATTTTAGACATGAGTGGAAACACGTGCTCAACTACGCAGACCTTTTAACGCTGCGGCATCGATTAGAAGCTGTCATGGAGCGTGATTCACACTCTATTGACGGAAAGTACCACATTCGCAGTTTGTACTTTGACAATCCAGATGATAAAGCACTTCGCGAGAAAATCGACGGAGTGAACATCAGAGAGAAGTTTCGTATTCGTTTGTATAACTGGGACACCTCACTGATTAAGTTAGAGAAGAAGAGTAAGAGAAACGGCCTTGGCACCAAGTATTCAGCCAATCTAACGGCAGAAGAGGCGCAAAAGATTGTAGATGGAGACTTAGATTGGATGATGGCTTCAGATCGGGCGCTGGTACAAGAGCTGTATTGCAAGATGCGCTACCAACGGCTAGAACCCAAGACCATTGTTGATTACACCAGGGAACCTTTTATTTTCAGACCAGGAAATGTCCGCGTCACGCTTGATTACGATATACGTACTGGTCAGGAGCGCACCGATTTTCTCGACCCTAAGGTAGTAACTATTCCCGCGGGAGATGCACCCATTTTGGTTGAAGTGAAGTGGGACGAGTTTCTCCCCACCATTATTAGAGATGCGGTTAGCCTTCCAAATCGCCGCGTCGGATCGTTTTCCAAGTACGCGCAATGTCGCGTCTACGGTTAATTGAAAGGAGCTTGAGATGACTTTCGCAGATATTTTTAAGTCCAGTTTTCTTCAGAACGTTACCAGTGTCAGCATTTTAGACATGGTACTTGCGCTGGTACTTGCATTTGGTATTGGTCTCTTTATCTTTTTTGTGTATAAGAAGACCTACGCAGGAGTTATGTATTCGTCCTCTTTTGGCGTCACCTTAGTTGCGCTGACCATGATTACCACCCTTGTTATCCTTGCTGTTACCAGCAACATTGTGTTGTCCCTCGGCATGGTTGGTGCGCTGTCCATCGTCAGGTTCCGTACAGCAATTAAAGAACCAATGGACATTGCATTTCTATTCTGGTCCATTGCAGTAGGTATTGTTTTAGCTGCAGGTCTTATTCCTTTAGCAGTTTTTGGCACGGTTATTATCGGCATCATTTTGCTGGTATTTGCTAACCAGAAAGACAATACCAATCCATACATTGTTGTTCTTGCACTTGACGGTAACGACGCCGAGAAGGCAGCAACAGAGTACCTGGCACAGAACACCAAGAAATGCATTGTTAAGAGCAAAACTGCTCGTAAGGGCAATGTAGAGGTTAACCTTGAAGTTCGCCTGAACGACGACAACACCGATTTCATCAATACGCTGGCTGGTATGCCTGGTGTACAGAATGCAGTTCTTGTGAGCTATAACGGAGACTATATGGGTTAAGGAGGAGAAGACGTGTCCACAGATAAAAATATCAACAAGATTTGTATGGTCGTTCTTGTGTTCACGCTTCTTCTGACCGTCGCCTTCATGAATGGCGAAAAGCTGGGAATTACGCCCGTAGCAGATCAGGATGCGGAGAATTACACCGCAAACGCTTACTTTACGGATAATGATCAAAACGGAGATTGGGCCGACAACGCTTATACCACCCACATTACGCTCAACGGCACGGATGGAACTGTAAGTGGAAACGGTGCTTATTTCCAGGATGGCAATCTAGTGATTGCAAACGGTGGTTGGTATGAGATAACGGGCACCCTGGATAACGGCAGCATTATTGTAAAGGCGGACAATTCCTCCAAGGTTTGGATTCGTCTTAATGGAGTTACCGTTACCTGCACCGACGACGCCTGCCTTCGTATTGATCAAGCCGAGAAGGTCTTTCTAACCCTTGCAGAAGGCACAGAAAATACCTTTACCAGCGGCGATACGTATTCCGAGGAGGCACTTGCTGACAATACCGGTGGTGCAATTTACGCACACGACGATCTAACCATCAATGGTACGGGCAACCTTACTATTACTGCTGGTTACAAGCACGGTATTGATGCTAATGACTCCCTTGTTATTACGGGCGGCAACATCACCATCACAGCTCCTCAAGATGGTATTCACGTCAATGATAGTTTTAGCTTCAAGGCAGCTAATCTTACTATTGACGCTGGCGACGATGGTATCCACAGCGATACGTTTATCTACACCGAGAGTGGCACCATTTTGGTCAACACCTGCTATGAGGGTCTTGAAGCAAAGACCATTGACATTGCAGGTGGAGACATCACCATTTACCCAACTGACGACGGCATCAATGCCAATGGCGGTACTAACACAAATGGTGGAATGGGCGGTGCACCTGGTGGTCCAGGTGGTAATGGTGGTGAACAAGGTCAGAATGGCGGCCAAGGACAGGGTCAAGGTGGTGGACCTGGTCAGGGCGGAGACCCAGGCCAAGGCCAAGGTGAGAATACCAACACGACCGAACAGACAGCTAACACAACTGATACAACCGCTACGACTGAAGAGGAGGAGACCTATATTCGCATTTCCGGTGGAACGGTAACCATTATCAACACAACCGGTAACGATGCAGACGGACTGGATTCCAATGGCAACATCTATATTGACGGCGGAACCATTCTTGTCAGCCTCCCAGGCGGAGACACCAATAACGCTATCGACTACGGTAGCGAGAACAATGGAGAAGCTATTGTTACAGGTGGTACGGTACTTGGTTTTGGTGGATCGGGAATGGCAGAGGAATTTAGTGCCAATTCCACACAGGTGGCTGTCCTTTACAATCTGGACGAAACCGTGGAGGCAGGAACTACCTTCCGTGTTCTTGACCAAGATGGTACAGAAATCTTGTCTTACACTCCTACCACTACGTATTCCTCCATTGCATTCAGCTCCCCAGAGTTGACTGTTGGTAATACGTATACCGTAGAGTACGGCAATACTACCGCTGAGCTCACCATTGAGAGCACCGCACAGGCCGTAGGAACAGTTGGCGGAATGGGCGGAGGCCCAGGACAGAGTCAAGGTGGTGGACCTGGCCAGGGTGGAGACCCAGGCCAAGGCCAAGGTGGTGGACCTGGTCAGGGCGGAGATCAAGGCCAAGGTCAAGGTCAAGGCGAGAATACCAATCAAGGTGAAGCTGCAGGCCAGAGTGGTGCTACTACCAACAATGGTCCGCAGGGAGGACCAGGAGGAACACCTCCACAGCAAAATGGTGGAAACGGTGGACCAAATGGACAGGAGGCGGAGAAGAACACTGAAGCTGAGGTAACCACCACAACTACCAACTTCATCTCCCTTACAGAAGTTGATAAGACAGTTTGGTTTAACCTTGGTGGTGCCGTTATTTCTCTGGTAGCTGCAATTATCTTTGCAATGAAGTACAAGAAGAACTAGACGTATCACACACAAAATGCAGGGATAGTATGGTGGCGCTAGAGCGCAAAACCACAGCTACAAAAGACACCCTGCGGGTTATAAACCCGCAGGGTGTTCTTATGTTGTAAGGAGTATCACGTGCACGATTTATTGAGGGAGAGCGTGGGGCCTGTTTGCTGCAAGAAACTGAAGCATAGAACTAGTTACTCGTCCTCCGAGCATGTGTCATCCAGGAAGGAATCCTCTTCGCTATCATCACGTACAAGCAAGGAGTTGAACAACTCGTTGATATCGCTTTGACGCTGGGCTGTCTCTGCTTTGTCTCTTACCCATATTCCGTCTTGGTAGTAAAGAACGTCACCCTGGCAAGCATTGCTTGGGAGCTCGTTGACAGAAACGGTAAGCATATTGCCTGGCTGATCATCTAGTTCAAGAACAGCAAGGTTGTTGTCTTCAAATCGATCAATGATTGCTTTCATTATTTAGACCTCGATGTCGATGACGTGCCAGATTTTTCTTGTGAGGGTGGAGCTACTACTGTACCGGGCTTCTCGCCAGATATATCAATGTTTGTACCATCGCAGGTAATAGTAATGGTTCCGTTGGCGCCCGTGCCCCAGACCTCAACGGAATGCTTGTGGAGGGCGTTTAGGACCGACTGCATGGGGTGACCGTAGGAGTTGTCCACGGCGTATGAAAGGACGGCGTAGGTGGGCGAGAGCTTGTGAATCAGCACCTCGGTAGTGCCTGTTCGGGAGCCGTGATGCGAAAGTTTGAGCACGTCAATGTGACCTGGATTGGAGTTCAAGATGGCGTTTGTGGGCGCGTCTCCCGTAAAGAGGAACGTTTTGTTACCAACAGTCAGCTTGATGATTATCGAGTAATCGTTGGTTTCGGGGAAATTTGCGTCTTTGGTAGGCCAGAGAATCTCTAACTTGTAGGTATCGGTTTGGTCGATGATAGTACCCGCTTCGGCAAGGGTTATCTGCAGGTTATTGTTCTGGATGGCAGTCAGAAACTTTCTGTATGTTGCTGTGTTGTTTGTCTTATTTGGCGCGTAAATGGTCCCGATTTGAGTGTTGGAAATGACATCCGCCATGCCACCAATGTGATCTTCGTCGGGATGGGTGGCTACCAGGTAATCAATCTTGTTGCGGCCAAGTTCTTGGAGCACCTGGGCAATTTTTGGTGCTGACCCTGTGGGACCGGCGTCGATAAGCATGGTTTTCTCGGGAAGTGCGATGAGAATGGCTTCTCCCTGGCCAACGTCGATAAACTTGATGGTTACGTTTGCGCTGG
>CAUUGK010000057.1:0-6382 GCA_963544765.1 uncultured Atopobiaceae bacterium
GACCCATGGGTCACTACCTTGTCTTTTGTTGTTGCACTAGCAATGAGAATTCAAGTGTCAATAGCACATCAAATGAAGATATTCTGCATCAATCGCTAATTTATGACGCAATGTATAGGCATTTTTGACAGATTATGTGACATAGGTGTGTTTTTGTGATTCTAAGGACTCGTTTTCAATCAAAACAGCTCATCGACTAATCAGGCAATAAATTTAGTTAGCCAACAAAAGAGCCGGTTACCTGGGGTTTAGGTAACCGGCTCTTGTTTTGTGCTTTACGCGATATGAGTCGGAAGCGGTGAATGCGCTACGTAGTGGATACGCCACACAGCGGCCGTAACAGCCGCGGTGGTTGCGGCTACAACGAACGTGAGAATTAGTCCTCGTAGAAGCCTGGCTCACGACCGTAGTAAGCATCCAGATAGAGCTCGCGGAGCTCGGAAACAAGTGGATAGCGTGGGTTTGCGCCAGTGCACTGGTCATCGAATGCCTGCTCGGACATCTCATCAAGGGTATCGAGGAAGTACTTCTCATCTACACCGTAGTCCTTGATGGTCTCCTTGACGCCGATGTATGCCTTGAGCTCCTCAATCTTCTTGACGAAGTTCTCAAAGACCTCACGGTCATCCTTGCCGGTAACGCCGCAGAAACGACCTGCCTCAGCGTAACGTGCGAGGGTGTGTGGGTGATCATACTGTGGGAAGGTACCCATCTTTGTTGGACGCTCAGCTGCGTTGTAGCGCATAACGCGAGTAAGGATAACTGCATTTGCCCAACCATGTGGAATGTGGTGGAATGCGCCCAGCTTGTGAGCCATAGAGTGGTTAACACCAAGGAATGCATTAGCAAATGCAAGTCCGCCCAGGCAGGAAGCGTTTGCCATGTGATCGCGTGCTTCGACGTCATTTGGATTGTCATAAGCACGTGGCAGGTACTCAAAAACCAGCTTCATGCCACGAAGAGCCATGCCATCTGTGTAGTCAGATGCCATCATGGAGACAAATGCCTCGAGGCAGTGAGTAAGGACGTCGATACCAGAAGCAGAGGTCAGGCCCTTAGGCTGGCTCATCATGTTGTCGGTATCAACAATTGCCATGTTAGGCAGCAACTCGTAGTCTGCAAGTGGGTACTTAACGCCGTTGTCAGCATCAGTGATGATGGCAAATGGAGTTACCTCGGAACCAGTACCAGAAGAGGTTGGGATAGCAACGAAGAATGCCTTGTTGCCCATCTTAGGATAGTTGTAGACACGCTTGCGGATATCCAAGAAGTCCGCTGCCATGTCCTCAAACTTCTCCTCTGGGTTCTCGTACATGGACCACATAATCTTACCTGCGTCCATAGCAGAACCGCCGCCGATTGCGATGATGCAGTCTGGCTCGAAGGAGCGAATGCGAGCTACACCCTCAAGAGCGCACTGAAGGGTTGGATCTGGAGCAACATCCCAGAATGAAGAGTGAACGATGCCCAGGGAATCCAGGGTCTCCTCGATGGTCTTGGTGAAACCACTCTTGTATAGGAACTGGTCTGTGACAATGAAGACGCGCTTCTTGTTGTAGACCTCTTTGAGCTCACGGAGAGCAAGAGGCATGCAGCCCCTCTTGAAGTAGACCTTCTCAGGTACACGAAGCCAAAGCATATTCTCTTGCCTCTCTGCAACAGACTTGTAGTTAAGCAGGTGCTGTGGGCCAACGTTGCCCGAGACGGAGTTGCCGCCCCAGGTGCCGCAGCCAAGGGTTAGGGATGGAGCCATCTTGAAGTTGTAAAGGTCTCCAATACCACCCTGAGAGGAAGGAGTATTGATCAGGATACGGCAGGTCTTCATTGCCTCCTGATGCTTAGCAATCTTCTCTTTCTCGTTAATGTTGACGTAAAGAGAACTGGTGTGACCATAGCCACCATCAGCAACAAGACGCTCAGCCTTAGCAATAGCCTCGTCAAAGCTCTTTGCACGATACATACCAAGAACTGGAGAAAGCTTCTCGTGAGCCATCTCCTCTGAAGGCTCAACAGAGGTTACCTCACCAATAAGAATCTTAGTCTTCTCTGGGACGTCGACGCCAGCAGTCTTTGCGATGAAGTGAGCAGACTTACCAACAATAGCTGCATTAACAGCACCGTTGACAATGACGGTCTTACGGACAGCGTCAAGCTCCTTACCCTGCAGGAAGTAGCAGCCGCGATCAGCGAACTCCTTCTTGACCTGGTCATAAACGCTGTCAAGAACGGTAACAGACTGCTCGGAAGCGCAGATCATACCGTTATCGAAGGTCTTGGAGTGAATGATGGAGCTAACTGCAAGCTTAATGTCAGCGGTATCGTCGATGATAGCAGGGGTGTTACCAGGACCAACGCCCAAAGCAGGCTTACCGGAAGAGTAAGCTGCGTTAACCATACCTGGGCCACCGGTTGCCAGAATGATGTCAGCGTTGCTCATGACTGCTGCAGTCATATCAATGGTAGGAGCTGGTACCCAGTCGATAATACCCTTGGGGCAGCCGGCCTTCTCGGCAGCATCACGAACAATACGAGCGGCAGCAATGGTGCACTCTTTAGCGCGTGGGTGTGGGGAAATGATAATGGCGTTTCTTGTCTTCAGAGCAAGAAGTGTCTTAAAGATTGCGGTAGAAGTAGGGTTAGTAGTTGGGATAACTGCAGCTACGATACCCATTGGCTCGGCTACAACTCGATAACCTGCAGCTGGATCATCCTCTACAACACCACAAGTCTTCATATCCTTGTATTTGTTGTAAATATACTCTGCTGCGTAATGGTTCTTGATAACCTTATCTTCCATTACACCCATGCCAGTTTCTTCAACTGCCATGCGAGCAAGAGGGATACGATTTTTCTCGGCCGCAAGAGCAGCTTCATAGAAAATCTTATCGACCTGCTCTTGAGTGAATGTTGCAAACTCTGCCTGTGCTTCGCGCATCTCTTCGAGGCGCTTGAGCAAAGTATCAACATCCTCAATTTGAGTAGCCTTCTTTGCCATAAAATCCCCTTCTATTTAGGAACATTAATTCAAATTATACCAAGGTCTGCTAAACAAATGCTTACCGTTAACCAAGTCTCTCAAAATTTATAATCTGCGTTCTGGCGTCTTCATCAGTTGCTGTAAATCTATGCCATTCACCTGGCGATTCTCTCCACATGTAATCCATGTACGGGCCAAATCCACCCACCAGCTGCGATGTCGCACGCGCAAAGCTCGGGTCCGTCTTGAGACCCGGATAGCGCACCGCCTCGACGCGCGGATGGCACGCCAGGAACGTGGCAACCACCTGCGCTGCATCGCTTGCCGCGTGGCGAGAAACCCGTGCACTCGCCTGCTCTTCCGCTCCCGTAGCAGCTACCGTCACGTCCTCTGTAGAGCTCGCCTTGGCTTCAACCGCCTCTGCAGCCCACGGGGTGCAGCACTTCCGCATGCACACGACAACATATCCCGGCACCCGAGCGTCCTCGGCAACTGCGACCTCTGCTCCCAGACGGCACGCGGGGCTGAACTCGGCTCCAATCGCACGCACGTCCGCCACAATCAACTCCCCTGCTGCGGCCCTGCCTTTGATGTCGCACACCTCAATGGGTATGCCAGCAAGCGGCTCCACAACGGTTGCACCGCCTGCGACTAGTGTAGCGAGAAGTTCATCTACATATGAAACGGGGACAAGCCGCGCACGGCCTGCCCCTGTCATTTTTACGTATTCAGCTACAACGTCGGTTGCGGTTTGCGCGACAACGTCGGTTGCGGTTTGTGTGACATCGTCGGTTGCGGTTTGTACGACACCGTCGATTGCGCCGACACTCTTCGTGCCACCTGCGCCATCCTGTGCGGTACCGCCCGTAACCCGTACTTTGTCTGAAACCCTATTAACCAACGCGCTCAGCATTCTCTTTGACAACCTGAGCAATGAACTCATCAAGCTCTGCGACATGAGTCTCGTTAGAACGGTCGCGGACAGAAATGTTTCCTGCCTCAACCTCCTGCTCACCAAGGATGAGCATGTAAGGAACACGATCAAGGGAGCGAGCCTCACGAATCTTATAGCCGATCTTCTCGTCACGGTCGTCAACCTTAACGCGAATACCAGCAGCTGCGAGCTTCTCGGCAACCTCATGAGCATAAGGACGAGACTTCTCGGAAACAGGAAGCACCTTGACCTGGCATGGGCTCAGCCAGACAGGGAACTTGCCTTCGTAGTTCTCGGTCAGAATACCAATAAAGCGCTCGAAGGAACCAAAGCCAGCGCGGTGAATCATGATTGGCTGCTTCTTGGTGCCGTCGGAGTCAATGTACTCAAGCTGGAAGTTGTGAGGAAGCTGGAAGTCAAGCTGGATGGTGCCGCACTGCCAAGAACGGCCGAGGCAGTCGGTCAGATGGAAGTCAATCTTTGGACCGTAGAAAGCACCATCGCCCTCGTTGACCACGTAATCGATGCCCATAGACTCAAGTGCATCGCGCAGGCCCTGTTCAGCGCGCTCCCAATCCTCATCAGAACCCATGGAATCCTCTGGGCGTGTAGAAAGCTCAACGCGGTATGGGAAGCCAAACTGTGCATAGTAAGCGGTAATGAGGTGAGATGCATCCGTGACCTGCTCAGTAATCTGATCAGGGCGGATAAAGAGGTGTGCGTCGTCCTGAGTAAACTCACGAACACGGAACAGGCCGTGCAGGGCACCCTTCATCTCGTAACGGTGATCAAGACCAGCCTCAGCCAGCTTCATAGGAAGATCCCTATAAGAACGTGGCTTGGACTTATAAATTAAGCAAGCACCAGGGCAGTTCATAGGCTTAATGGCAAAGTCCTCTTCATCTACCGTGGTGGTGTACATATTCTCTTTGTAGTGATCCCAGTGACCAGAAGTCTCCCAAAGGGAACGCGAGAGGATCAGTGGAGTCTGAACCTCCTGATAACCAAAGCGAGCCTGCATCTCATGCCAGTACTCGGTCAGAGCGTTGCGCAGAGCCATACCGTTTGGAAGCCAGAATGGAGAGCCAGGACCAAAGTCGGACATCATGAAGAGCTCCATCTCGCGGCCAATCTTCCTGTGGTCGCGCTTCTCGGCCTCTTCAATCATCTTGAGGTACTGAGCAAGCTCATCTTTGGAACCAAACGCAACACCATAAATTCTGGTGAGCATCTTGTTGTTCTTATCAGCCTTCCAATACGCACCAGAAATGCTGGTCAGCTTGAAAGCCTTAACACCCTTGGTGTAGAGCATATGAGGACCAACGCACATGTCAACGTATTCACCCTGCTTGTAGAAGGTGATGTGTGCGTCAGGAGCAAGATCGCCAATGTGCTCAACCTTGTAAGACTCGCCGCGCTCCTTCATGTAAGCAATAGCCTCATCACGAGGAAGCTCAAACGTCTCAATCTTGAGGTTCTCTTTGACAATCTTCTTCATCTCAGCTTCGATAGCTGGGAAATCATCCTCGTTAACCTTAGTGTCTCCAAGATCAACGTCATAGTAAAAACCATTTTCGGTTGCTGGACCATAGGCAAACTGTGCGTGTGGGTACAGACGCTTCAAAGCCTGAGCAAGCAGGTGAGCTGCATCGTGGCGAATAACCTCAAGCTCTTCAGCTGCATCGTTAATCTCGCCAACATGGCCGTCGTTATATAAAACCTTCATGTAAAACCCCTCAGAGGTAGCTACTCATAGAAACAGGCACGGCGCCTACTCTGCTCACACGGGAGCTTAGGAGCAGACGCCTACATAGTCTCTGTTGTAAAACACCAGATTGCCATCATAAAGAACAAAACCAAACGTTATTGAATGCGAGTACGGCAGTAAGGACAAACCTTCCAGTCTGCGTTCAGTGGACGATGGCATGTTGGGCAAACGTTTCTAACCTGCGTATTGCAGATTGGGCACACGATAAAATCGCGATCGATTGGAGCGGAGCACTTAGGGCAAATGCCGTAGTGAGACAGCTGGTGCTCACGAAGGGCAATATCCAAGTCCTGCTCCTCACGGTCAATGAGGTAGCTGCTTGGACGCAAAATAACGTATGCAAGCAGACCAACAACAGGAACAACAGAAATGACTGCCCACATCCACCAAGGCTCTGCGCCACGACGCTGAGCATCGCGAATAACGTAGATGATGGAAAGGATATAAAGCATTACGACGCAAATGACCATGAGGTAAATAACCATACGTACCTCAGGTGTAATAATCTGATCAAGAATCTCCTGCATCTGACAGCCCCTTCTGCTGGCTTTTTGTTCTCTCCTAAATCGTACGACAAACCGCCTCAAAAATGAGCGAAATGTCGCAGATAAATTTATTTTACCAAAGCATCGCTAAATTGTGCAGCAACCTCACCAGCAAGTGAAATTGTTCCACATGCCACAAAGCCCTTCTCGCGCAAGGC
>CAUUGK010000058.1:0-6286 GCA_963544765.1 uncultured Atopobiaceae bacterium
TATCATAGCCAAAGGACTTAACAAACTCGTAAGCGTCCTTCTGCCAATCCTCTTTGAAGACGCCAGGAGCGGTCTCGAAGAAGCTAGAGTCCAAATAACGAATAATAATAAAGTTGCCGTTTGGCTGGTCGAAGCCATTGCCCCTGCTGAAATCAATACCGTGACCAGTATTTCTTCTCATTGCTGCTTCAAGAATAGGTACTGTGAGCTCGTTGACGGGAACTACGATGTCCGCCCTATCAAAGAAGCCACCCTTTTCCTTAGTGAAGACAAAGAGGTTGTTGAGAGCGCCGCCAGCAACACACTGAACTCGACGGATGTCGGAAAGCTTGACCTGATGCTTTGCTCCGGAAATTACGCCATTTGCGATAGTAATCTTTTTCTCTTTGAGGCTGAACCCAAGCTTAGTGTTTAGCGTATCAAGGTTATTAGGGAACTCAGTAGTAAGTTTATTGGCTGCAAAAGCGAGGATGATAGTCTTTGTATCTAGGATGTTGTGTCCAAATTCACGAAGCTTAAGGTCTGTGTCGATGCTAACGAGGTTGTGACCTTCGTTATCCTTAAAGGTAATCTCGTAAGGACCGTTTGAGCTGCAATAATTCAGTAAGAAGGTTGAACCGACCTCTGAAAACAAAACCTTGACCTCTGGCTTTCCATTACCTGGAACATAAGCCAGACCATCTTTTGTAACGGTATAAGAATACTTATCGTCGCACTTAATTGATACCTGTCGATCCTCAAAAATGCTTCTCATATACCTTTTACCTCCACGTTTTACAGTACAGGAAATAACTAGGAACTATCTTAAAATTATATCGTGTTGCTGGATAATTCTTTGCTGCACACTAAGTTTTCGGCAGATGAAGATAACTTGACGTTGGCAGAGCTGTCAAAATCGTTAGAGTAATTTGATTCCTGCATAATGGAATCTGTTTATTCATAATCGTGAATACTGCAATTTTAGGGTACTAATTTTAGTGCCCAAAAAGGTAAAAAAGCCGTTTAGTTGGGGATGAAAATTTAAATTTCGTTATTTGAAGCCCAACTAAACGTAATTTTTACCATAGTTAAAAGTTTTTCCTGGGCAAACGCGTATGCAGAAAAATGTAACCCCCAACTAAACGCATTTTTTACCACTTGGCGCTGGAGCAAATACAGAGGTCTTACAAAAAGCCAGGTTAGCGGCATCACCGTATTTTTCTGTATGCTACGTGCGAGAACTTTACGTATGCTACGTAAAACAGGCTCCTGGTTTTACCAGGAGCCTGTTTTTAGTTAACTATCAACGAGTTGGAAAACCTAGCTACTAGCTGTTCTTCCTTCTAAGAGCAATACCAAGACCACTCAGAGACAGAGCTGCAGCTCCAACGATTGAAGCAATGCCTGAGGCGTCGCCAGTGTAAGGAAGACCTGGCTTCTTAGGTTCTGGAGTAGTAGGTGGCGTGATTGGAGGAACAACAGGAGCAGTGTTGGTCACTGTGAAACCGTCGTCCTGATTACCTGTGATCTGGGTTGTGTAGCCAGAAATAGGAGTCTCGGAGATGGTGTATGCGTACTCGTGACCATCAGTCTTGTCGTAGAACTCAAGGTTGCTGAAGGTGTGCTTCCAGTCGTCAGCCTTGGTGATGGTTACCCTATCAACCTCGACACCATCACGATACAGAACAATCTCAGCAGAGTCGCCTTCCTGGTTCTCCCAAACCTTGGTGACCGGAATATCGCGGGTCTTCATGTTAGTGTTAGTTACCACATAGTTGGTGGTGTCGCCAGTAATCTGCGTGGTGTAACCATCAACTGCATCCTCAGTAATGGTGTAGTTGATCAGCGCACCATTGTTGTACTGGTTAAGGTTGCTGAATGTGTGCTGCCAGTTGTCTGCAGCAGTCAGAGTTACGCTCTGAACCTCAACGCCGTCAGCAAGCAGGTGAATAGTTACGCTATCAGCAGGTGCGCCAATCCACTTCTTTGTTACTGGAACAGAAACCTTACCTTCAATGGTGTTGGTAACTGTAAGCTCAGTAGCGGTAGAACCAGAATAGGAAGCGGTGTAGTGAGCAACTGTGTCTTCCTTAACGGTGTATACAATCTCGTGGCCAGCAGTGTACCTTGGCAGACCATTGAAAATGTGAGACCAGTTGTTGGCCGCATTCAGATCAAACTCGCCTACCTGAGTGCCATCTGCATAAAGTCTGACGTGAACACTAGTAGGACGCAGGCCCTGAGCGTTCTCATCGTCAACCCAGACCTTCTTAACTGGGATGCTCAAAGCCTCAGGAGCGTGCTGGTTTGTAATCTCAAAGCCGTTGATGCTTGTGGTGTAGTCAGGTACTGTATCCTCAGAAACAGTATAGGTAATCTCTGCATTGCCGTTGAACTTAGGCAGGTCAGAGAAGGTGTACTCCCAGTTATCAGCCGCAGTAACAGTCTTGTGCTGAACCTCAACACCATCTGCAAGAAGCCTGACAACAATGGAAGCTGGGCGCTTGCCGTCGTTGTTATTGGAGTCGTCCCAAAGCTTCTTGCCAGAGACGGAGACCTTCTCCTGCTGCAGCTGGTTAGTAACACTCAGCGCAACGGAATCGTTTGGTGAATTCTCATCTGCCTGACCAGAAGTAGCAGTAACCTTGTACTTCTTGCCATTGTAAGTAACCATGCCATTAGCGTCTGTGCCTACCTCTTCAAGAGTGTAGACGATAGGAGTCTTTGTGCTGGTACCGTCGTTGTGAGTCTCAACAGTATACTTACGAAGATGTGTGAACGAAGCAGTCCAGTTGTTGGCTGCGGTAAGGTCAAGCGTCTTACCAGTATCAACACCGTTTGCAAGAAGCTTTACGGTAATGGAGGTAGCATCTGGCTGAGCAATTGCGTTGCCGTCAGCGTCAAGCCACTTCTTCTCTACCTTGACATCCATGATGTCAACAAGCTGGTTTGCGACCTTCTCGGTGCGGCGCATAGCAGCTTCGTTGTTGTAGATAACGCTCATGTCGTTGTATGCAAGAGCCTCGGAGAGGTTTGGATCATACAGCGGTGCCTTCATGGTTAGGACCGCAGATAGAACGGTGTATGGAGGCAGAATAGTGCCATCCTTACCAACAATCTTGATTGCCGTTACCTTGGTGTAGTCAGCTGGAGTCTTAGTCCATTCTGGACTGTTAATCTCGTTGATATCGTTCTGAGCTGGGTGCTCATCGGTACGATAGTAAATATCGTACTGGGAGCTGACGTCAGTTGATCCAATCTTCAGATCAATAGGACCCTGAAGGGTATTGCTGAAAGCAGAGTTTCTGCCGTCGCCCACATATGGCAACACGTCGTACATAAGAATCTTATTCATTGGCGTGTTGTAGTAGTTACGAATGCTCAGACGATACTGGAACAATCCGCTGGTATCAGTGACGCCGCCAAAGTCAGTCATGATAGTAGCCGAGGTAAATGCCCTACCGTAGAATGCACCGCCGCCAGCAATGTTTGGCTCAAGGCTACGGATGTGCTTGTCGGACTGGATACTCTCAACGTTGTTACCAAGAACCTTTGCAGTTGCCTTCAGAATAGTCTCGTCAGTGACACCATTCATGTTGATGTCTAAATCGTCTTTTACAAAGTTGCTCGCGTTGTACATACCAGAGAAATCATCTGGTGTTCCGTGAGTCCAGTTTGTTGCATAGAAGTAGACGTCATTGTTGTTGTTCAGAACGTCATTCTCGGCCTTAGAAGGAATGATGTCGTCGTTGATTACCAGGTTCCTAATCTCATAACCCATGCTTCCATACTGATACACGTATCCAGATGGAAGGGTAATCTTGATTGCATTGCGACCGCTCTCGTTATAGTTCCTAATGAACTCAACGTTCTCAGGCTGCAGCGAGTCAGCAATTGGGGAAACCGTGGTGTTCTCGTCATAAGAAACGCCCGCAGGGAGAAGATCAACAAAGGTTGGATTCTTCAAGTAACGAGCAGGTGAAAGCTCTGTCAGTGCAAAGCCCACGCGAGCACTGAAGCGCTCGTTAGGCATACCAACGCGCTGGTACCAAGAGGATTTGGACAGCCAGACCTTCTCGCTAAATGGAGTAAAGCGAGTATCCCAATTTGCGGAGAAGTTCATTGGAGTCTTGGTACCATCGGTATTAACTTTGTTGGCGTTGACCTTGATTACGTTAGTGATAGGTCTATCACTGTAAACCTCGCCAAATGGATTCATGAACATCATCTGGATGTTGAAATCAATGTTGCTAGTAGGCTGCAGGGTTACATTCTTGAAGTAAATACCAATCTTCCTGTACTGAGGAGAAACCGCAGAAGCATTGGACGGGTCAAGCGTGCCCTGGTTAATCTGGTCTAGATAAGACTGCAGCTGTTGCTGGCTAGCCGAGTTCATATCAGCACGATATAGCCAGTTTGCTCCATTATTTCTAGTAGGAATAATGTCGTAGCTGCCGTCGGCTTTATAACCACGAACCTCAATCTGGTCTATGTTAAGTCCAACACGCTGTCCAACTGCAACAAGGTTGCCAGTCAGCGCAGTCATAAAGAGGCGATTGTCAGTGTTAGCAACATCCTCAACAAACTCGATGTCGGTGAGTGGGGTGTCCAGCTTGTTAACCAGCTTGATAGTGTAGTCAAGCTTCCTAACCGCAAGACCATTCTTGTCGTACTGGATGGTAACGGGACCGCGCTTGCTGAGCATGCCGTTGCCGCTGAAATCATTACCAGCAAGGCGGAACTGCTTGGTATCGTCGTCAAAGTTGTGCTCGTTGCCTGGGACTTGGCCAACTGTCTCTTCTGCGGCACTTGGATTATAAGGAATGCCCTGAAGAGTAGCTGTATTGTTAAAGATTACACGGTTAGTTCCATTGAGGTAACGAGCTCCTGGGAAGGAAAGCTTGAGCTGGGAATACGCAGGAAGATTATCTCTGATGTAGTCGTTAAGAATGGTGGTTCCTGCAGGAATATCAAACTTGAGGGTTACGGTACGTCCATCTGGGCCGAGTGTCCAGTTAGGGTTCTTAGCTGGGTCAAAGTGAGCGGTAACGGTTTGACCTGCTGCATTTACGTATGTAGGAAGGGTATCGGTGATGATGATGGAGCGATAAGCGCGATAGTACTGGTAAAGCCTAAAGTTGAAGATAACATCAGCCGCTTTATCGTTAGAAAGAGCGGACGAATCACCTGGGGCGTTAATGCCACCGTACAGGAGCTGGTCGTTGGTCTCTTCACCTGCAACCTGCTTCATAAGCCAAGGCTTGTCGTAGGTAATGGAGTATGTCTGATCAGGCATGTTAGCAAGCTCGGTGCCGTCTGCATTGTACACACGAACAACTGGCTTGAGCTGGAAATCTGCTGGGGTAACCATGTCTCTGAAGCTCATAACGTAAGGGAGCTCCAGCTTAACGGTGGTATCGATAGTGTTGAGGTACAGGCGCTTAATGGTCCTGCCATCAGGGGTAACGATGGTCTCCTCGCGCTTGATAATAGGCTGAGTAGCTGCTGCTGGAGTAGCAAAGTTATCAAGATAAGTGTTAGGAGTAATGTTATTGGTGTTGTTAATGTCCGTAGCGGACTGCTTGGTGTTTACCTCAATCTCCAGGTAAAGACCGTCGATTGGCTTATGAAGGCCAGTTGCGTCAATCTCGATACCTGTGGAGATGTTTGCATTGCCCTTAACGGTTGTGGGTGAAGTGGGTTTAAGGTTAACAGTAAGCTCTCCATCAGCGCCAAAATCAATGTTTTGTGTTAACGGATATGTCACTGCCTTTGCAACAGTGCTTGTACCCAAAATAATGATACCGGTGAGCATCATTATTGCTGCAAACATAGTTGCAAACGACTTCTTAAAGTTGCTCATATCAACCCCATCTTTCCTATCGAACGTACCCCTGGAGATATATAAAGCTCCACTAAACATACTAATGGTTTTTGACAAAATATTTAAAGAAATATTGTGTTCAAATAAAGTTTTTTATTACATCCTTGGACAAAGGCGTACTTGAACAAGTGAATTGTGCACAATTAATGCTATAAAGTGCGTAGATTTAACTTCATTTCTGCTAGCGAAAAAACGTGTGCACCACACCATCTTGTTTTCCATTTCCTTCATACTCCTTCAAAAAAATTGGCTGGCGTATACGCGTCAGCCAAGAATCAATCATCGGTCAGTACTCTCTAAAAAAATGATACTGGAATGAGTACATATCAACAATAAACAGACATCCCTATGAATAAATAATCAAATTAATTCCACAGTTTTCTTCACTTTTGGGGCTGGGAGCGGTCTTCACTTTTGGGGCTG
>CAUUGK010000059.1:0-6248 GCA_963544765.1 uncultured Atopobiaceae bacterium
CCCTGCGCCATCATTGCATTTGCAACCTTGAGGAAACCGGCGATGTTTGCGCCAAAGACCAGGTTGCCGGGGTGGCCATACGTTGCTGCGGCCTCTGAAGCAGCGGTGTAGATGCTCTCCATGATTCCCTGCAACTTGGAGTCTACCTCCTCAAACGTCCAGGAAAGGTGCTCGGCGTTCTGGGACATCTCAAGACCGGAAACAGCTACGCCACCTGCGTTTGCAGCCTTTCCAGGTGCGAAAAAGACGCCGTTTTCGATGAGGTAATTGGTTGCCTCGAGGGTGGTTGGCATGTTAGCACCCTCAACGACGTACTTGGTGCCGTTAGCAACAAGTTTCTGCACGTCAGCAAGCTCGAGCTCGTTCTGAGTTGCGCATGGCATGGCGATGTCACACTTCTGGCTCCAAGGACGCTCGCCTGGGAAGAAAGTAGCGGAAGGACGTGCGTCGGCGTACTCCTTGATGCGTGCGCGACGAACCTCCTTGACGTCTTTCAGCAGCTCAACGTCAATACCCTCAGGGTCATAGACATAACCTGAGGAGTCAGATACGGTCACAACGGTTGCTCCCAGCTGCTGTGCCTTCTGGTCAGCGTAGGTAGCGACGTTTCCGGAGCCGGAGATGCAGACCGTTTTGCCCGCGAGCGAATCGTTCTTCTCGGCAAGCATGTGGGTGAGGAAGTAAACCGCGCCGTAGCCGGTTGCCTCGGTGCGAGCGAGGGAGCCGCCGAAGGAGAGGCCTTTGCCGGTCAGGACGCCGGTCCACTCATTGCGAAGGCGCTTGTACTGGCCAAACATGTAGCCAATCTCGCGCGCTCCAGTGCCAATGTCACCAGCTGGAACGTCAGTGTTTGGACCAATGTGGCGAGCAAGTTCAGTCATAAAGGACTGGCAGAACGCCATAATCTCGCGGTCAGACTTGCCCTTTGGATCGAAGTCGGAGCCGCCCTTGCCACCGCCCATTGGAAGCGTGGTCAGGGAGTTCTTGAAGATTTGCTCAAAGCCGAGGAACTTCAAGATAGACAGGTTAACTGTTGGATGGAGACGGAGGCCGCCCTTGTAGGGTCCAATTGCGGAGTTAAACTCGATGCGGTATCCGCGATTAACCTGAACGTTGCCAGCGTCGTCAATCCAGGGGACACGGAACATAACAGTACGCTCTGGCTCAACAAGACGCTCTAGCAATGCGGCTTTCTCGAACTCTGGATGAGCATCAAGTGCAGGTTGGATAGTGGTAAGAACTTCTTTTGCTGCCTGGATAAACTCAGGCTGATCTGCGTAACGCTCTTCAAGCTGTGCGATTACCTTAGATGAATAGCTCATGAAACCCCTTTCGAAGTGGTTACGAATAGCATAGTCATCCAATGTTTCGATTACATAACAAAATAGAAAAATCTGAGAGACAAAAAATTAGTTCAAAAAGATTACAATTTCTCCTTGCTCTTGGGCGATTTGTCACCTATACTTTTCTCTCGGCTCGGGGTGTAGCGCAGCTTGGTAGCGCAACTGCTTTGGGAGCAGTGGGTCGCTGGTTCGAATCCAGTCACCCCGACCATTTTTCTTTTTGCTTTACCCTTGCGGCGGTAGTTCAATTGGTAGAGCATCAGCCTTCCAAGCTGACTGTTGCGGGTTCGAGTCCCGTCCGCCGCTCCATAAAATTTCCTATTTTAAATCCCCCCTGTTCTAGGTATTATTCTGAATATTTATCCCACCTCTTGTTTCTTCATAGGTGCTGGTGGTTTTTTAGACGTGTTAGCGATTTTTTCTACAGTTATCTCTGTTTTCACAGACATCTTATTAGCAATTTTCTTCTTTACTTGTCATGATCAACTTTTGATTTATTTCCTTGAATATTCATGTAATTAAATTCATTTCCATGCATACGTAATTTTCAGGCTCAAAATTATGCGCTGAAAAAGGTAAAAAACCCGTTTAGTTGGAAATGAAAATTGAAATTTGGTTGATTTATCTCCAACTAAGACGATTTTTTACCGCCTCAAAAACTTTTATCTGGGCAAACGTTGTATGCAGAAAAATGAAATTTCCAACTAAACGCATTTTTTACCACTTGAGGATATGTTTTGCCTCAAACAGTGTTGATTGCACAGACTGCGCAGACCAACGCCCAACTAAGCGTCTACCCTGCTCTGCTTTACCAGCAAAAAAGAAGGCTGTGTGAAGCACAGCCTTCTTTGCACTTGTGAACTATACGCCAAAACTAACGGCGAGCCTTTACAGAGTACGCAAGACCGGAAGCAATAATACCTGCAGCAGCAAGTGCGCTTGCAATGGACATTGCTTCGCCAGTATCAGGCAGGTTAGACCTCTTCTTCTTAGGAGTCTTGGGCTTTGGCTCTGGATTAGGATCAGGCGTTGGGGTTGGTGTAGGAGTTATTGGCTTATCAGCTGTAGCAACTTCCGCAGGAACAATGGTCTGATCTGCAGCATTGAATGCTGCAGGAGCTACCGTAAATGGAATCTGATTTGCATTGAGTTCATATCCCTCTGGAGATGTAGTCTCAACCAGGTAATAATTGCCTGGCGTCAGATAGAACTTATCTCCGTCCTGATAGATACCCTTAGTCAGCAAATCTGCAGTTGCCGCAGTGTTCTGAACCAGCGTAGTCAGCTCAGTTTTTGTAAGAACATCTCCGGATGTAAAGGTACCGTCTGCACCAGTAGTAAGCCCCTCTTTAACCAGTGTGCCATCAGCCTTGTATAGGCTATAGGTTGCACCAGCAACAGGCTTGGAGGCATCATCAGAGTCAGTCTTCACAAGCTTCAAAGGAGAAGGAACTGCACGATACGTGAGGTAATACTGCCTGGTACGGTTTACAGAACCGTCTGCGTTGAAGCCAGGGGCCAAAACCGAATTATCGCGAGGGCCAGAGTTATACGTGCCAATCGCAAGAGATGTTCCCTCTGGGACATCGATATCGTTTGCAATGTAGACGTAAGAATCACCAGGTCCTGCAGACTTAATCTCGTCAACCGACTTACGAACAGTGGTCAGCAACAGGTTGGTTGATGGATCGGTCTCAAACTTATTACCGCCAGCAACAGAGTCATCTGCAGTAACGCCAGCATACTCAGGCATGTACACAACATGGCCCTTTGTGTTGTAACGCGCAGACACCTGACGATCCTCAAATGCTGCAGAAGTTGTATATGTAGCAGCAAGATCATCAAGACCAAGAACGCTCACTGCACCGTTACCATAAATAGGAAGGCCAGCATTTCTTTGCGCAATAGGATCACTTAGACCAAGGCCATTAAGCTGCCTGTATGCAAGATCGTCGACATAGTGATACACAGCCGTTGCGGTATCAATAACTCGCGCAGGATAACGTTTGGTGTATGCGTGAGTGCCTCCCCAAGATTTCTTAATGCCACCCTGAATTCCCAGTTGATAAGACCTATCAGAAATGTTCAGTGGTGCGGAGAACTCAATGTACTGACGAGCTGTGACTGGTGCAGTAAATACAGCTGCAGGTTCTTCATAAGAAGTGCCACCCATAATAGACTGACCATTGACCTTGACGGTAAACATCAAATTAGTCTTTGGACCACCACCCGAAAGAGCACCTGTTGCATCCATTGGCTTGTACGTATCAACAGCAGCATGCGCCGAAACAGCCACCTTACGTAGACCATAGCCGTTTGGATCATTGTGTGGGAAGTTGATCAGATTCTCTGCATCGCCGAGAAGGACGTAGTAAGCACGAATTTCTCCGCCTTCGGCAATCATCTGCGCAACAGAATATTTAGTTGGATCCATGTCCAACTTGAGCGCAGTTCCATCAGGCTTTACCCAGTAATAACGCGCGATGACACCTGTACGGTCCTCTCGCGGTTTAGCGGCCTGAGCAGTAATCTCTGCCTGAATTTCAGCATCAGAAATAAAGTCAGGGAATGGATTTGCCACGGTCTGCGTACCGTCAAGCGGAGCGCCGTCCACATCTTCGGAATAAACTGTTGGATCGGCAGCAAATGCTGTGTGTGGCAGAGCAAACGCCAAAATTGCACCCATAAATAGCATAAGAATTGCTAAAACCGTAAAGCGAGAAAATCGAGTGCTTCTAACGCTTCTAACAGAAGTGCCGTTCATACATCCTTCTTTCAGCGTGAAGGGTGAATATTTATGTATATACCATAGCTCATTTCTTGCCATTTATGCAGATGAGACCAAAACAGATGATATTTTTGTTCATTAAATCGCTAAAGAAACATATCCAAGCGGCCTAGAGTACTGGTCTAGGCCGCTTGTTAAGGCCGCTTGTTAAGGCCGCTTGTTAAGGCCACTTATTAAGCTCGCTTGTTAAGACTGCATTAGACCGCTGGCTTAAGTGGTGGTTTGCTGGTCCGTATTACTTACATCTACTTATCAGGAGTAAGGTGCCAAATCTCATTGTTATATTCGGCAATAGTTCTATCAGATGAGAACGTTCCTGCCATAGCAATATTCACAAGAGACTTCTGGAGCCACGCTCTCCTATCCTCATAATCATCGAACACGTGCTCTTTTGTTGAAATGTATGCTTCCAAATCAAGTAGCGTCATAAACCAGTCTTTTGAGCACAAGTTTTTGTGAAGACGTTCCAGGCGTTCCTCATTACCAAGAGAAATAAACTCTGGGCTAATTAAGAAATCAACGAGTGGTTTAATCTGGGGCTTCTTATAAAACTCTTTTACTTTGTAACCTTTGTGCTCATAAAGGCTTACAACCTCATCACTTGAAGCACCAAACGTGTAGATATTCTCCTTGCCTACCAAGTCGGCAATTTCTACATTTGCACCATCAACTGTGCAAACGGTAACAGCGCCGTTAAGCATGAACTTCATGTTGGAAGTTCCAGAAGCCTCCTTGGAAGCCAGTGAAATCTGTTCAGAGATATCTGCTGCTGGAATAACGTGCTCAGCGGCAGTAACGTTGTAATTCTCGATCATTATCACCTGAAGATATGGTGAAACATCTGCATCGTTTGCAATCAAAGACGAGAGAACAAGAATTGCATGAATGATATCTTGAGCAGCCACGTATGCTGGTGCAGCCTTACCACCAAAAATGACAGTAATAGGATGCTTTGGAAGGTGTCCGGACTTAATATCAAAATATTTCCAAATCAAATAAAGCAATAGCATTTGCTGACGCTTATATTCGTGGAAACGCTTCACCTGGACATCAATAATGGAGTCGGCATTAACTTTTGCATCTTGATTGTCCAGCAAAAATTTGACCATTCGATCTTTTGCTGCGTGCTTTATTTGCTGCAGTTGATTGAGGACTTCTTCGTTATCCCGATACTCTAAAAGCCCCTCGAGATGAGCGGTTGTTCTCCAATCATCTCCTAATAACGCATCAAGATACTCGGCAAGCTCGGGATTACAACCCATTAGCCAGCGACGGAAAGTGATTCCATTAGTTTTGTTAGAAAATTTCTCTGGGTACAAATCAAAGAATGACTTGAGCTCTGTCTCTTCCAAAATCTTAGTATGAAGCGCTGCAACGCCATTGATACTAAAGCCGTAATGAATGGCAAGGTTAGCCATGTGAACTTTCTTATCAATGATGACTTGTACACTTGGATCCGCAATGGTACTACGGATGTGTTCGTCAAGCTTTTTGATAATCGAAGCAATCTTTGGAGAAACTTCCTCGATAAATTTAAGAGGCCATTTCTCAAGAGCTTCTGCCAAAATCGTATGATTTGTGTATGCAACTAGTGAAGAAACAATGGTTACAGACTCTTCGAACGAGATTTTATATTGCTCGGTCAAGATACGAATAAGCTCTGGAATTACCATTGTGGGGTGCGTATCGTTAATCTGAATCACAACATAGTCAGCGAGGTCATGAACATTACTGCCGCGCTCAATCGCCTCTTTAACAATCAGCTGTGCAGCATTTGAAACCATAAAATATTGCTGATACACACGAAGAAGCTGGCCGTCTTCGTCCGAATCGTCGGGATACAAAAAGAGCGTTAGATTCTTTTTTAAAGCAGTCTTATCAAAATCAATAGCGTCATCAGAAACTAGTGATTCATCAATACTTTGCAGGTCAAACAAACGAAGTCTGTTTTTCTTTGTTCGGCCATATCCCAAAACATCAATGGAATAGAGCTCAGATGTCACCGAGAAATCTCTAAATTCCACGGTAAATGATGTCTTCTCGTCTTCAAGCCACCTGTCATCAGCAAGCCAAGCATCCGGAACGGCAGTTTGCTGTCTATCTAAAAACTGCTGATG
>CAUUGK010000060.1:0-6176 GCA_963544765.1 uncultured Atopobiaceae bacterium
GTGCGCATAAGCAGCCAGCCAATAAAGATAGCTGCGATAATAGCAACAAAAATACCAATGTTTACATCGGTACGCATAATAGCGTCGCCAATAACAGGAATATTGCGAATTGCCTCAGCACCGTCCTCGGAATTCTTCATGCCATAGAACAGTGTGGTGTAGCCAGACTCATTAATTGAGTACGACGAAGTTGAATTTGGCTGGTGGAACTGTGGAAGAGAAACCACAAAGTTGCAGAGATAGAGGCTGATCCAGTTAAACATAATGCTGGTAATAACCTCGTTGATGCCAAACTGAGCCTTAAGCCATCCAATAATGGCACCAATACCTGCGCCGCCTGCGGTACCAACCAAAACAACTACAGGAATCTGCAGCACTGGAGGAAGATCAAGACTGTAGCCAACAATAACGGCGAGGATAGTACCTACAATGTACTGACCCTCAGCGCCAATGTTAAAGAGGCCAACGCGGAATGCAAAAGCAACAGCAATACCCGTAAAGAGCAAAGGTGTTGCCTTAATAATGACGTTAGAAATGTATTTTGGCTTACCTACCATGCCGCCAATAAGAGCCTCAAACGAGCTGATAGGGTCATAACCTGCAACAACCAAAATAATAGAAGCAACCAACAGGCCAACAAAAATAGCAACAATTGCTGACGTAATTGGTTTTCTCATTATCTTTGTAAGCGTACTCACTCGGCGTCACCTCCTGCCATCAGCAGGCCAGCCTGCTCTTCAGTGATAGTACCTTGGTCAAACTCGCCAACATTCTTGCCAGCGTAAATAATTGCCATCTTATCGGCAACGTCCATAATCTCGTCCAGCTCAAAGGAAATCAGCAAAATTGCTGCTCCACGGTCCCTCTCGCGAATAAGCGCTTTGTGAACAAACTCAATAGCACCAACATCAAGACCGCGAGTTGGCTGAATGGCAATGAGGACGTCTGGGTTGGAAGAAACCTCACGGGCAATAATAACTTTCTGCTGATTGCCGCCGGAAAGTCCCGCTGCCTGATGATCTGCGCACTCAGCAGGACGAATATCAAACTCGTCAATAAGCTTCTGAGAGAATTCTTTAATCTTTGCCAGGTCAAGTGCAATACCCTTACCAAAGGTCTCCTCGTTGTGGCGCTCAAGCACCATGTTCTCGGCAACGGTAAAGGGTAAAACCAGACCCCAACGATGACGGTCTGAAGGAATAGTGGCAACTGCGTGGTCAATGACCGTTTTAGGGGTTGTGCCCTGAATCTCTTCACCCTTGACAGCAATGGTGCCCGACTCAGGTTTGACCAGTGCGTTTATGGCATCGGCAAGTTCTTTCTGACCGTTGCCGTCAATACCTGCAAGACCAACAATCTCGCCGGCACGAATATCCAAATTAAAACCGTTTACCTGCTCAATGCCGCGCTCGTCCTTGACGTGGAGGTCCTTAATAGAAAGAACAACCTCACCAGGAGTTGCTGGCTTCTTTTCTACATGCAGGTTAACGTTTCTACCCACCATAAGTGTTGCAAGCTCGGTCTCGGATGTCTTGGAGACATCAACGGTGCTCATGTACTTGCCGCGACGAATAATGGTGCACTCGTCAGCAGAAGACATAATCTCTTTAAGCTTGTGGGTAATAACAATGATAGTTTTACCTTTGCTTACCAGGTCATGCATGATCTGAATAAGCTTCTCAATCTCCTGCGGTGTAAGAACTGCCGTAGGCTCATCAAGAATCAGCGTATCAGCACCGCGATACAGGGCCTTCAAGATCTCAACACGCTGCTGCATACCAACAGAAATGTCTTCAATCTTGGCGTCAGGGTCTACGTCAAAGCCGTATTCCTCAACAATTTCCAGGACCTTCTCGCGAGCTCGCTTTGGATCAAGAACGCCGCCAGCTTTGGTGACCTCATTACCCAAAACAATATTTTCTGTAACAGTAAAGTTCTCGACCAGCATAAAGTGCTGGTGAACCATACCAATACCGTGAGCGATAGCATCGGTTGGGCCAGATATGGATACACGCTCTCCGTTGAGGTAAACATCGCCCTCGTCAGCAGAATACAGGCCATACAGTACGTTCATAAGCGTACTTTTACCTGCGCCGTTCTCTCCTAAAATGGCGTGGACAGTTTGCTTGCGCACGTTAAGGTCTACGGCGTCAAGAGCTTTAAACGATCCAAAAACTTTGGTAATGCCATGCATCTGAACAGCGTAATCCGAACTGACTTCCACGAGCCACCTCCTTTACACACTTGCGAGAGGTGAGGAGTGCCAAAGAGCACCCCTCACCAGCAAATCCAAACTCATCAACCTCTTGGGCCTGTCAGACGGCAAAACCATCTGGCGAGAAACCCTAAGGCTTAGAAACTAAGTCAGAGCTTAGCTCAAAGACTTAACAAACTTGTCCAGGTCGTCCTTGCTTGCAGGAGGAACAACGGAGCCAGCCTTGATCTTGTCGAGAAGGTCAGTAGCTGCCTTGTAGGTGTCCTCACCCATGAGGTGGTGATCCTCAGCAATTCCGACAGCGTCCTCGGAAGCGCCCAGGGAAACAGTAGTGCCACCCTTCTGGCCGTCCTTCAGGATCTTCTCGGAAATCTCAACGATAGCAACGTTAACGCGCTTAAGAGCGGAGGTCAGGACGTTCTCTGGAGCAAGATATGCCTGGTCACGGTCAACGCCGATAGCAAGCTTATTTGCGTCCTTAGCTGCCTCAATAACGCCGGTTCCTACGCCGCCTGCAGCGTGGAAGACAACGTCGCAACCATCGGAGTACATGGAGTTAGCAATAGCCTTACCCTTTGCAGCATCGGAGAAGGACTCTGCGTACTGTGCAGAAACCTCAACGTTGGTGCCCTTTTCCTTGTTTGCATAAGCAACGCCACCGCGGTAACCATACTCAAACTGGTCGATAAGTGCGGAAGAAATACCGCCAACAAAGCCAACCTTGCCAGTCTTTGTAGTGCGAGCAGCAATGTAGCCAACAACAAAGGAAGGCTCCTGAGCACGGAACATTACGCCGGTGAAGTTGGAAACCTCAGACTCGTTGCCGTTGTCAATGATGGCAAACTGGGTGTTTGGATTGTCCTTAGCAGCCTTAAGGGTTGCGTCTGCCATAGCAAAGCCAACGCCCCAAACAAGGTCGGACTCTGCGTCAACAGCCTTATCAAGGTTGGTTGCGTAATCGGAATCCTGCTTGGACTCAAGGTAGCTGACATCCCAGCCGTTCTTGTCCTTAAGCTCGGTCATGCCCTCCCAAGCGGACTGGTTAAAGGACTGGTCGTTAACACCACCAGTGTCGGTAACCATGGTGAGCTTCTTTTTCTTCTCACCTGATGCCTTCTGGCCGCCGTCGTCCTTCTTCTGGTTGCAGCCTGCAAGACCTGCGAGTGCTGCAAATGCGCCAGCGCCGGTTGCGCCAGTCACAAAACTACGACGAGAAACGTTCTTGTTCATTCCGTGCTCTCCTTACCTCATGTGGCGGGAACGTCCAGCTTTAGTGCTGGATCTTTATGAGAAGTTGACCAAACTCCCCTAACTTAAGCGGAAAATCCGCATGGTTCCAAAACAAACAGCAATGGCAAACTGCCTATCTGCGATGCTTTACGCAACAAGCGCTTTAAGCAACAACAGAAAGAGCAACCTCCATCATCTGCGTGAAACTAGTCTGACGTTCCTCAGCAGAAAGGGCTTCTCCGGTAAGTGGAAGGTCAGAAATAGTTAGCAGCGTAAGCGCATGCTTATGAGCGTGCATGGCGTTGAGATACAGGGCTGCCGACTCCATCTCAACGGCAAGAACATCCATACTTGCCCATTTTGTAAGCGAGTTGTCTACGGTATAGAACACGTCGCTTGCCAGAATATTACCAACGCGAACGGGATAACCCAGCTTTTCTGCACCAGCAACAGCCTTGCTTAGCAGGCCAAAGTCTGCGGTAGGTGCAATAGTTCCAGGCATTCCGTACTGTGATGGATAATTAGAATCAGTGCTGGAAGACATACCAATAACAATGTCTCTGAGCTTTACGTCAGGAGCAAGACCACCTGCGCTACCAATACGCAAGATATTCTCGACTCCATAGAAATTAAAGAGCTCGTAAGAATAAATACCAATGGAAGGCATACCCATACCAGAACCCATAACGGAGACTGGCTGTCCCTTGTAGGTGCCGGTGTAGCCAAACATGTTGCGAACGGTGTTGAACTGCTCAACGTTCTCCAGATACGTGTCTGCAAGAAGCTTAGCGCGCAGAGGATCGCCTGGCATGAGGACAGTCTTAGCAATCTGGCCCTCAACAGCAGCGTTATGGGGAGTTGGGGTAGTAGCCATTAGTTCTCCTTAAGAATCTCTGACAGGTGAGAAGTTCCAACACCAAGTTGCTCAACGCCAAAATAATCAAGGATTGTCTCGGCCATATCGGCAAATGTGGCGGTTGTACCAAGGTTGGTGTTTGGCTTGACCTTTGGACCCGTGATAAGCAGTGGCACGTACTCACGAGAGTGATCAGTAGATGGTGTTACAGGGTCGCAACCATGATCTGCGGTGATAATGAACAGGTCATCCTCACGAAGGCCCTCAATAATCTGAGGAATGCGCTCGTCAAAGTAAGAAAGAGCGTTGGAATATCCCACAGGATCGTTGCGGTGACCGTAAATCATGTCGGTATCAACAAGGTTAGTGAAGCACAGACCGTTAAAATCTTTGCTGGTAGCCTCAATAGTTTTCTGAATTCCGTCTGCGTTGCAAGTGGTGAACTCAAACTCAGTCATGCCACGGTGAGCAAAGATGTCATAAATCTTGCCAATAGAAAGAACGTCAAAGCCGTTCTCTTTAAGGCGATCAAGCATAGTTGGACCTGTTGGCTCAAGCGAGAAGTCATGACGGCGAGAAGTGCGCTGGTATGGCCACTCTCCCTCAAAAGGACGAGCAATAACACGAGCAACACCGTGCTCACCCTGCAGAATCTCGCGCGCAATGCGGCAATACTCATAGAGTTTCTCGGGACTTACCACGTCCTCATGAGCAGCAATCTGGAAAACAGAATCCGCTGAGGTATAGACAATCAGAGCACCAGTTTCTACGTGCTCTTTACCAAAGTCTCTAATAACATCGGTTCCGGAGTAAGGCTTATTGCAGAGAACCTTGCGGCCCGTCTTCTGCTCAAACTCCTCAATGACCTCCTGTGGAAAACCATCAGGATAGGTTGGGAACTTCTTTGGAGAAATGACGCCTGCCATCTCCCAGTGACCAACCGTAGTGTCTTTACCAGCGGATTTTTCCTGCATGCGAGCATATGCGCCCTCAGGAGACTCAATTGGCTTCAGATCAACGTCATAAACGGTATCAAGTGCGCCATCAATATTAAGAAGGCCCAACTTTGTCATATTTGGGATAGTAAGAACGCCACTTGTTGCGCATGCACAAAGGGTATTACTACCCTCGTCTCCGTATGCCGCTGCATCAGGCTCTTCGCCGATGCCAAAACTATCAAGAACAACTACAAAAACACGTTTAGGCATGCTACCTCCTAAAACGCCCGAAATAAGCATTTACGCACGATACATGCGCAAGCTAACTTATGTGGACGAGTCATTACTATTCATTAAATATATTATTACAGTTGCATAACGCCGACGCCCAATTTAGAGAGATTTTCACGATACAACCGTTTGCAGATACTAAAATTCTGTAAACGGTACGCAGCAAATGCTTAGAAAAATCAAGCAGGTAAAACCAATATGACGAGAAAATCTTTGAGCTCACCAGGGAAAAATTTAATGAATTCATTCTTTACAGACTCTAGCTGCTGTCTTATCGTTGTCCAAAGCAAGATTTAAGCACTAGCTTAAATAAGATAAGCACCTGTTTAGAAGTTTTATATAAGCACCTGTTTAGTCGGATTCTATTTTTGCTGCTAGGAGGCCTGATGCTCACCAATAGAGAACAGATGATTTTCAACTGGATTAAAGAGCAGCCTTCCATTACTCAGAAGGAAATTGCAGAGCGTGCAGGTATCTCACGTTCTTCTGTTTCGGTTCACATCTCCAATCTTACCGCAAAGGGCGCAATTCTTGGCCGTCGCTATATTTTGAGCGAGCGTCCCTACGTCATTGTTATTGGCGCTGCTAACATGGACATTGCTGGTCGCCCAGACTCTTCCCTTGTAGCAGGAGACTCCAACCCTGG
>CAUUGK010000061.1:0-6048 GCA_963544765.1 uncultured Atopobiaceae bacterium
AAGCTGTTTAGATGTAACGGTTGTCAGCGGATAAAGCCTGGTACCGCTACCTCCTGCAAGAATAATGCCTTTCAAAATTACTCCCCATCAATCGGGCTTCCCGCTAAACACCGTTTAGGACGATATTGATATGTAATCTTACCAAAGTCTTACTCAACAGCGGTGATTCTATACAGTCTATAAGGTCCTTCTTGAAGAACAATCTCAAATCCAGGAATTTCATCAGTAATCTGTAAACCTGAGAAATAATAGCTTTGGTCTCCTAATAAAGCTGGATTTTCTAAATCTAACAACAGGACATATCTTGCACCAGTTTCTCGCACTGCCTGCTGAACCTCTGGATTACTAGCTACCTCATTAAGCCTTGTACGAATAATTACGCTTTGTGGCAGCTCTTCTGTTTCTACCTTCGCACGGTAGAAAATGTTCATGCCATAAAGCGAGTTTAGAACAAGAGAGCCATCGTAAGGATTATTAACTACCAGGTCATTGCCAACAATCTGAAGGGCTTTTTTTACAAACTCATCCTCACTTGCCTTATAAGTTGTCTGCTCACGAGGCTCAAAAACTTCATTAAGCCAAATAATACCCCAGCGAAGTCCACTGGGCTCTCGTCTAGGCAACCTTGCCAAGTTCCACGGACTCAAAAGAGCACAGCCCCATAACACAGCAACTATACACATGAGAACGCCAGAGTTCTTAATAAACATGCAAGGTTTGCAAGCTGTCTGATCTTTGCTTGCAGAAATGCTACAAACGCTATTTTCTGAGCTTGTTTTCTCGCCTTTGTTGCCCTTTTCTTTAACCGTTTCAATTACATGTTTAATCAGGTCAAATACAAGTGTAATGGCTGTTTCCATGCCAATAATCGCAATTGGAACCGCAGAAATAGTTACCATTGCGGCGGTTCTTTCTGGATCGGTATACCAAAATCCCGAGAAAAACCTTTTAATAGGAAGCACATCGGAAAGACTTGCCACATAAATGATGGCAGTCATAAAAAATACCAAAGTGAGCCAGCGATAATTTTTGTTCAATAAACAGCTCACAAATCCAAGCCAGAACGCAACGGCAAAGAGAACTTGGCGCATGTTTATGAGCAAGCTAAAATTCAATACGGAAAGAACTGACTTAATTGGATCAATATAAATTTCCCAGAGGAAATTGACCGTCGGTGCCATAAAACTTGAATTAAGTACAATACTCCACATGCCAATAGCAGAGCCAAGAATTACGCACTCTAAACAAATCAATAGAATGAGTTTCTTCGGTTTTGTTAAATCAAATTTCTTACTCAAGTACTTCACAAAACTTGGAAGCAAGTTGCAAAGAACAAATGGTAAAACAAAAATAGCCCACAAAAAATCTGCACTAGGGTGAACCAACGCAAGCGCAATAATCCCCATAAAACAAAAACAAAGTGTATGAATATTTACAGAAAATTTTTGAACGCTATGAGTTGATATGAATGCCTTTTCGCAGGATATTCCCTCGTTAAAAGATAATATAAAAACTGCAACAACAGTGGGAACCAGACAAAAGCCAGCTACATTAGGAAAGACAGCGTGAACCGTAACCATTCGAATAGGAAATGCCAATTGTGCAAATACCACAAATGAAGTCAGTAAACTGGAAGTTACATTTTTCTTTCCTATCACTTGAAGCAAAGCACAGACGCCCACTGGATATATAACTGCGACAAAAACAAACCAAACAGCATTTTCTGTAAGTACTTCATTAAGACCTGTTATGACCGTAGTAATAGCAGCTAAAGAATGAAATAAAGTTGGATAAAAGCCCTCGTCAAAGAAGGGGGTCTGAAGCTCTGGTCTTGCTCCTGTATAAAAGGCAGCATGCAGCATAGAATAAATGCCCGACTGAACACTTCTTGTAATGTACGCCAGGTGCGCGTAGTTATCAGCGGACTGCAAGAACCAAGAGGGGTTTCTAATTGCTTTGTGGAAAATAACAAAGAATATTGCAGTAGAGATAGCAGCAGTCACTAAGAGAAAGACTCCGTTTAGAGAGTCCTTCTCGCCAAGGTTTACATGAGATTGATTTTCCTGGATGGGTCTGATTTTCTGAATAAGATACGAAAGCCCAGCAGCAATCAAGATAAAAAGACCAACGCCTCCCAAAAGCGGCGTTACACCTCTTAGACCCAAAGGATATATTGCAATTCCAGAAAAACCAATGAGGCAGACCGAGATAAGCGGAGCTACCACAAGGGATGTCATTCGTTTAGTGCCAATAGCGCGAGAAAAAAGATATCCCGGTACATAACAAAGAACCAGTACAACTGCTACTGCTAGAGCAAACTGTCTCCACATGTGTAAGCTTCCTTATTTGGTTGCCATTGTCGACTAGATGAGCTGAGCCCAGCGCTTTTTACCTGCCTGGAGAAGAGCTTTCTCAAGAACCGATGGCTCAACCTTATAGGTCTTTGCGGGAAGAGGCTGCTGGTTAATCTTAATACCGCCGCCGTCAATAAGACGGCGAGCCTCACCATTACTTGAAGCAATTTCTACCTCCACCAAAATCTTTGGCAGATAGATAAGGCCATCCTCATCAGCCTCAAGAGAGATGGCAAACTCTTTGACGTCGTCAGGAACCTCATTGTTCTTGAACTGAGCATCAAAAGCAGCCTGAGCCTTAAGGCCTTCTCCCTCACCGTGATAAAGGTCAACGATATTTCTACCAAGAGCACGTTTGAGCTGGTAAGGATCAGCAGTACCATCCTCAAAGCTCTTATCGATTGCATCAAGCTCATCAATAGAGAGCGTAGAGCAGAGACGATAGTACATTGGAATAATCTCGTCAGTAATAGACATGACCTTACCAAACATATCGTTTGGCTCGTCAGTCAGTCCAATGTAGTTGCCGTAAGACTTACTCATCTTCTTAGTGCCGTCAGTACCTACAAGCAAAGGCATAGTAAGCGCAATCTGAGGCTCCATGTCCATATCACGCATAAGATCGCGACCAGCAAGCAGGTTGAAAATCTGGTCGTTTCCGCCCATCTCTACATCTGCCTTGATAACAACAGAATCGTATGCCTGAAGAACTGGATAAATGAACTCGTGAAGCGCAATTGGCTGCTGATTATGATAGCGATTAGAGAAGTCTTCTCGCTCAAGAATACGAGCAATGGTGAACTTGCTCATAAGGCCAAGCATGGTCTCAAGATTCATAGGCTTAATCCAGTCACCGTTATGAACAACAGTGGTTCTTTCTGAATCAAGAATCTTCATAGCCTGGTTAACATAGGTCTCTGCGTTTGCATCCACCTGCTCTGCAGTGAGAGGAGGACGGGTAGAATCGCGTCCGGAAGGGTCTCCGATCAGCGCGGTGCCGCTACCAATAATCAAGGTGACATTATGGCCAAGGTCTTGGAACTGACGCATCTTGCGCAAAGGAACTGCGTGTCCCAGATGCAAATCAGGACTTGTTGGATCTACGCCAAGCTTGATGTTAAGAGGAGTGCCCTTCTTGAGTTTCTCTTTTAGACCGTCCAAAGGAACAATCTGCATAGTTCCTGAAGTAATAACACGGAGCTGTTCTTCTACTGAAAGCACTCTGTATCCTCTCAACGCAAGCCTGTTAAACCATATAGTTACTGCTTCAAATAGTATCAATTCAAAATGTTATCTATCAGAATACAACAGAGTTGTAACTCTTTATTCACTGAAACATAAATATCAGACTATAATAGTGAGAGCTATGACAAGGAGGCTCAATGGGTATTAGAACCCGTCGTGCACGTAAACACGCAAATACACATGCCGTAGGTTTTGGCATTGCCGGATTCTTTGGCTTTATGGCTCTTCTCGCGCTTGCACTTGCTCTTTCTTTGGGTGCAGCTGTTTCTTCATGGCTCGAGGACCTGCCAGATTACAACTCTGCTGATGCCTACCTGGTAGCAGAGCCTACCCGCGTTTATGACTCTAAGGGCAACGACATTGCAGACTTCTATCTGCAGCAGCGCCGCTCAGTTACCTTGGATCAGATTTCTCCTTATGTTATTCAGGGCACCATTGATACTGAGGATAAGCGCTTCTATTCCCACAGCGGTATTGACCCCTGGGGTATTGTCCGCGCATCTGTTGGCTCGCTGTTTGGTGGCGGCGAAGGTGCTTCCACTATTACGCAGCAGCTTGTTCGTAACACTGTTCTTTCTAACGAGCAGTTTGAGCGCTCTTTGAAGCGTAAGGTCCGCGAGGCTTACATCTCTATTCAGATGGAGAAAAAGTTTACTAAGGACCAGATTCTTAATATGTACCTCAACACCATTTACTACGGTAATGGTGCTTACGGTATTGAAGCTGCAAGTATTATCTACTTTAACAAGCATGCAAGTGATTTGACTCTTGCTGAGGCTGCAACGCTTGCTGGCCTTCCAAACGCACCTTCTGCCTATGACCCAACTGTTAATCCAGAGGCAGCAAGAGAAAGGCGTAATACCGTTCTTGAGCGCATGCTTCGCGCGGGAGATATTACACAGGAGCAGTACGATGAAGCTGTTGCAGAGGACTTAGTACTTAACCCTGGTACTTTGACCGACAACATTGGCCAGTTCCCCTACTGGACTGACTACATTCGTAGCCTGCTTCAGGAAGACTTTGATAGCGATACCATTCTTCAGGGTGGATTGCGCGTTTACACTACGCTTGATCCTGACCTTCAGAAAGATGCTGATGAGGCTGCTACAAGGCGTATTGCTGAGCTTGGCAACCCTCGCCTGGGCGCTGCTTTGGTTTCTATTGATCCTCAAACTGGCTACATTAAAGCAATGGTTGGTGGACAGGACTACTCAAAGAGTCAGTACAACATTGCAACCAGTAGTAACCGTCAGATGGGCTCCAGTTTTAAGATGTATACGCTGGTAGCAGCCCTTTCTGAGGGTATGAACCCAGAGATTGTTCTTAACGGCAACTCCCCTATGCAAATTACGCCAACCTGGTTGGTCAGAAACGCTGGTAACTACAGCTACGGTGCAATTACACTGCGTCAAGGTACGGTTTACTCTTCCAACACTGTTTACGCACAGGTTGCTGAAGCTATTGGTATCGATAAGATCCTTCAGACGTGCTATGCCATGGGTATTCGCACTCAGCTACAGCCATACCTGTCTACCACTCTTGGTTCTCAGGGCGTAACCCCTATTGAGCAGTGCACCGCATTTGCAACCCTTGCTGCAGGCGGTGTTCGTCGTGATGCTGTTGCAATTACGCGCATTGAAGACCGTAATGGCAACGTTATCTACGAGCACAAGGACAACCCAGTTCAGGCAATTAGTCCTGCTGTTGCTGCAGCTGCTACCGATGTTCTGAGCGGCGTTCTTACCTCTGGTACTGGTCGCTATGCCTACAACCTGAAGACCTTCAACCAACCAGTTGCAGGTAAGACGGGTACTTCCGATAACTCCGAGGACCTTTGGTTCTGCGCCTATACCCCACAGCTTGCAACAGTTGCTTGGTGTGGATATCCAGATAGTCGTGACCCTGTTATTATCGGCGGCGGAGAGTCCTCTACCTTTGTTACTGCACAGTACGTATGGGCGTACTACATGAACGCAGCTCTCTCTGGCGTTGCTCGCGCTGAGTTCCCAAAGACCACTGAAACTATTGCTTACAAGCCTAATAGTTACTGGAAATTTGTTGGTGGCTCCGCTAATGCTAAGCAAAATGAGAAAGATGACGACGAAGAGGAAGAGGAGGAGACTACCGAGGAGGAGGAAGAGGACGATACCACCACTACTCCTACCACTCCTACTACTCCAGCCACACCAGGTACCGGTACGGGCACTGGCACGGGTACCGGAACAGGTACTGGAACAGGAACAGGTACTCCATAAACCTCTGGTTTATCTACAGCAAAAAGGAGTCTGCTCTATGCAGGCTCCTTTTTTGTAAGACTTGTGCCTTGACGGGTTTCTCGCCAAAAGCTTTATGTTTTATAAAACGCTCTCTACATTGCCAAGCTGCGTAATGATGCGCACCACGTCTGCAGCGTGCTCAGTCTTATCCACAATCATCAAAACGGTATCGT
>CAUUGK010000062.1:0-6033 GCA_963544765.1 uncultured Atopobiaceae bacterium
CTCGTATGATTGTTAAAGACCAGCTCATGGATCCACTGCTCGTGCATAAGGTAGGAACAGAAGAGGAGCGAGAAGCCCGTATCAATGAGCTAGTTAGCCTGGTTGGACTTCCACATTCCGCACTTCGCGCCCTTCCTGGTCAGCTCTCTGGTGGTCAGCGTCAGCGTGTTGCAATTGCACGTGCGCTTTCTCTGAATCCATCGGCAATTATTGCTGACGAGCCTACTTCCGCACTGGACGTTTCTGTTCGCGCACAGATCTTGAACCTGCTCACCGACCTTAAGTCTGAGCTGGGTCTCTCGATGATTTTTATTTCGCACGATATTCAGACTGTCCGCTATGTTTCTGACCGCATCATTGTTATGAACCACGGCCAGATCATGGAAGATGGTCCTGCTAAGCAGGTCTTTGAGCATCCAACAGATCCTTACACTAAGACGCTTTTGGGTGCTGCGCCATCTTTGCTTCATCCTAAACTGGGTGAGTAGCGCTTACGTTTTTGTTTGACCAGAGCGCAGCTTAGGCTGCGCTCTTTTAGCTTGTTAGGTGGATCAATGCACCAAGAAACGCTTGAGCTTGCAGAGTTGAAGGCAGCTCATGCTTTAACGCCCTATCCTTCGGATTTTGAGGCGTTTTGGAAGGCACGCATGGAGGAAGCAGATAACGCTCCTCTAAGCTGGCAAATTGTCCCTTCAACAGAAGTTACGTCAACTGCTTTAACTCATTTTTTTGACCTGACGTTTGTGGGTATTGATGGGGCAGAAGTCTACGCAAAGTACCTGCGACCACAGACTGCCTCAGGCGTACAAACTCCGCTTGTTTTACAGTTCCATGGTTATCCAGGATCTTCTCGCAGTTGGTTTGAACAGAGCTCATTTTTGGGCTTGGGCTGCTCACTCATTGCGCTTGATAATCCTGGGCAGGGTGGCCGTAGTTTGGACGGAAGCTCGTATAAGAGCACTACCGTCTCTGGTCACTTGGTGCTTGGACTGGATGGACCAGTAGAGGACCTTTACTTTGTTCATCTGTATCAGAATATTCGTTTGCTCTGCAGGATTGTCCGCGAGCTTGAAGGAATTGATACAGACCGTATTTTTGTAAATGGTGCTTCCCAGGGTGGCGGAATCGTTCTTGCTACCTGCGCACTTAATCAGGATCTTATTAATAGGGCAGCAATTCTTTACCCCTTCCTCACTGATTTTAGGTGTGTGTGGGAACTTAATGCTGACGAGGTGGCCTACGAGGGCATTCGTTATTATTCCCGCTGGTTTGACGCAGACGGTTCTCGCGTTGATGAGGTCTTTGCAAAGCTTGCCTACATTGATTCAGCCAATTTTGCGCGTATGGTTACCTGTCCTGTGCTTTTTGGCACCGGACTTGACGATCCGGTAGTTCCTCCCGAGGCTCAGTTTGCGGCTTACAATGCTCTGACCTGTCCAAAGAGACATCTGCTGTATCCAGGCTATGCGCATGAAGAGATTGGCGATTTTGACGATAAAATCATCGATTTTTTCTGCTCAGACAAGGGAGAGCAAGCTCTTGAAGCGCTGGACTCGTCATTTCCTGGTCAAGCAGAAGGCGAGGTGAAGGCATGAGAGGCTTAACACAAAGACTTGAAGCCGCTCGCTCTTATCGCGGTGCGTGGCTGAGACCATCAAACTTTGAATCATTTTGGGAGACATCTGTAGCGTTTGCGCAAAACACACAGGTAGAGGATGTTTTTGAGCTGCCATCTGCTGTGCAGACTGCAGTGTTTAAGCGCATCACGTTTACCTCAACTGACCAGACTCAGCTGAGTGCTCGCGTCATTCTTCCAGTAGGTTCTTTGGCAGCAGGGGTTTTATCTGCGACAACAGAAGCGTTGCCTGCCTCAACAGACGTTCCTGCAGTAGTGCTCTTCTCTGATCTTGGTCGGGGAGTACGCAGCTGGCTGCATCTTCTGCGTTTCACGTCGCTAGGACTACCTGTTGTGGCTCTGGAAGCTCGTCCGTGCGAGCCTCAACTCAAAGATGCCTGGAGGGGAGCGTTTAGCGCAGAGGAGCTTGCTCACGCGCTCATTAACCCAGATGGCGCCGACGTCTCTACGCTCAAGCAGCTCATCGATGACGCGCTGGTAACTACTGCGGTTGCCTCGCGCTTCCTTGGTCGTACAACCGTCACCTGGGGAGAAGGCCTGGGCGGCTCGCAAGCATTGTTTGCAACCGCTCTTCTGCCCAAGGCAGTGAGCGCTACCATGGCGCTGAACCCGCTCTTTGCCGACAACGCAACCACTCTGCGTGCACATGTCGGGTGCGGAGACACTCCGCAGTCAGATGCGGCTATCGACGTGGTCGGTCTTCTCGACAGTGCCTGCGCGGCAGAACTTGTGCGTGTTCCAGCGCTTATTGGAACGGCTTTGCTGGACCAGAGCGCTCCCACTGAGGGAACGTTTGCGCTGTATAACCGTTTGGCGGGACAAAAAGAAATATGTGTGTATCCTAAGTTTGGCCACGAGCGCATCAATCAGTTTGAGAACGAGCAAATCAACTATATACGTGAGGTTATATCGGCACTCTAACGTAACCGAGCGGATTATAATTACGTAGGTTATTTGAATATTCAATTGACCAGGTATTCGGTCAGTTTGTTCAGTACATTGTTGTATGAAACTAGTTGGATTTTCCAACGTGTGAAAGGATTAAGCATGTCCAGTAACGTACCATTTAGCGGTGTTGTTCCACCAGTTGTAACCCCAGATACCCCAGACCATCAGCTTGATGTTGTGTCGTTTGAGCGCTCCATCAACCGCCTTATTGAGGCAGGAGTAGATGGTCTCTTCTTCCTTGGCTCTTCTGGTGAGGTTGTCTTTGCAACTGATGAGCGTCGTGATCAGATTGTTCGCGAGGCTGTTCGCATTGTTGATCACCGTGTTCCGGTCCTTGTGGGCATCATTGATACTGAGACCGAGCGCGTCCTTGAGCACGGTCGCCGTGCTCTCGCACTGGGCGCTGATGCTCTTGTAGCAACCGCTCCTTTCTACGCACTTGGCGGCCCAGCTGATGTTGAGGAGCACTTCCGCATCCTTCACCAGGAGCTGGATGCACCTCTGTTTGCGTATGACATTCCTGTCTGCGTTCACACTAAACTTCCTTGGAAGATGCTTGCTCGTCTGGGCGCAGAGGGTGTTCTTGCAGGTGTTAAGGACTCTTCTGGCGATGACGTCTCCTTCAGGTATCTTGTTCAGGAAAACGAGAAGAACGGTCATCCTCTGACTCTTTTGACTGGTCATGAGATTGTTGTTGACGGCGCCCTTCTTTCTGGTGCAGACGGTTCTGTTCCTGGCCTTGCTAATGTTGAGCCAGAGGGCTACGTCCGCATGTGGAAGGCAGCTCAGGAAGGTAACTGGGCAGAGGTCAAGCGTGAGCAGGACCGACTTAACGAGATTTCCCACATCTTTGATGTCACTTCAGGCGTTCAGGGCTATGGTGCTGGCGTTGGCGCATTCAAGTGCGCACTTAACCTCATGGGCATTTTTGATTCAGACCAGATGCCTCGCCCTGTTAAGCCACTTGATGGCCAGAACCGTGAGGCAATCAAGCAGGTTCTTATTGCAAACGGCCTTCTCTAAACAAGAGGGGACACCATGGACTCTAAGTTTGTTTCTCCAACACATGTTTGCGCCGTTGATATTGGCGGCACAAAAATCGCCTGTGGCATAGTCACCCTTAACGGCACTGACGCTCCAAACGTCCAGTCCGTAAAGAAGGTCCCAACTAACGCAAATGAGGGTGGCAAGCAGGTTCTTGCCACCGTTCTCCAGGCAATTAGAGAGGCACTTGCTCGCGCAGAAGAGCTGGGCCTTACTATCTCTGGCGTGGGTATTTCTTCTGCTGGTGTTGTTGACCCTCGTACGGGCGACATTACCTACGCAAATGAGCTTATGCCCGGCTGGGGCGGAACCGCTCTTGGCTCTGCAGTTACCAGTGAGTTTGGCCTTCCGTGCAGCGTCCTTAATGACGTTCATGCTCACGCTCTGGGCGAGGCTCGTCACGGTGCTGGCCACGGTAAAGACAGCGTTTTAACCGTAGCAGTTGGCACGGGTATTGGTGGCGCCTTTGTGAACCACGGCATTTTGATGCTGGGTGCTCATGACGAGGCCGGCCACATTGGTCACGTTGCAACTCCAGCCGCTGCAGGCGTTGACTGCCCTTGTGGTGGAACTTCTCACCTTGAGCCTGTTTCCGCAGGTCCTGGCATTATTCGCGAATATGTCCGTCTTGGCGGTTCCGATACGCTTGAAGACGGTTCTGCTCTTGATGGCGCAGAGATTGACCGCAGGGCTCTTGCTGGCGAGAAGATCGCTCAGGCTGCAGAGGAGCGCTCGGGCCGCGCACTTGGTGAGGTCTTGGGAAGCATGTGCAACATGCTTGATCCTTCTGTCATCATTCTGTCTGGCTCCGTTGCAGAGTGCGGCAAGTACTGGCACGAGGCACTTGAAGCTGCATTTAAGTTGCAGGCTATGCCTCCTGTTCAGGCGACACCTATTGTGAAGGGCACGCTTGGTGGAGAAGCCCCTCTTATTGGAGCTGCAGAAAACCTTGTTCTACCTGGCTATTTAGAGACGCGTCTTTAGGCAAGAGGTGTGCCAGCAGGCAAATAGCTTGCTGACTTGGCTTGCTGATCTAGCACGCCGTAAAGACACACACCTTTAACGTACGTACATTCTGGTAAGGAGAATACCGTGGCACACTCAGAGCTTGTTGAGTCACTTAAAGGAAAACTCATCGTTAGCGTCCAGGCGTATCCTGGTGAGCCCATGAGGCATCCAGAGACTATGGCTCAGATTGCACGCGCTTGTGAGCTTGGCGGTGCTGCCGCTATTAGGTGCCAGGGCTTGTCTGATATCTCTGCCATTAAGGGTAGGGTTGAAATTCCTGTCATTGGCCTCTGGAAAGAGGGTCACGAAGGCGTCTACATTACTCCTACGCTTCGCCATGCACGTGCTTGCATTCACGCAGGTGCAGACGTTGTTGCTTTGGATGCAACAGACCGCCCAAGGCCAGATGGCAGAACCTTTGAAGAGACCGTTGCGGCGCTCCGTGCAGAGTCTGACGTGCTGATTATGGCTGACTGCATGACTATGGATGATATCCGTCGCGCTGTTGCTGCTGGTTGTGACCTTGTTTCAACTACGCTTTCTCACAATAAGGCTGCTATTGATACAACGCTTGATGATGGTCCTGATATTGCCCTTCTCAAGCAGGCAACTACCGAGTTCCCAGGTATTGCCATTATTTGCGAGGGTCACGTCCATACGCCACAAGACGCAAAAGATGCTCTTGATGCAGGCGCTTGGGCAGTTGTTTCAGGTACTGCCATTACGCACCCAACTTCAATTACCTCTTGGTTTGCAGCAGCACTTGAGGATTAACGCTTGGAGCGGTAAGGTTTTCTCGTCACGTATTTAAGGAGCGCCTGTGAAGAAAAACGATCCTACATCTTCAGTTATTCCCGACATTGTCATTATTACGGGTATGTCTGGATCGGGTCGTACGCAGGCGCTTCATGTGTTTGAGGACATGGGTTATTTCTGTATTGATAACCTGCCACCAGCTCTTATTTTGCAGCTTTCTAACCTTGTGGGCATTAACACGGGCGTTGGTCGTCATCTGGCAGTTACCTGTGATTTGCGCTCGCAAGGTCTTTTTGATGACATTTCTGAAGCTCTGAAGTCTCTAGCAGATCACGAGCTCACCTACAAGATTGTCTATCTGGACTCTTCAGATGAAGTGCTTATGCGTCGCTATAGCGAGAACCGCCGTCGTCATCCTTTGGCGCAGGAGGGAGAAAATCTCTTATCTGCAATTTCTAGGGAACGCACACAGCTCCAAGACATAAAAGCGCTAGCAGATGTTGTCCTAGACACTTCGTCCATGCGTACTAATACGCTTAAGAGTCGCCTTCGTCGCGCATTTTCAGAGCTTGCTGAACAGCAGCTCATGGATGTTAGCGTGTTTTCCTTTGGCTTCAAAAATGGTTTGCCCGTTGAGGCTG
>CAUUGK010000063.1:0-6016 GCA_963544765.1 uncultured Atopobiaceae bacterium
CTTTTAGGCCTGGCGCACAAAATAGCGCAGCTTTGGTAGGTTCTACTGAAGAATCGACATGTTCTTAATCAAGATAGCCAGGCAGCTAGGCGGTCACACTACCTGATATGCATCTCTATGCATAAACTTCATCTAATATGCTTAAACATGAATAGACTTATATAAGAAATTTAATTATCGATAAATTCTGTATCTACGGAACACACCTAAGTCGGATATTCTGCTCAAATGTGGGCATATTACACACCTAATGACGATAATCTGCATGATTGAGGCATTTTCAGCGTCATGTATACGTCTTTTTAACAGATTATCTGACTTAGGTGTGTTTTGAACTGCCTCCCATTTCTCGTGTCCAAGAAATGGGAGGCAGTTCAAAGTTGGCACACGCGATATGCAAAATCTTTTAGACATTGATTCGCACGTATTTTTCGGTGTGCGGTAGAATATTATTCGCAAGCGTTTTGTCTTGCACCTGTATGTAAAGTATTGCCAAAAACTTGGTGTTTACCACGTATGGTGCACAAAGTTTGACGCGTAGAAAGGAAGCCTAATGGCTGAAGATCAGTACATGCACCTTGTTATTGTTCGCCACGGTGAGTCTGAGTGGAACAAGCTCAACCTGTTCACTGGTTGGACCGATGTTGACCTTACCGAGACTGGTCACAAGGAGGCAGCAGCTGGCGGCCGTGCTCTCAAAGAGGCTGGCTATGACTTTGATGTTTGCTACACCTCTCTGCTCAAGCGTGCTATTCACACTCTGAATCATGTTCTTGATGAGCTTGACCGTAACTGGCTTCCTGTTCATAAGACTTGGCGTCTGAACGAGCGTCACTATGGCGCACTTCAGGGTCTCAACAAGGCAGATGCCGCTGCTGAGCACGGTGAGGAGCAGGTAAAGATTTGGCGTCGTTCCTTTGATGTCCAGCCACCAGCTCTTGAGCCAGGCGACGAGCGTGATCCTCACGTTCAGGAAATGTTCCGCGATGTTCCAGCAGAGGATCTTCCTTACACCGAGTGCTTGAAGGACACCATTGCACGCGCATGGCCTTACTTTGAGCAGGAGATTAAGCCACAGCTTGAGGCAGGTAAGCGTGTTCTTATTGCTGCACACGGCAACAGCCTTCGCGCTCTTGTTATGCAGTTTGAGCACCTCACTCCAGAAGAGATTCTTGAGGTTAACATCCCAACTGGTATTCCTTGCGCATACACCTTTGACAAGGATTGGAACATTGTAGACAAGCACTATATTGGCGATCCAGCTGTCATCGAGGCAAAGATTAACGCCGTTGCTAACCAGGGCAAAGCTAAATAAACAGCTTGCTAACACGCAATATTACTAAGTAGAACGGGGTGGCTTAAACCACCCCGTTCTTTTTGCCTACTTATAAACCATGACGAATACGCCAACAGCTATAAAACCTACTTTGAATAGTGTTACGATGTACCGCCGAGAAAAGAAGGGATTAAATGTTTAAAAGAGAGCTCAACGCAAAACTTGTTCTTTCTGTAATTGCAACAGGAATTATGTCCTTCTCGGGAGTTGTCGTAGAAACTGCCATGAACGTGACGTTTCCAACGTTAATGGAGGAATTCTCTATTGGCACCTCAACGGTACAATGGATGACCACCTCGTACCTTTTGATTCTTGCTATTATCATGCCTATGTCGTCGTATTTAAACAGACGATTCAAAACTAAAAGTATCTTTACCGTAGCCATGATCTTCTATATCAGTGGCATTCTCTGTGGATTTGCTGCTCCAACGTTTATGTTATTGCTGCTTGGCCGCATTTTAGAAGGCATTGGCACCGGTCTGGCACTGCCTTTGATGTTCAACATCATCACCGAGCAAGCCCCACTTAAAAACATGGGTGTCATGATGGGCATTGGCATGCTAGTTACCGCCGTTGCACCTGCAGTAGGACCTTCAGCTGGTGGCTGGATTGCAGAGCATCTTGGCTGGCGAATGATTTTTGCCGGTCTTCTCCCCTTCTTGATTGTGGCGTTTGTACTGGGAATATGTTCAATCCAACAGAGCCATGAGACTGAAGTGATTTCTTTTGATGTCTTTGGCTGGCTACTTCTTACCATAAGTTTTATTGCACTCATCTTTGTTATTGACGAGTCCAGCGCGTTTGGCCTGTTTAGTATTCCTGTTTTGCTCGCAATTATGATTTTTGTGGGCTCACTTACGCTCTTTGTACGTCACGAGAACTCCTTTAAACACCAGGAGCAATCTGAAGCATCTCCAAAAATTCCTATCATTAACCTTGAGGTATTTAGCGAGAAGGGCTTTGTGCTCTCACTCTTTGCTATTGTTTCTCTGCAATTTATTATTCTTGGTCAGTCATATCTTCTGCCTAACTTCTCCCAGCTAGTACTGGGTGCAGTCGCTACCGCAGCAGGAGCTCAGATGCTTCCAGGATGTGCTATTGGCGCAGTTATGGCACCAATTTCTGGTCAGATTTTAGACAAGCTAGGTGCCAAAAAACCTATTGTTACAGGCATTCTTTGCTGTCTTACCAGCATGCTCCTTTTACTGCTCCTTGTTCACGTGCTTACCGTAGAAATGATCACGTATATTTTTGCTATCTTTGCCATTGGCCAGGCACTTCAGATGGGAAACAATTTTACGGTAGCTTTGGGACATCTTCCAGAAGACCGTAAAGCAGATGGAAATGCTGTTATTAATACAATGCAGCAGCTCTTTGGCGCTATGGGCACCAGCGTTATTTCTGGCGTTGTAGCGGCTTCTCAGCTTGGAGCTACAGACTTAGCTACAAGCACCCTTGCAGGAGCTCAGAATGCACTCTTTGTACTTGTGTGCGTAGCTTGTATTCCTCTTGTTACCATGGGAATCGTGCTCTTTGTACTGCCTAAGATGACAAAATAAAAAACGCAACAGCGGTATTTGAAAGTAAGCAAATTAAAAGCTAGGTATCCAAAAGAAGGATATCTAGCTTTTAATTTAGACGAGTGAACTATTGCGCTACGACACAACAGCTGATAATTTCAATCCAATAAAGACAGCAACCAGGCACGTTATAACATTGACTGCAATGTTCACACCTGCAGCAGCCCAATTACCTGCTTGAATAAAGGTCAACGTTTCATTTGAGAAGGTCGAGAAGGTCGAAAGTCCTCCGCAAAGACCCACGGCTAAGAATAGCTTTACCTGTGGCTGAAGTGGACTTGCAAGATCAAGTCCCGTCACAAAACCAATAATCAAACCTGCAACAACATTTGCAGCAAACGTACCAACTGGCAGGTTAGGAATCCACTGTTTAAAGAGGACTCCCAACTGCCAGCGACCTAAACTACCCAGAGCTCCACCAAGAGCTACAGCTAACGCTTCAAACATAAAATGCCCCTACTCCAGCTCTCGCGAGCCTGTATACAGCTGGTAATACTCTCCATGCTTTGCAATAAGCTCATCGTGGGTACCACGCTCAATAATACGGCCGTGCTCCAGAACCATAATGGCATCAGAGTTACGAACCGTAGACAGTCTGTGAGCAATCACAAAGACGGTACGACCTGCCATAAGGGCATCCATGCCCTTCTCGATAAGTGCCTCGGTACGCGTGTCAATACTGGAGGTTGCCTCGTCCAGAATAAGTACGGGAGGATCAGCAATAGCAGCGCGTGCAATTGCCAGAAGCTGCCGCTGACCTTGAGAAAGGTTAGCTCCATCGGAGGTAAGTACGGTGTTGTAACCGCGAGGCATACGACGAATAAACTTATCCGCGTTTGCGATCTTTGCCGCAGCGATGACCTCATCATCAGTGGCGTCTAACTTACCAAAACGGATATTGTCTGCAATGGTACCCGTGAACAGATGTGTATCCTGCAAAACAATGCCAAGAGAAGACCGTAGTGCGGATTTCTTAATATCGTTGATTGGTATGCCATCGTAGGTGATGGTTCCGCTGCGAACGTCATAGAAGCGGTTGATGAGGTTGGTAATGGTTGTTTTACCAGCACCAGTTGAGCCAACAAACGCAATCTTTTGTCCGGGCTTTGCAAAAAGTGTGAGGTTTGCAAGAACCGTCTGATTATCCTCGTATCCAAAGGTTACGTCATCAAAGCGAACGTCTCCGGCAAGAGGGGTCTTCTCGCCAGACGGTGCAATCCAAGCCCAGGATTCTTCTCCTGACTCGTAACCACTAACACGGACCAGGTCAACCTTACCTTCGTCAACCTCGGGAGCCATTTCCATTACCGCAAAAATACGCTCAGCACCAGCTAGCGCGGTAAGCAGAAAATTAGAAAGTTGTGTGAACTGGTTAAACGGCATGGCGGCTTGTCTCACAAAAACCAGATAAGAAGCAAGGCTTGCAACATCTGCATGTCCGTTCACGGCAAGCAGAGCTCCAACGACGGTAACCACGGCATAATTGATATATGTCAATGAAACTGTGATAGGCACCATAGTTGCTGCGTAGCCCTGGGCACTTGTTCCGGAGTGTCTAAGCTCGTCATTAACTTTTTGAAAATCAGCAAAGTTAGTGTCCTCGTGATTAAAAACTTTAACCACTTTGAGGCCAGAGATAGTTTCTTCTGCAAAGCCATTAAGAACACCAAGGCTCTTTTGCTGCACAGAATAATGCTTGGCAGAGCGCTTACTGGCATAACGTGCATATATCACAATCAAAACGTCAAAGAGAACCGTAATGAGCGTCAACTGCCAGTTGAGGACAATGAGCAACACAAGCGTACCAACCATCTGAATAAACGCTAGAACAAGATTGGCAAAGCTGTTGTTCAGTGCCTCTGAGATAGTATCCACGTCATTTGTGAAGAAACTCATAATATCGCCACGCGTGCGCTGATCAAAGAACCTCAGTGGCAGCGACTCAATACGCTCAAAAAGGTCTCGTCTAATGTCAAAGACAATCCTCTGAGCAGCTCGAACCATAATTTGCGTGTAGCCAACACTGGTAAGAGCTCCAATTGCGTATACAACCGCCGTGAACACAACAAGGTTGGTAAATGCACTAACGTCTCCTCTACTCACAGCTGCAACAACAGGCTTAATCATGTAGGTACCAAGAAGCGCTGCTAAACCACTGATAGAAACAAGAAGCGCCACTAACATAAGGCGTTTCTTTGCATGTCCTAAATACGAAACAAAAAGCCTGATGGTATGTCCGATGTTTTGAGGACGTGCTCCTCCTGCGCGATTAGCCATGTGACACCTCCCTACCAGCAGCGTCAATATCTGACTGACTACCGCCAACCTGTGACTCATACAACTCTCTATAGATAGGACTCTTGGCGAGAAGTTCTGCGTGAGTGCCGGTCATGTGGACCCTACCGTTATCAAGAACGACAATCTGATCTGAGTCCATAACCGAGTTCACACGTTGGGCAATGATAATTTTTGTCATGTCAGCAAGTTCAGCAAGACCGGCACGAATCTTTGCGTCAGTTGCTGTATCAACAGCGCTGGTAGAGTCATCAAAAATGATGATTTTGGGCTTCTTCAAAAGCGCGCGAGCAATACAAAGACGCTGCTTCTGACCACCGGAAACATTGACACCACCCTGACCAAGGTCTCCGTCCAAGCCGCCAATTCTGTCAAGAAACTCATCAACACATGCAATAGAGCATGCATGGAGCAGCTCCTCATCAGTTGCGTTAGGGTCACCCCAGAGCAGGTTGTCGCGGACGGTACCGCTGAACAGCACATTTTTCTGAAGGACAACAGACACCGCATCACGAAGTGAAACAAGATTGTAGGAGCGGACGTCATTCTCGCCAACAAACACGCTGCCTTCAGTTACATCGTACAAACGAGCAATCAGCTGAATAAGGGTGGTCTTTCCGGAGCCTGTAGCGCCAAGAATACCAACGGTAGAGCCTGGTGCAAACGAAAGATTGATATCTTCAAGGACATCCTCTTCAGCGCTCTGGCTGTACTTGAAAGATACATTTTCAAAGCGGACCGCACCTGTTGTAACTGAGGTAATTCCGTGCTCTGGAGACTTAATGGCAGGCTCCTCGGAAAGAAT
>CAUUGK010000064.1:0-5855 GCA_963544765.1 uncultured Atopobiaceae bacterium
CTCCAAAGAGTTTCTCGGCAGTTTGTGCGCCAATGACCGCGTCAAACTCAACACCCAGCTCGGTAAGCTTACGAGCCGCTGCGATAATTGGTGTGATGCCCACACCGCCCGCTACCAGCACACTTCTCTTGCTTGAAGCGTTAAGGCGCCAGGGGCGGCCGCAAGGAGCAGTCATGTCACTGGCGTCACCAGGCTTCATCTGAGAAAGCCTGCGTGTACCCTCGCCTACCGTTGCGTAGATAAGCTCGAGCATATCGGTTGCTTTATCAGCAAGCGAGAAGGACAGCGGAATGCGAAGAATGTGGCGCTTATCGCCTGGAACATTAACGTTTACAAACTGACCAGGCGCTAGAGACTTACAAAGACCTGGTACCTTGAGCTGGGCTCTATACAGATTCTGGGCAACCTGGGTATTACTCAGAACCGTAAAGTCAAATACCTGTACATTTCCACGTAGTGGCATTACTTTTCCCCTCCAGGAACAACTACTTCATTGGCAAGAACTCGCTTGCCATCAACAAACACATCTGTTGCAACACCATAGAGCTCCGCGCCAATAAAGGCTGAGTTCTTGGACTTGCTCTCAAAATACTCTGTCGTAATCTGGACCTTCTTTTCTGGGTCAAAAAGGGTCAGGTCAGCCTTGTAACCTGCAGCAATCTTAACAGGCGCAAGACGCAGAATACGACGAGGATTAACGGCCATTGCGCGAACAAGACCAGTGTAAGAAAGCTTATTGGTGCGCACCATATTAGTGACCATCAAAGGCAGCGAGGTCTCAAGGCCAATGCAGCCAAAGTAAGAGATTTCCCACTCACAGTCCTTCTCGTGAGCTGCATGAGGTGCATGGTCGGTAACAATACAATCAACTGTCCCGTCTGCGACTGCAGCCTGAAGAGCGAGCGCATCCTCAGCAGTTCTGAGTGGTGGATTCATCTTCAGATTGGTGTTATACGTATCAGTGATGTCATCCTCAGACAAGAAGAGATGGTGAGGACAAACCTCTGCGGTAACAGGCAAGCCTTCCTTCTTAGCTGCACGTACCAGCTCTGCTCCCCTGCCCGTTGAAATGTGGCAAATGTGTAAAGGGCAACCGGTAAGGCGGCAAAGATCAATGTCTCTGGAGATTTCCAGTTCCTCGCCAAGTGCTGGCCAGCCAAACATGCCAAGTCGCGTGCTTGCACGACCCTCGTTAACAACGCCACCAGCACTGATGGACTCAATCTCACAGTGAGCAGCAACAACGCGGTCAAACTGGGAGACATACTCCATAACGGTGCGCATCATACCAGCGCTTTGAACGCCGTGACCGTCGTCAGAGAATGCGGATGCTCCCTCATCAACCATGTTACCAATCTCAGCAAGCTCCTGTCCCTTAGAACCCTTGGTCAAAGCACCCATAGGACGGACGTGAATGAGACCAACCTCATTGCCACGATCAATCTGAAAACGAACAGCAGGCCCGTTATCGGTAACAGGATTGGTGTTTGGCATAGTAGCAACATCAGTAAAGCCACCATGAACCGCAGCCCTAGAGCCCGTCTCAATGGTCTCTTTGTACTCAAAGCCAGGATCTCTAAAGTGAACGTGCATATCAACAAGGCCAGGGGTAAGCACCTTGCCCTTTGCATCAATAACAGTGTCACCCTCTTGAGGCTTAACCGTAGCTGCAACTTCAGCAATGGTTTCTCCGTCAATACGGACGTCCATTACCGCGTCAAGATTAAGCTGTGGGTCTACAACGCGTGCACCCTTAAGCAGAAATGCCATCAGAGTCTCCTCCCAGAAGCAAATACATTGCGGCCATGCGCGTCAAAACGCCTGCATTGACCTGGTCAAGAATACGAGAGCGGGCGCAATCGGCCACCTCGCTGTTAATTTCCATGCCACGGTTCATAGGACCTGGATGGCAGATAATTGCCTCAGGCTTCATCAGCTTGCTGCGGCGCTCATCTAGTCCCCAAAGCCTGTTGTACTCACGGCGAGAAGGAATAGGAGCTCCCTCCATACGCTCCAGCTGCACGCGAAGCATGTACACGACGTCTACATCGCCAATGACTTCATCAAAGTGTGAGGTCTGATAGCATCCAAACCAACTTGGATCATCTACGAAAAATGTTGGAGGTCCAACCAAAACAACCTCTGCACCCATAGTCTTGAGCGCTGGCACCAAAGAACCAACAACGCGACTGTGAGAAAGGTCGCCGACAATAGCAACCTTGAGGCCGTCAAGGTGTCCAAAGTTCTTGCGAATGGTATAGAGATCAAGCATGGCCTGAGTGGGGTGTTGATGCTTGCCGTCACCAGCGTTGATGACAACGGCATCAGTGTGCTCGGTAATCTTTTGTGGTGTTCCCGCAAGTCTTGCACGGCAGATGAACATGTCAACGTTCATAGCATCAATGGTCTGGATGGTGTCTGCCAGAGACTCTCCCTTAACAACAGACGAGGTAGATCCTCCCATGTTCAGGGCGTCAGCCGAGAGGCGTTTCTCGGCAAGCTCAAATGAGGAGCGAGTCCTGGTGGAAGGCTCCAAGAACAGGTTGACGATAGTGCGGCCACGAAGTGCTGGAACTTTTTTGATATCTCTGTTGTTTACAGCTTCAAACATCTGAGCTGTATCAAGAATCTGCTGGATGTCATTACGTGTCAGGCTGTTTGTATCAATCAAATGTTTAACTGAAAGCATTAGTTTCCTCCCTCAATAAAGGGGTCAGAAAAGTCAGCTTCATACAGCAAGACGCAGTCCTGACCATCAATTTCTTTAACATTTAAGCTGACTACCTGGCTCTTTGAAGAAGGTACGTTTTTTCCCACATAGTCAGGCCTAATGGGAAGCTCGCGATGACCACGGTCAACTACTACGGCCAGCTGAACGCGCTCAGGACGACCGTAGTCAATGAGCGCATCAAGTGCTGCTCTGATAGTTCTTCCTGTCTGAAGAACATCGTCTACCAGAACAACGCTTGTGCCCGTAATATCAAAATCGATATTAGTTGCGTGGAGAACCGGTGCGGTGTTTCTTCTAAAATCATCGCGATAAAAACTGATATCAAGTGAGCCAACTTTTGGCTTAAATCCGGTAAAACTCAAAATCTTTTCTGCAAGACGAGAAGCCAAAACCTCTCCACGACGAATAATGCCCACCAAAGCAACGTTTTCAATTGAATCGTTATTCTCGACAATCTCGTGAGCAATACGCGTAAGAATGCGGTCAAGAGACTGCTCATCCACAATAAGAGAGTGCGAACTTTCTTGAGCCATAGCGCCTCCAATAAAAAAAGATACCTCACCTGACCAGGCACAAGGTATCCAAAAGGCAAAACTATGACTATGAGCCTTACGGGTATCTCGTACCACATTTAAAGACACACATATTGTACTCGTACAGAGCCTAACTTTTGGTTAGGAATTTTAATTATCTCTTGAGGTGCTCGTAAGCTTCACAAACTTCGTCCACAGGACCAAGCATGCGTTGCTTGCCCTTCTCAATCCAAATGGCGCGGTCACAAATGCGCTGGACCAGGTCAATGGAGTGAGAAACCAGAAGAACCGTAACATTATTAGAAGCAACCAGCTCTTTGATGCGGTTCTCGCACTTTTGCTGGAAGAGGAAGTCTCCTACCGAGAGTGTCTCATCAACAATGAGCAGGTCAGGCTCTGTAACAGTAGCAATTGCAAAGGCAATACGTGCCACCATACCAGAGGAGTAGTTCTTGAGTGGCATGTCCATAAAGCCCTCAAGCTCAGCAAACTCTACAATCTGGTCAAAGTGCGAGTCAATAAACTCCTTCTTGTAACCAAGAAGAGCGCCATTGAGATAGATGTTCTCTTTAGCAGTCAGTTCCATGTCAAAGCCAGCACCAAGCTCAATAAGAGGCGCAATAGTACCTTTAACCTCACAAGTACCCTTAGAAGGCTCAAGTACGCCCGCAATGATTTTGAGCATGGTAGACTTGCCAGAACCGTTGGTGCCCACCAGGCCAAAAGCCTCACCACGCTTTACCTCAAACGAGATGTCATCAAGAGCCTTGAACTCCTTAAAAGCAACCTCGCCGCGTGCAAAGGCAATAAAGTACTCTTTCAGCGAGTTGAACTGCTCAGAGGCAATGTTAAAGATCTCTGAAACGCCGTTTACAGCAACAACGGTTTCTGCATCCTCAGCTGGAAGCGGAGGGCGCATAAAGTCATCCTCACCTGCAACAACTACCCAGGCGGTAACTGTCTGAGGGTTGTTGTGTGTGTCAAATGCATCAATGTAGAGATGATAGCGACCAGGCTCTGGGAAGGTATATGTCCACGACGTATTAGGAATTGAACCACCAAATTGATGCTCTGTGGTATCCCAAAAACCCTCATCCCAACGGTCGTTCAAACTCCACACATAGTGGAATTTAAAGCCCTCAGGGTCTGCACCAATAATCTTAGGAGTAGCAGTTACAGTCTCTCCTGCACGAATCTCGTGCGTATCCAAGGAAACCTGAACTGACCAGCCTAACTCTTTATTTGGTGACTCAGACATACAACTCCTCTAATCAACTATTGCCTGAACAGTATAGCTGATTATGGCGAGAAACCCGACTTTTTAAGAGACTTCTCTACTTCTGTGGTTCCGCTGTGGTGGTACGAACAATAAGCTTTGGAGCAATTCTAATTGCTTCAGGCTTATATCCAGGCTGAGACGCACGAATTGCATGTTCAAGCGCTACACGACCGCGCTCTAGGAGATTAAAGCGTACGGTGGTCAAAGAGAAGTTTGGCAGATAGTCTTCAAGAGAGTCGTCAACGCCAACAATGCTCACGTCTTCCGGCACGCTCAGTCCCACTTCTTCAAATGCCGCAATGATACCTAGTGCCATCTGGTCGTTTGCTGCATAGACCGCAGTAAAATCACAAGTTTCTCGCAGTTTTTTACCAATTTCATAGCCACTATTGGCGGTCCAATCGCCAGCTAAAGGCTCAACAATTTCTAGCCCATACTCAGACATGGCGTCTCGCCAGCCCTTCTCGCGAAATTGCGAGTCAATAGAGTATGAAGGACCTGCTACAAAACGGATCTTGCGATGGCCCTGTTCATAGAGGTGGTCAATGACCAGCTTTGAGCAGCCGTACTGATCTGAGTCAACGGTTGTGCAGTAAGGATGCTCATGCATGGTAAGAAGCACTGTTCCAAGGCCTGGCTGCGGTACAAATGATTCAAAGTCTGATGCCATAAGGCTCATGCTGATAATCATGCCGTCAACAGGAAGATTAGACATACGATGAGAAATGTCCTGCAGGCAGAGGCCGTCGTCAGAGCCTTTCTCAATCATCGTAATTGCATATTCATGCTCACGAGCAGCAGAGACAATGCCATCGAGGGTTGCCAAGTTACCAAACTCACGAATGTCGTACAGGCACAGTCCCACCGATTGATACGAGCCAGACCTTAACGACCTGCCTGCAAAGCTTGGCCTAAACCCCATGGACTCCATTGCGGCCTGGACTTTTTCACGCGTTGTCTTGCTCACGTTTTGAGCACCATTAGCAACACGAGAAACGGTCTGCTGAGAAACACCAGCAACCTGTGCAACATCAGCCATTGAAACAGAGCGCTTATTTGAGCTAGAACTATGCGAGCGAGTCACGAATTCCTCCGATTATCTGCTTGTTTACGTACTCATACTAACAGGCAGATTGACATAACGCGATAAAATTGCATATTTATCAGCAAATTAAACGCTCACGGTAAAAAAAGAACCGTTCGGCGAGAAGGACTTTTGACCTGCGCTCTAACCGTTTGCCCCCGCAAAAATACCACTGACTGAAAACTTAATAATTTCCTGTTAGTTCGTTATGAGTACGTTAACATAGTA
>CAUUGK010000065.1:0-5541 GCA_963544765.1 uncultured Atopobiaceae bacterium
ACGGTAGTAATAAGCTTGATATCCAGCGCCTTTGCGGCCAGGGCAAATCCCAGCGCAATGGCGTCGTCAATGCCGGGATCCGTGTCAATGATGACGCGCGTCTTAGTTGAAAGCGTTGTCATAAGTCTCCTTTGTGCGTTTGAACTGTGTTTGAACTGCGTGTACGTTACGTTTGAACTGCGTGTGGACTGCGTTTAGGTTTGGTTTGAGCCGTTTTCTGCGTGTAAGCTGCAAATTATGGAGCAATAATCACTGCAATTTTAACCTAAAACTCAACTACCTGCTGATACGTTGGAATTGATTGCTGGGCGCCAACCTTAGTGGTGGCAAGCGCTGCGGCCTTTGCAGCCACATCAAGTGCCTGCTTGATATCGTGACCCTCTAGCTGCCCCGATGCCTGGAACGCAGCGAGTGTACCCATAAACGTGTCGCCCGCGCAGGTAGTGTCCACGGTCTCCACTCGATAACATTCCTGCTGGTAGATACCGTGTGCGTCGGCAGCGATTGAGCCCTTGGAACCCAGCGTCAACACCGCAGTTGTCACGCCACTTGCAAGCACCTTCTGCACTGCAGCCTCGGGATCTGCCAGCGGGCTTATCTTGCCCTCGCCAAACAGGTCCGCAAACTCAATCTCGTTCAGGCAAAGCACGTCCACGCTGGCGAGAAGACCGGTGGTCATGGTAGCCGATGGAGATGGGTTCACCATCGTATAGAGTCCCAGCTCATGTGCGTATCTGATGAGCTCAAACGTGGTCGACAACTCGCACTCGAACTGCGTCAAGAACACGTCACCCGGCTCTGCAATGCGATCGAGCACCGCTTTCACGTCGTCGGTTGTGCGAACGTAATTAGCGCCGTGGTCCAAAATGATACGGTTATCGCCGCCAACGCGCACGATCACAGCAACACCCGTGGAGACTCCAGACAGCTCATCTACCTGCTCTGCATTGACTCCGTAGCCAATAAGCGACTGCTTGAGATCTTGTCCAAACGAGTCAGCACCAACCGCGCCAATCATGTGAACATCCGCACCCATTCGAGCTGCAGCAACAGCCTGATTAGCGCCCTTTCCACCTGGGCTGGTAACAAGGTTTTTGCCACCAATAGTCTCGCCTTGCTGGGGCATCTTATCTGCCTCGATGGAGACGTCCATGTTCAAGCTTCCAAATACAATCACTTTGCCCATGAGATGCTCCTTCTTAGCAAGAGTGTAGTGCTCGAATTTGCCGGTCAATAGTTCGGTTCGGCACTCACCGCGATGTGCAATGCTCTTCTCAACGTAGCAGCCCGACGTTCTTCTCGACAGTATGTATTAAATAAATGTCCTGTTTATAAGGTATATAGTAAATACTTGACCAATCTCGTCAACCCAACTACTCTTAGAGTGCTTGAGTGGACGGACGTTCATTTTTTAAGTGACGTTGCTCCTGCAAAACACCTAGTTTTAAGGAGGTGCTTTATATGCCTGGTCGAAGTAGCGGCTTACGTATGACAGCCGACGATGATTCTGTTCATGTGCGTATGGGATATAAAGAAACCTCTCATAAAAAGTTTTAGATTTGATTTCAACTGAATTGAAACTAAAAGAGCTCTTATAGGCTTATACATTTACAGATTTACCTGCTCGCTTGCAATTGAATCGATTCTGTAGACATATAAATCTATGCCCCGGTTTCAGACCATTCTGTTTCAAATCTCGCACATAACAGAACGCTTTCAGTTTGCGTCATACACCAACCAGTTAGTCATTCGTTCCCGCTAATCATCGGAGGTGCACATGGCAATCATGAAGCGCACAACTCAAACAAAGACAGCTCAAACAAAGACAACTCAGACCACCTCGGGAGAGCTCGGACAGTCCTTGACCTTTGCCGCAACTCACTCGGTAAAGAGCGTCTGTCGTAAGTTCCATACCACCCCGAACGGCCTTGCCATCGACATTGCGCAGGCAAAATACGACCTCGACGGCCCAAACGTTATTACCGGTGCCGCTGAAGAGCCCTTTATCATCCGCCTGCTCAAAAGCTTTGCAAGCCCCTTCACCTTCATTTTGATTGCGCTCGCAGGCATTTCTTACGTCACTAACGTAGCCCTTGCCGCAGATGGCGAGAAGGACCCATCAACCGTCGTCATCATCACCGCAATGGTGCTTATCTCCGGCATTATCGACTTTGTCCAGAGCTCCAAGGGAGCATCGGCAGCGGCCGCGCTCTCAAAAATGGTGACCTCAACCACAAGAGTTATCCGTCGTCCCATCGACTTTGTCGACACGGGTGCTGACCAGGGCGTTGACCAGGGCTCGGATGACGCTGCAAATGCCGCCGTGGACTTCGAGGATGAATACGCCGCAGATGAAGCTGCCGACGAGGCCGAAACCCCTGAAGAGCCAAAACTTGCTTCCGCGCTGGGAGAAGAAATCCCCTTTGAACAGGTAGTTATTGGCGACATCATCCGCCTTGCCTCGGGCGACATGATCCCCGCGGACTGCCGCGTTCTGGACGCCAAGGACCTCTTTGTCAACGAGACCGCACTCACCGGAGAATCAGAGCCTGTCGAGAAAACCGCTGGTGTAGTACACGCTCGCCGTCGCGCAGATGGAACCCGCTATCCCCTCTCGCTCTCTGAATGCACAAATTTGCTGTTCGCGGGCACTACGGTTCAGTCAGGAAGTGCAACGGTAGTGGTAGTTGCAACCGGCAACAAATCCTACGTGGGAACCATGTCTGAGCTGCTCCAGCAGCCTGCCGGCGAGACCAGCTTTGACGAGGGCCTCAAGTCCGTCTCCAAGGTGCTTGTCTCGTTCATGCTGATCATGTGCCCCATCGTGTTCTTTGCAAACGGATTCCTCAAAGGTGACTGGTTTGACGCGCTGCTCTTCAGCGTCTCTGTTGCCGTTGGCATTACCCCTCAGATGCTGCCTGTTATTGTGACCACTTGCCTTTCTCGCGGTGGAACGCAAATGGCCAAGCAGGACGTTATTGTTAAGAATCCAGCCGCAATCCAAAACCTGGGTGCCATGGACATCCTGTGCACCGACAAAACCGGTACTATCACCGCTGACGAGGTTGTACTTGAGCGCCATCTCAACATTCTGGGCGAAGAGGATTCTCGTGTGCTCCGCCACGCGTATCTGAACAGCTACTTCCAGACGGGCCTTCGCAACCTCATTGACAACGCAATCATCAAGACCTCAAATGACGAGCTGCCCACCAACCTACTGAGCATTGAGTACGAGAAAATCGACGAGGTCCCGTTTGACTTTGAGCGTCGCCGCATGAGCGTTGTGGTGAGAAACACAAAAACTGACAAAACGCATATGATCACCAAGGGCGCCGTCGAGGAAGTCCTCAACGCTTGCTCCTTTGTTGACCTAGACTCTGAGATTAAGCCACTGACTCCTGCCCAGCGCAAAAGCGTTATGGACCGCGTCTACCAGCTCAATCAGGAGGGTATGCGCGTGGTTGGCGTTGCTCAGAAGAGCGATCCTCGCGGCGTCGGCGAGTTTGGCGTAGACGATGAGCGCGACATGGTGCTCATTGGCTACCTGGCCTTTTTGGACCCACCAAAAGAAAGCGCTCGCGAGGCAATTGCCAAGCTCAACCAGAGAGGCGTGCAGGTCAAGGTACTTACCGGCGATAACGAAGGCGTTGCCGCTGCCGTCTGCAAGAAGGTGGGCATCCACGTTGACGAGCTCTTGCTAGGTAGCGACGTAGAGAACCTTAACGATGAGCAGCTCAAAGAGCGTGTCGAGAAGACCCAGCTCTTTGCAAAGCTTTCCCCTATGCAAAAGGCTCGTGTTGTCTCTGCACTCAGGTCCAACAACCACGTAGTCGGCTTCATGGGCGACGGCATCAACGACGCTGCTGCAATGCGCTCCTCCGACGTAGGAATCTCCGTTGACACCGCCGTTGACGTGGCAAAAGAGTCTGCTGACATCATTTTGCTGCAGAAGGATCTGCTGGTACTTGAGCACGGCGTTGAAGAGGGTCGCAGAACCTACGGCAACACCATCAAGTACATCAAGGCAACCGCAAGCTCCAACTTTGGTAACGTGCTATCCGTTTTGGTGGCCAGCTTCTTCCTGCCATTCTTGCCAATGAGCGCGCTTCAGCTGCTCCTCTTGGGCCTTGCATATACCGTTACCTGCATTGCGATTCCTTGGGACAACGTTGACGATTCGTTCCTCTCAAGCCCTCGCTCTTGGGATGCTCATTCAATTACAAACTTTATGCTTTGGATTGGACCTATCAGTTCAATCTTTGATGTGCTGACCTTTGCCCTTATGTTCTTTGTAGTCTCTCCCGCGCTTGCCGGAGGAACCTGGGCAGAACTTGCTACAGCTGGAAACACCGCTGCTCAAGCACTCTTTATTCTGTCTTTCCAAACAGGTTGGTTTATCGAATCCATGTGGACCCAGACCTTTGTTCTCCACGCACTCAGAACCAATAAGATTCCGTTTATTCAGAGCATGCCATCGGCATCGCTGCTTGCTCTAACCACCGCGGGAATCATTGTGGTCAGCGCCCTTCCGTATCTGCCGGTGTTCGCCCAGCCCTTGAGCCTAGTTGCGCTACCTTTATCATTCTTTGGATGGCTAACTGCACTCATGAGCGGGTATATGGTTCTTATCACCATAATTAAGAGCCTCTACGTCAAGCGATTTGGCTCGCTGCTTTAACCTTGCTCTAGGAAGGATCACGATGGACGTAAAAGAAGCTATGGACCAGCGCATATCTCTGCGCGCGTACGACCAAAAGCCTATTGAGCAAGAGAAACTTTCTCAGCTCCAGGAGGCCATTGACGTCGCAAATGCCCAGATGGCAGAGAAGACGCCTGATCACCCCGCAATCCTTACCATCGAGGGTCCTCACCTTGAGGATGGCACTTCCGTTCACATGAAGAACAGGTCTATTGTCGGTCCCATTTATCACTACGTAGCAGGTTATTGTGAAGACGCAATTGCCCGTGAACTCATCGGCTACTATGGCGAGAAGATCGTTCTTCTCGCCACCCAGCTGGGCATTGGTTCATGCTGGATTGCCGAGACCATGGACTGGAAGACCCTGGCTCGCGACGAATACAACGGCCTTAAGCTGGGCATTATTATTTCTATCGGATACGCTCCGGAGAAAATTCCGCTCAAGCAGGAGGGCATTCGTACCGCAATTCGTCTGCGCACCAAGAAGCCTGCGCAGATTATGACGGCAGACGGTACTCCAACTGAACCGAAGCAGATGCCCGAGTGGTTTAACCGCGGCATTGATGCGGTTTTGGCATGCCCAACCGCCATCAACAAGCTGCCAGTTGTATTTGACCTGACAGATGGCGTGGTAAGCGCATCTATGCCTAACCAGCGCCACCTCATCCAAGACTATGACCTGGGTATCTCCAAGCTGCACTTTGAGCTTGCTGCCGACCTCAAGGGTACGTGGGAGCTTGGACAGCCTGGTCGCTTTATCGTTTCTGAGTAGCGCCCAGCTCACCGCCGCATCACCAACAAGAAAGGACCACGTATGGCCTGTTCCGCACAACACGTTGCAA
>CAUUGK010000066.1:0-5492 GCA_963544765.1 uncultured Atopobiaceae bacterium
CCCCCTACAGCAAAAGACCCCCACATTCAGCATGAATGTGGGGGTCTCGCTCAATAAACCGCTAGATTAGAGCTGCTTACCAGCCTGAACCAAGTCTTTGACCTGCGCACGAACGGCGTCCAGATCCTCATCGGAAGGGATCCAACCGATAGCGTGAACTGGAAGTGGCATAGTAAACTCTGCTGCCTCAAGCTCGGCCTGAACCATCTTTGGTCCAAGTGGAGCCCAGCCGTAAGAACCAAACGCAAAGCCAATACGATGGTCGTTCTTTGGAGAAAGACCAGTCATATACGTTAGGAACGAAGAAACGGTAGGCAGGAACTTAGAGTTCAGCGTAGGCGAACCAACGCAGACGTACTTAGAATCCAGGAAGTGATACATGACGTTGGAGATGTGAGTCTCCTTGAGGTCGATGAGCTGGGCAGGAATGCCTTCAGCCAGAAAACCGTCAAGAAGAGCATGAGCCATCTTGTCGGTTGAACCCCACATGGAGTCGTACACAACCAGGGCTTTTTCCTCAAGCTTGCCGGTAGTCCACTCCTCGTACTTGGAGATGATATCGGCAATGTGGGAGCGCCAGGCAACGCCGTGAGCTGGGGCGATAATATCGATGTTCTCCAGACCAATACCCTTAACTGCGGTAACAGCAGAGTCAGCCTGACGACCGTAAGGGAGAACGATGTTTGCATAATACTTGCGAGCCTGCTTCATAACCTCGCAGTAGTCGGACTCATCCTCAAAGCGAGTAGTTGAAGCGTAGTGCTGACCAAATGCATCGTTGGAGAAGAGAATCTTATCGTAGTCGGAATACGTGACCATGTTGTCTGGCCAGTGGACCATTGGGGTCTGCACGAAGGTCAGGGTGCGCTTACCAATGTTGAGCGTATCGCCCGTCTTTACGCCGTTGACGTTGATATTCTCGCTATAGAAAGCTTTAAGCTCCTTGACGCCCTGAGGCGCGCTTGCATAGACCTCAGCGTTTGGCGCAAGCTCCAGAATGCGAGGAACGCTGCCGGAGTGGTCCATCTCGATGTGGTTGCAGATCAGAACGTCAATCTTTGCTGGATCGATGATGCTCTTGATGCGCTCGACCAGCTCCTCGGAGAATGGGCGCTTGACAGTGTCAATGAGCGTGACCTTCTCGTCCAGGATAAGGTATGCATTGTAAGTAATGCCCTGCTCAGTGGTGTAGCCGTGGAACTCGCGAGCGTTCCAATCCAGGGCGCCTACAAAGTAGACATCGGGTTTGATTTCGACAGAACTAAGCATGTGTCCTCCAAAGACCACAGTGCGAAAATTTGACACTACAAGAATATCATTTGCCGGCTCGTGAATGTATGTTCACGTAAACTTTCCAGATAACTTTAACCCAATAGATTATGAGAAGTTGAGTTATGACTATCTATATTTCCTGTAATGGATAGTAAAAATAAGGGATATTACCACAAGAGTAATACAGCCTAAACCAACATAAGTTGTTCCAAATCCTGAAAAGTCTAAGGCAATTCCAATTAATGGATCCGAAACCACTGATGCGATTTCTTCAATCTGATTTGATACGGAGAGTAATGTTGCGCGATTATTTTCTTCAGCGATTAAATTCATTTGATTGTTTATCAAAATACTTAAAGTAGTTGAAAATAAATTAATCGCTACATAAGTGAAAATACATACGTATATACTTGGGATTAGCCCAGCGCATAGCATCAAGATCGCAATCACGGAAAGAATAGCTAAAATAACGAGAAATTCTACGTTTCCTGAAAACGCAATACTATCTCCAGCGGATTTCTTATAAGAGTCTTTTAGTGTTTTTACTATCTTTGCTGTAAGCTTTGACCCAAAAAACTCGCCTAAACTTGCAGCAGCAGTAACAATCCCTAAAAACTTTATATCAAATCCCATACTGGTTAAATTTGGGGCAATAAACTGGCTGTAATTACTAACTAAAATTAATGAAATTGCTGAAACTGTACAAAGCGAAATAAATATATTTGTTTTCACAATCTTTATAAGTTCCTGAAAAAATGTTTGTACATTTTCTTTCAGATTTAATTTACTAGTTCTAGTCCCTATAAATCCATCTTCTTCTGGCAAGCAATTACTTCCTCTATTAGGGCTTACATCATTTTCTTTAAATTCCAAAGTTACTAATAGCCCAAGAAAATATACGAAGATTGAAATAACAAAAGGAATCAAAGGATTGATGCTAAAAAGAACAGGAGCTATTAAACGAACTGTAATTCTAATAATTGACTGTGTCCCTGTCATTTTTGAAAGAATTAGAGCATATGCGCCATTTTTCCTATCCATCCTAGAATTTGCATTTGTCGCTTCGAAAAGAAAAGCACTTCCAGCTCCCGACTGTGACGCGCTTGCTAAAGAAAAGAACAATTCAGAAGCTACCATCAATAAAAAACTATTTGCAAAGGTTAAAGTCACTATTGCCACGAGTCTAGAAAAAGAAGCAATTTTTAAAACAATATGGTGTCCGCAGCGATCAGATATCCATCCTGTTGGAATCTCAAGCACTGCTGTAGCTATTGCTCCAACACTCTGAACTAGCGCAATATCAAAATAACTTAAACCACGCCAAAGATAATAGAGGGTTAAGATGGTCCAAATCAGAACACTTGAATTAATATAATTTGACCATTTATAGAACAGAATGTTTTTTTCTGCTGTTGCTAACTTTCCTTCAAACATTCATTTCCTCTTTAGATTATTTCTATCCCCCATTTTGATTTCCCCATATTATAAGATCTCCAAATAGAATTATTTCCAGCTATCCTGTTGCTTTAGTGGGGCTAACTTAAAGTAATACTCCCACAGAAATATTTTCCTTACTGTTATGTTCTTTTGATAGTGTTACCATAACTTACATAGGTCTAAAACGTATCCGGAGAGGGGAACCTATGAAAATGCTACGCGCAATGCGTGAGCCACTGAAGTATGTTCAGGGCAAAAATGCTTGTCTCGAGTTCGAAAAAGAGATGGGCTACATGGGAAAGCGCTTCCTGTTTGTTTGCTCTAACAGCGGCTACAAAGCAACCCACGACATGATCGAGCAGAGCTTCGAGGGCAAGGGCGACTATTACCGTCGCTACGAGGTCTTCGGTGGCATCTCTTCCAACGGCGAGATTAACCGCATGAAGGCTATCGTCGAGGAGGACAACATCGACGTAGTCGTCGCTATCGGCGGCGGCAGCGCTGTTGACACCGCAAAGGCAACCGCATATTACGCTGGTAAGCGCATCGTTATTCTTCCAACCGTTGCAGCTACTGACGCTCCATGCACCGGCCTCTCCGTTATTTACAACGATGACGGTTCCTTTGACAAGTATCTCTTCTACCCACAGAACCCAGATGCAGTTATGGTCGACACCCAGATCATCGCAAACGCACCTGTTTCCTTCCTGGTAGCAGGCATGGGCGACGCACTGGGCACCTACTTTGAGGGCCGCGCATCCATCCGCACCGAGTCTCCTTCCCTTGAGGGAACCGGCATCACCCGCGTTGGTATGGCAATTGCAAAGGAGTGCTACCTCACCCTTCGCGATTACGGTTCACAGGCAATTAAGGCTTGCGAGAACAACGTTGTAACCCCAGCTCTTGAGGCTATCTGCGAGGCAACCGTCTACATGAGTGGTGTCGGCGCTGACAACGTTAACTGCGCAGCAGCTCACTCCTTCTACAACGGCCTCACCTCCCTTGGTGGCCACAGCGCACCTCACGGCAACTGCGTTGCTTTTGGTACCCTGGTCCAGCTTGTTCTTGAGGGTGTTCCTCAGGAGGAGTTCGACGAGGTTCAGGACTTCTGCCTTGAGGTTGGTCTTCCAACTACCCTCGAGGAGGTTGGCATCACCACTGACGAGCAGATCAAGAAGATCGCTGAGGCTGCTTGCGTTCCTGGCGAGACCATCCACAACCTTGCTGGCGATGTCACTCCTGACGAGCTCTATGCAGCTATCGTTCAGGCTGACGCTATGGGCCGCGCTCTTAAGGCTTAAGCTTCTAGCTGCAGGTTGCGACGCACACCGACGCGCCGCAATGGCACAGCGCAACGGTGCCACAACAGCGCATTTGCTTGAAACAGAAGAGGGACCGCAGGTGCGGCCCCTCTTTTTTGTTGCAGTTTTGATGTGATGGCGAGAAATGCGGACAATGGCGCCGGAGCTGCGACGCACCACCTACAGGCCCAGCACCTGCTTAACGTCTGCGGCAATAAGCTCGGGATCCAGATGACTTTCTCGCATAAGGTCCGCGATGTTGACGCGGTCGTAGAAAGCCTTCTTGACGCCGTAGTTCAGCACGCGTGCGGGAGAAATTCCCAGGTAGCTGGCTATATTCTGTCCCCAGCCACCCTCGATGATGCCGTCCTCAATAGTTACGATGACGTCATGGTCTTTTACCAGGTTGTCGAGCAGATTCTGGTCAACGCCCGAGGCAAAGTATGGTTTGACCAGCGTTGCTTCAATTCCCAGAGTAGAGCTAAGGGCTTCAACGGTTTTCTCGCCAAGGTCGTAGAAATCGCCCAAGGCAAGAACGGCCACCTTGGAGCCCTCGCGCGTGACCTCGTAGGTGCTGAGGGCGTCGAAGTTTGTGCGGACGGGGCCTTCGGCATGGACCACAGGACCGGAAGGAATTGCGATGTAGACGGGGTGTTTGTCCTGGTCAAGCGCCCAGTCGAGCATGGCGATATACTCCTCGGCGTTGGATGGCGCGAGGTACACCATGTTAGGAATGTTTGCAATCATGGAAATGCTGCTGAGGCCTTGGTGGGTGGCGGCCATCAAACCGCTAATAGAGCCGGATCCCACGATAACCGCAGGATTCTGGTTGAGCGCCAGGTCCTGAGTTAGCTGGTCGTAGGTGCGCTGGATGAAGGTTGCGCTTGAGCCCCAAATCACGTGCGCACCCGCGTGAGCCGCGCCGGAAGCCATCGCAACTGCAGTTTCTTCAGCGATGCCCACGTCAAGGTAGTGCTTACCTAGCTCTTCTCGACGTTCCTGCGTAAGACCAAGCAGGCCAGGAACAGCCGACATAAGCACCAAGAACTTTGGGTCAGTCTTTGCGCGCTTGAGGGCATACTCTGCAAAAATGCTGGCATACGACTCGGAAGAACCGGATGCAGGGCTCTGACCAGTCTGGATGTCAAACGGCATGTGCCAGTGCCACTTCTCCTTGTTTGCCTCCGCGGGAGCGTAGCCCTTGCCTTTGAGTGTATTGATGTGGACCACGACCGGATGGGTCGAGTCTTTTACCTGCTCAAATGCGGCGATAAGAGCCTCGATGTCGTTGCCGTCATTGACATACAGGTAGTCCAGGCCCATCGATTTGAAGAGGTTATTCTCGGCAGCTCCGTTGGTGCGGCGCAGCTCAGCAAACTGGTCGTACATGCCACCGTGGTTCTCGGCGATGGACATCTGGTTATCGTTGAAGACGATGATAAAGTTGCTGTTCAGCTCGCCGGCAACGTTCAGGCCCTCAAG
>CAUUGK010000067.1:0-5434 GCA_963544765.1 uncultured Atopobiaceae bacterium
CAGGTAAAACGGACGAGATTCGAGGCAATGCTTCTCTTGAGGAAGTCTTCCTTGGTCTTGAGGCTGGCGCGCCTGGCGTTTCTGCCGAGATTGCTCAGGATATGGCTACTACAAAGGACGGCGTCGCTGTTCAGCCAGTCATTCCTGGTGCACCTGTAGCCGCAGCACCCGCACCTGCCGCACCTGCCGCTCCTGCCGCACCCGCTGCACCAGCTGCACCTGCAGCACCTGCCGCACCTGCCGCTCCAGCTGCGCCCGCCGCTCCAGCAGCCCCAGCAGCACCTGCTGCTCCAACCGTACCTGGTGCACCAGTGCCTCCAGGCGCTCCAGTTCCTCCTTCCTTCCCTAAGGAGAACTAGTCATGGCAAATAACGTTCCACAGGCTCCTCAGCGCCCCGATGTGCCTGAGCAGAACCTGCAACTTTCAGGAGATGTCTTTATTCCAGCTCAAGTAAGCGCTGGTCAGGTTCCTGTTCTCGATCGCTCTGAGCTCAAACTGCCTTCCAATCTCAAAGTGTTCTGGATGCTGCTTAAGGTTCAGATCACCATGATTTGGACTACGCAGGTTATAGGTGCACGAAAGAATTTTGAGAAAAAGGTTGGCGCAAACGCTCTGCCTATTGTCGGTGGTATTTTTGTAGTTGTTGGCACGCTCTTCATGATGGTTTACATTTACGGCATTGCTACAACTCTAGCCATTGCCGGCTTCACAAGGCTGCTTCCTTTAGCAGGAATTCTTGTTGGCGCTCTACCTGGTATTATTTTGACGTTTGTAAAGGCCAATGGCGTGCTTTTTGCGTACAAGGATTACGACTTTATCATGTCGCTTCCAATCAAAAAGAGCACCATTATTTATTCTCGCGTAGCAGCTCTGTATGCTGCAGAGGGTATCTGGTCTATTGTCATTATGCTGCCAGTCTTTTTGGCTTACTTCACCTTTGAGGCTGTTACACTTCCACGCTTGATTGGTGCCTTGTTCGCGCTTCTTCTTGGACCTAACCTTGCGGTTTCTGCTGCAATTCTCTTGGCTTTTGTGGTTGCTGCCCTTGCTGCAAAGCTGCACTTCAAGTCACTCGGCGTGGTTATCGGAGGAGCGTTCGGTCTTCTATTTATGGTCGCGTATCTGTTCTTTATCTTTACGATATCTTTCAATGCAGACAAGTTTGTCCCAGGTGTGGTGGATAACTTCCAGAACACCGTCTTTAGCGTTGCAAGTTCAGTTGGCGTACTTTATCTTCCATCACTGTGGATTGCGGATTTCTTTAATTCTGGCTCCCTTGTTAGCTTCTTGCTGTTTGTCCTAGTTTCTGTTGGAGCTCCTGCAGCAATTGTGGCAATCATTTCTCGCTTCAACGACCGCATTAATGCGCTGGTAAGCGAGGATAAGGTCCAGAAGAAGTTCACCACTAAACAGATTTCCACCAAGTCCGCGACGCCTTTTGTTGCTCTGATCAGAAAAGAGATTCAGACCATCACAGGTTACCCAGCAGTCTTTATAAACATGCTTTTTGGCTGCTTGCTGATGGTTATTCTCGCCTTTATTTCCATGTTCTTTAGCACGTCGTCTATCGTGGCCTACTTTGTTCCTGCGTCCGAGGTTCCGCGCTATCTACCTTTGGCAAGAACCATCTTTGGCATGATAACCACCTGGTTTGGCACCTCGATGTTCTGCGCTGCCAACTCCGCTGCTATTTCGTACTCGCTGGAAGGCCGCTCAAACTGGCTGATGGCAACTATGCCCGTTTCTTCAAAGCAGATTTTTGGCGCAAAGATTGCCGTGAACATGCTTTACGTGCTCATTTTCAGCGTTGTGACCCAGATTTTCTTCCTGATTCCTGGTCACATCACCATTGAAACAGCCCTGAGAAACGTTATTCTGCCGCTCTGCATTGTGTTCCTGGTGTCTAACGTTGGCCTAGCCATTGATATTCGACGTCCAAACTTTGACTGGACTTCTGTTGTTGATATTACCAAGAGGAGTCTTTCGGTCACGGTGTCTTCTCTTGCGGGCACGCTGGGCTCCATGTTTGTTATCGGCGGAACGTTCATGATGATGATTGTTCCGGTTATCGAATCATTTAGCTCGTCAACGGGCGTGATTAACGAGACGCTGCCAAACATTATCTTTGTTACGCTGTCGCTGGTGAACGCAATTATCGGCTATCTGATCTTTAACAACACCGTTCACCGAGGAGTTAGAATCTAACTTTTGTGATGCACGCGGGTGACGTTCTGCGATTTCATACTATCTACCTGCGGCAACATCACAAATTCTTCTGTCGAGAAGAAACTTTGAGACACCCACCACATGTCGTTTATCGAATGGTGGGTGTCTCTTTTTGTGCTTTGCGGTACGGTAGGGTGGCTAGAGGTTTTCTTGTTCGGTAAGCAGCAGGAAGGGCCGAAGCATACCGCGCTAGACTCGGGCGCGTACTATCGGCTGACCTTCTCGGCTGCTTGCCGCAGTCAGAGGAGGCATCATGGCCGAAAAAAATGTTTCTAAGGTAAAGAATGTGGTCCTGGTGGGCCAAGGTGGCGTGGGCAAAACCATGCTTGCCGAGGCAATGCTGCATCTGACGGGTGCAACCACTCGTTTAGGCGGTCACGCAGGCACAAAGCCCACGCTTGATTACGATTCACAAGAGTCAGAGCGCGGATTCTCTATCTCTACTACTATCGCACCAATTACCTGGGAAAATACACGCATTAACGTGCTTGACGCACCGTGCTATCCTGACTTTGTGGGTGACGCCTATTCGGCAATGAGCGCTGTTGAGACTGCGCTGTTTGTCGTTGATGCAGCTAGTGGACCTGGCACTATTACCACCAGGCTTTGGTTTGCTGCCGAGGACCTGTCTCTCTGCCGCGCACTGTTTATCAACCGCCTGGATCGCCCTGATGCAGATTACGAGACCGCGATGGCTATGCTCCAGGACCGTTTTGGCTCCTCGCTTGGTGCAGTGACCATTCCCATGGGTTCTGGCGAGGCATTCTCCGGCATTATTGACGTTGTCCATCAGAAGGCTCGTAAGCTGGTAGATGGCAAGCCTGAGGTCACCGATATTCCTGCCGAGTTCCAAGCAGAGGCAGAGGCTGCTCGCGCTGCCCTGACCGAGCTGGTTGTTGAGGCCGACGACGAGCTGATGATGCGCTACCTTGAGGGCGGAGAGATTACGCAGGAAGAGCTTGAGGGTCTGCTGGGCAAGGCTCTTATGGAGCGCATTTTTGTTCCTGTCTTCTCCGGTTCATGCGTCCGCGAAGAGGGCGTTATCTCCCTGCTTGACGCCGTTGATGGCTGGTTCCCAACTATGTCCGACTTTGGCCGCATTCCGCTGGTCAACGGCGAGCAGCTTGATATTTCACCTGATGACGAGCGCCCCGTTGCGTTTGCTTTCAAGTCGCTGCAGGATCCACAGAACGGCAAGCTTACCTTTGTGAAGGTGCTAGCAGGTACTGTTTCTGCAGGTTCCGAGCTTATCAACGCTCGCACACGCAAGCCCGAGCGCCTTTCTCACCTGTATCGTATGTGCGGAAAAGAAACGTCTGACGTGAGTGCCGCCGCAGCCGGCGACATCGTAGTAGTTCCAAAGCTCGAGGCCATGACGGGCGACACGCTCTCCGTTACCGGTAAGGTTGAGGCTGCCGCGTTTAGGTTCCCCAACTCCCTGTACCGCACGGCTATTGAGCCTGATGAGCGCGGTACCGAGGGCAAGCTCTTCGCGTTCCTGGAGAAGGCCGCCGACGCTGATCCAACCCTTAAGGTTGAGCGTGACGAGGACACCGGCCAGACTATTGTTTCTGCAATCGGCGAGGCACAAGTAGCCGTTCTTCTCGAGCGTCTTGAGCAGCGAGCCGGCGTTTCCGCACATAAAGTTGCGCTTCGCATCCCATATCGCGAGACAATCCGTCGAGTTGCAAGTGCTCAGGGTAGGCATAAGAAGCAGACCGGCGGCTCCGGTCAGTATGGTGACTGCTGGCTGCGCATTGAGCCAAACCCAGATGCAGGCTACGAGTTTGTAGACGAAATCGTAGGCGGCCACATTCCACGCGGCTTCATCCCCGCTATTGATAAGGGTGTCCAGGAGACCATGCGTGAAGGTGTTTTGGCTGGTTATCCTATGATTGACGTTAAAGTTGCGGTTTACGAGGGTTCTTACCACCCCGTTGACTCCAACGAGATGGCTTTCAAGACGGCTGCTCGTATTGGTTTCCAGAAGGCTGTTGACCAGGCAGAACCCGTTCTTTTGGAGCCTATGGCTCACCTGGAGATCACCGTTCCAGACAGCTACGCAGGTTCCGTCATGGGTGACGTCTCCGCTTCCCGCGGTCGCGTTGAGGGAATGTCTTCCGGCACCGGTGTTTCCGCTGGTGAAACTACCATTAAGGCAACGATTCCATACGCTGAGGTTACCGATTACGCTACAAGACTGAGGTCCCTCTCGCGCGGAACGGGCGAATATACCGTTGAGCTGGCAGGATACGAGCAGGTTCCGCACGACATCCAGGCTCGTCTTGCTGCCGAGTACGCCGAGCGTCGCGCCGCCGGCGAGCGCTAACCCGCAGGTTAGGCGCGTGCTGCGAGCACGGTAAGCGCTGGAGATGCGGCGTCGTTGCAGACGCACCGACGTTGCGGGCGCGGCAGACGCTGTGGACGCGAAGCCACAGGTAGATGAAGCGTTTCAAGCAAGAACCCTCGCATCTTTCAGGTGCGAGGGTTCTTTTGCGTTCCTGCAATGCGGTTGAGCGCCGGCTTCTAGGCTTGGCGTACAAAATAGTGCAGCTTAGCCGCGCCTCGCTGAGAAATCGTCATGTTTCTAGTCAAGATAATCGGACGACTGGGGCTCAATGTCTGACATTTAGAGAGACTCAATACCTGATATACATTTTTATGCATAATCTTCATCTAATATACTTAAAAATGAATAGAGATATATAAGAAATTTAACTACCGGTAAATTCCGTATCTAAGGAACACACCTAAGTCGGATAATCTGCACAATTGCGGGCATATTACACACCAAATGAAGATATTCTGCATGCCTTGTCTATTTTCGGCGTTATGTATACGTCTTTTTGACAGATTATCTGACATAGGTGTGCTCAGCCGCCATCAAAACAGTACAAGCAATTAATGATGTTGCCCGTACGATATGGTTGACCACGGATACAAGCTTCTAACGTGTCTCCCTTACTCATGTGGCTTATTTTACGCCCGTCAGTATCATGTATTGCCCATCTGGGTACGTATTTGAAACAAATCAATTAAAGAAAGGTCGCTCATGTACCTAGAGAATATCAATGGACCAGAAGACGTAAAGAAGCTGGACGCAGAGGCTCGCAAGGTGCTTGCGCAGGAGATTCGCGACAACTTGCTGGTCATGGAGTCAAAGCATGGCGGCCACTTTGGTCCAAACTTTGGCATCGTCGAGGCAAC
>CAUUGK010000068.1:0-5046 GCA_963544765.1 uncultured Atopobiaceae bacterium
CTGACCTGGTCAAAGCATCTCAGAAGTTCTTGGCTGCCAAGTACATTGACGACGCTGAGAAGTGGGGCGTCATTGATTCTGCCCGCTGGCAGCGTTTCTACACCTGGCTTAATAACCAGCAGCTGCTAGAGAATAAGATTGACCCATCCGCAGGATTTACTAGTGAGTACCTTGGATAAGAAACTTACTGACATAACAGAATGCGCTACTGTAGAAGTTCCTGGCGAGAAGGACCTTACAGCTGCATCCGCACGTGAGATGCAACAGAACGCACCGGCGCTTGAGGCGCGTAACCTCACGCTGGTCTGGGGAAACGGCCAGGAAGTTGCCAAGGACATCTCAATTGAGCTGCAACCTGGTACTATTACCTGTCTGGTTGGTCGCTCGGGCTGCGGCAAGACAACGTTGCTCCATGCGCTTGCAGGACTTTTGCAGCCGAGGCAGGGCAAGGTACTGCTGCATGGCTCTGACGTCACGGGACACCCGGGACACCCGGGACACATCGGCTACATGCTCCAGAAGGATTTGCTCATCCCAAGCAAGCGCATCATCGACAACGTAGCGCTTCCGCTTGAGCTGAAGGGCGTCTCGCGCTCTGAGGCACGCGTACGGGCCCAGGAGATGCTGGAACGCGGTGGACTTGAGCGCGTGGCTCAAAGCTGGCCTCACGAGCTTTCAGGCGGCATGAGACAGCGCGTTGCGTTCCTGCGCACGGCACTCATTGGCTCAGACATTATGCTGCTGGACGAGCCCTTCTCGGCACTTGATGCCCTCACACGGCGAGAAATGCGTGCGTGGCTCATGTCTTCCGTGAAGGAGTTTGGCCTCTCCGTACTGGTGATCACGCACGACGTTGATGAAGCTGTTGCGATGGCTTCTCGCATTTATGTGATGGCGGGCAGTCCCGCGCAGGGCGTGGTAACCAAGATTGTGGGCGTTGTTGAGCCGCAGGGCTGCGCTGATACGGTGGCGGAAGCAGGCTCTGGCAAAGGCGCTGGTCAAGGTACTGACCTAGCATCATTTGATTTGAGTGAAGAGTTTTTGGCTGCCAAGCGAGAAGTGCTTTCATTACTGGGGTAGTTGCCTGTGTGTTATTGCGGGTATGCGGGTTTCTCGCCCTGGTGGTCTTGAACTGCAGGTTTCTAGCCTTGGATTTGATACAGAAAAAGACGTGAGAGTTTGCCTCTCACGTCTTTCTTGTTAGCTCGATTTGCGTACGCACAATTTTGTTTGTGCAGCTAATTTGTGTAGCTTAATTACTCGCTGAACTCAAGGAATGCGCGGTATCCACGATATGCCTCAAAGATGTCGGCCTTGTTTGCAATCTCCCATGGTGCATGCATGGAGAGAACGGGAACGCCGCAGTCGATGACGTGCATGCCGTATTTAGCCAGCATGTATGCGATAGTTCCGCCACCACCAGCGTCAACGCGACCAAGCTCAGCGGTCTGGAACTGAACGCCGGCGTTGTCCATAATGCGACGAATCAGCGCAACATACTCGGCATCAGCGTCGTTGGAGCCAACCTTGCCGCCACTACCAGTGAACTTGTTGAACGCAAGGCCGTGACCCATGATGGCGGAGTTCTTGATTTCAAAGCTGCCGGCAAAGCTAGGATCATAACCAGCAGAAACGTCGCTTGAGAGCATGTAGGAGTTAGCCATGCAGCGGCGCAGGGATAGTGGAGACTCAAAACCGGCAAGTGCCAGGACTTCTGCCATGATGTTCTCAAAGAAGAGGGAGTTCATGCCAGTAGCGCCAACGGAGCCAATCTCTTCCTTGTCGGTCAGGATGGTGACGGAGGTACGCGCAGGGGTGTCGCACTCAAGCTGTGCAATCAGGGAAGGGTAGGAGCAGCTGCGGTCGTCGTGACCATAGCCCAAAATCATGGAGCGGTCAAAGCCCATGTCACGAGCAGGACCTGCAGGAACAATCTCAAGCTCAGCGGAGAGAAGGTCTGCTTCCTCAATGCCGTAGAGGTCCTTCAAAATATTGATGACGTTAGCCTTAACGGCTTCCTTTGGCTCGTCGCCTTCTGCATCAGCGGGTTTCTCGCCATTCTGGCCCCAAACAAGTGGACGATTGCCAACAATAAGGTCCAGCATCTCGCCCTCAATAACCTTGGAAGCAGTTTTTCCAAGCTGCTCAGCGCTCAAGTGGATGAGAAGATCGGAGATGCAGAAAACAGGGTCAGTTGGATCCTCGCCAATGCACACGTTTACAACACTACCGTCTTTAAGTGCAAGAACGCCGTGAATTGCCAGAGGAATGGTGACCCACTGGTACTTCTTAACGCCGCCGTAGTAGTGGGTGTCAAGGGTGGCAAGCTCGTTGCGCTCCTCAAGTGGGTTCTGCTTGACGTCCAAGCGAGGGGAGTCGATATGAGCACCAAGGATGTTTAGACCCTCTTCCAGGGACTTGGTACCAATCTGGACAAAGATGACGGACTTGCCGCGAATATCTGCGTAGACTTTGTCGCCAGCCTTGAGAGTTTTACCTGCAGCGATGGCGTCAGAAAGCTTAACGTAACCTGCTGCCTCGGCAAGCTTGATAGCGCTTGCGGCGCACTCGCGTTCAGTCTTGTTCTCTGAGATAAACTTTCTGTAGCCCTCGGTAAACGACTGGAGTTTGTCCAGGTCCTCCGAGGTGTACTTTTTCCATGCGTTTGTGGTTTCCATACCCATCCTTTCTGTAGCAAGCTTAGTCTGAGCTGCTGCTTATTGTTGCTGTTAGTTACGCCGACCGTGCTGAGACCGCGACTTAGTTGCCTCCGTTGGAGCCGCTTGAGCCAGAACCGCTGGATCCGCTGCTAGAACTATTACCAGATCCAGAGTTTTGATTGGAACCAGAATTGCTGTTTGAGCTGCCCGTTCCGGAGTTGTTACTAGAAGAATTACTCTCAGACGAGCTGCTTGAGCTGCTTGAGCTGCTAGAGTCGCTGGTCTTTTCCGAGGTAGATGAGCTATCGGAGCTAGTGGACTCTGAATTCTTTGAGTCTGAGTTCTCAGAAGAAGAATCTTTGGAATCGGAAGAGTTGCTTGATTCGTCGGTATTCTCGCTAGAAGAGCTGGAGCTGTCACTTTTGTCAGATGACGTGCTCGTTTCGGTAGTTTTTTCTGTTACAACCGGGGTAGTAGTAACCTTTGCTCCAAGTCCAGATCCGTCGGTGATATAGCTGAGGAACATTGCATAAAGAATGACGGCAGAAATGGTAAAGATAATTGAAATAATGGTCACGATAGTCAGCGCTCTTACGCGCTTGCGAGAAAGCTTTGGCGTGCGATTTACCTGCGAAGACTGTCCTGTGCGAGAGTCAGCGCTGGGATAATAATCGCGAGAAGGTGCATATTGTGCTCGAGGCATATATTGTGTGCCGTCAAGCGTTGTTTGGCTACTGTTTGGATATGCCTGCTGGTTATATTCATCGTTGTCGCCAGCGCGGAACTTGTGTGTGGAGCGTCTGATGACGTTTTGATAAATCTGCGAAGCCAGTGCCGAGGCGGCAGCACCAACGGCCACGCCGATAATCGAGCCAGCAATACCAATCTGGTTTGACAACATAAACGAGGTCACCGCGGCAAGTGATGTTGCCAAAATTTGAGTAATTGAAACGTCTTTGAGAAGGCCGGGCTTCTCGTCCGCTGCCTCATCTGTAGGCTGAGCAGGCGAAACAAATCGAGTTTTGTCTGCATCAAAGTGCTTATAGCTCACAAGATGCTCCTTTCTTCGGACTGATAGCCTACCTCATTTTTGTGAAGATGTAATGTTTCGTCGCTAAATCGCAACATCAGCTGGCGAGAAACCCTGTCTAGTTGTCGCCGATGCGACGGTTCCGTAATGTTTCTGCAGCGCGGGTTTCTCGAGGAAGGCGCATCGGGTTTCTCGTCTGAGCTCGCATCGGGTTTCTCGGGGAAAGCGCATCGGGTTTCTCGCGATGATTTGTTAAAAACGACCGTATCAAAGGTGATGAAACAAGGTATCATTTATATGTATCAGTTTTCCGTCAAACGGAGGTTTAGCATGCTTGTAAGCGCAAAAGCCATGCTCCAGAGTGCCGAGAAGGGCCACTATGGCATCGGCGCATTCAACGAGAACAACCTTGAGTGGACCGCAGCAATCCTTGATGCAGCAGAAGAGCTTCAGTCTCCTGTCATCATTCAGTGCACCAGCGGTGCAGCAAAGTGGCAGGTAAGCTACCGCGTTGTTGCAGATATGGTTCGTCGTCTTGTTGAGGACAAGAACATCACCGTTCCAGTTGCTCTTCACCTTGACCACGGTTCATACGAGGATGCGTTCAAGTGCATTGAGGCTGGATTTACTTCCATCATGTACGATGGTTCTCACGAGCCAGATTTTGAGACCAACCTTAAGCGCACCGAAGAGGTCGTAAAGGCAGCTCACGCAAAGGGCATTTCTGTTGAGGCTGAGGTCGGCGGCATCGGCGGCACCGAGGACGGCGTTACCGCTAAGGGCGAGCTTGCTGATCCTGAGCAGTGCGCAAAGATTGCTGACCTGGGTGTTGACTTCCTTGCATGCGGCATCGGCAACATTCACGGTATCTACCCAGCTAACTGGGAGGGCCTCTCCTTCGACCAGCTCAAGGCTATCAAGGAGCGCGTTGGCGATCTTCCACTTGTTCTTCACGGTGGCACTGGTATTCCTGTAGAGCAGGTTCAGAAGGCTATCTCTATGGGCATCTCCAAGATCAACGTCAACACCGATCTTCAGCTTGTCTTTGCTGAGGCAACTAAGAAGTACGTTGAGGCTGGCCTTGTTGATACTGGTAAGGGCTACGATCCTCGTAAGCTCCTGAAGCCTGGTCGTGAGGCAATTGTCGAGCGTACCAAGGAGCTCATCCGCGAGTTTGGTTCCGACGGTAAGGGTTGGAACTAACCTACAGCATACGCTAGGCGCGCATCGAAGCGGCGCACGCTCGCAGCTAGTTAAAGCGACGGACCTGGATTTTCTCCAGGTCCGTTTTTTGTTGGGCCGGCATGTGCGAAAGACGTGCACCCAGCACGTTCTTCTCGCAAGATGTGGGTGGCG
>CAUUGK010000069.1:0-5019 GCA_963544765.1 uncultured Atopobiaceae bacterium
ATTATGTCTACCGTCAACCAGCTTTCGGTTGCTATGCAAAATACGCGCCAGCAGCTTGACCGCGCGCTTCTGCGCCTGACTGCGCTTGAGCTTGATAACTACGTCACCCTGGGCGATGTAGCAGGCATTTTCTATCTCTTTGAGGTTCTTATGAGCGCCGCCGATCAGCTTGACGCCTGCCTTTTGGAGCTGGGTAGTGAGGGCAAAACCACTGCTATGCAGCGCGAGGAATATTTGGGCGGCATCGACGAGGCCTATAACCTGATGATTCGCGATTACGCCGTTGACTCTTCCGCTGAGGAGGCGCGCGCTATCCGCCGCCGCTTCCATGAGACGGCAAACACCGAGCTCCGTTCCGCAGAGAGTGTCGGCCAGATTCTGGGCTACTCCGATGGCCGCGGAGAAGATGCGTCCATGGAGCCTTTGGGTCTGCGCACACTTTCCCGTGTTCACGTGGTCAATGATGAGATTGCGGCCAGAATTGTTGACGCCTACGACAATCTGCAACAGCTGCTTCACGTTGCAGAAAACGATACGTCTAGCCTTAAATCTCTGGGTGTCGAGAACCCCGGTGCACTTGCCAACAGTCTCCGCAGAATGTGGGGTAAGTCAGAATAATGGCTGCAAGCAGCACCTGTGCAAAGGTTGTGTCAAAACCACGTCCTTCTCGCCTCTCAACACATGGAGCAAAAGCCGATACCGTTGCCGTCATTGTGGCTGGCGGTATTGGCGAGCGCTTTGGATATCCCGACGGCAAACAGTTTATTTCTGTCTGCGGCCTTCCGTTGATGAGCTGGTCAATCCTTGCGTTTGATCATACCCCAAGCGTGGCGCACATTGTGATTGCTTGCTCTGACGAGAAACGCGCTGCAGTTCAAGTGGGTGTTGTGGGCAAGCTTGTGCTCCACAAGCCTGTGCACTTTGCAACGTCTGGTGCTACCAGACAGGAATCGGTTTACAACGCGCTCCAGGTAGTGCCTGCTGGATATGATTTTGTTTCTGTTCATGATGCGGTTCGTCCTCTTATTGAGGTGGAGACAATTGAGCAGGTCATTGACACGGTTCGCAAGTCACCTAAGATTGCAGGAGCAATTTTGGCTCACCGCGCAACTGACACCTTGAAGCGCGTGGACGGTGCAACCATTGTAGATACACCTGATCGCTCAACTTTCTGGGCTGCTCAGACCCCTCAGGTGTTTAAGACACGCACGCTCCTTGAAGCTCACGAGGCGGCTCGTCAGGAGGGGTATCAGGGAACCGACGACTCATCGCTTGTTGAGCGGTTGGGCCTTACGGTGTTGTGCGTTGAATCGCAACGAGAAAACGTGAAGGTTACGTACCCGTCTGACCTTGCAATTGTTGAGGCTACGCTCAGCCGTCGCCTGGTAGAAGGCGCAACCGGAAGTGGGGCTGTAGAGTGAGTATGCCGGAGCTTAAAATTGGCCACGGATACGATGTTCACCGCCTGGTAGAAGGCAGAGATCTTATCTTAGGTGGCATCAAAATTGAGCACACCAAGGGTCTTCTCGGCCACTCCGATGCTGATGTTTTAGCCCATGCACTTATGGACGCCCTGCTAGGAGCTATGCGCGCCGGTGATATTGGTCAGCTTTTCCCCGATACAGATCCCGCTTATGAGGGCGCTGATTCGATGGTGCTCCTGTCCCATGTTATGCAGCTTGTTCGTAATGAGGGCTTTGAGCTTTTGGACTGCGATTGTACCGTTGCAGCTCAAGCGCCTAAGCTACTCCCTCATCGCGACGCTATGAGAAACCGCATGGCTGAGGTCATGGGAGTTACACCAGATAAAGTTGGCGTAAAAGCAACCACTACCGAGGGCCTTGGTTTTGTGGGCACTCAAGAAGGCATTGCTGCCTGGGCAGTTGTTTTGCTGGGACGTAGCGCGTAAGCTGGGACGTAGCGCACAATAAATTACAGCTCTACGATATGGTCGGCTGCCTCCACCACTTTAGGGTCATGAGATATAAGAAGTATTATGTGGTCTTGTTTGACCTTCTTCAGAAGATCAAGAAGAACAGCAACACTTTTTTGATCTAATGCAGAGGTTGGCTCGTCAAGCAACATAACACTTGGGTTCATAAGCATCATGCGGATAATTGCAATCTTTTGCTTTTCTCCACCAGAGATAGCAGAGCTTCGTTCATTGAGGCGAACGTCAAGATTTTGATCGTCTCCAAGCAGCAATTTTTCCAAATTGAACAGCTTGATATAGCTGATTATCTCTTCATCTGTTGGTTGATTTTTGCAGAGTAGCGTCAGATTATTTCTCACCGTATCGTCAACAATGCTTGGCTCTTGTTCGGTAAATCCAAGAGTATTTTTTCGGAGTTCATACTGATTAATTTGAGTGAGCAAATCCTCATTAATAGCAATAGTGCCTGATAGGTGAGAAGACCACTCTCCGTTAATGAGTTTCAGAAATGTAGATTTGCCTGTTCCGTTACCACCGGTAATGGCGTATATATTTCCTTTTGTAAAACTACAAGACAAGTTGTCCATCAGTACTTTATTTGTATATGGATAAGAGAAAGACACATTTGTGCAGGTAATTTGATTGACATCATCTGATGGAATGATGTTTCCAACGGATTCTTGAGGTAAATCAAGAATCTGCTCAATTCGATTAAGGCTTACCGTAATGCTCTGATAAGCCATACCAAATTCCATGAGAAGTGTAATAGAGCCTAAGAGCGATACAAAATAGCTTGAGATGGTTGCAATATAGCCAGGCTGCAGTGCTCCAAGGAAAATTTGATATGCACAGGTAATAAACACAATGGCCTGAAATACAGCAATCACAGCATTGTTTAATTCTTGTACGCCAATTTCCAATTTGTACTGCTCATGAATAGCACTACGAAGTTTTTGATTGACGGCATAGTGCTGATTAAAGAAACGCTCAAAGAGAGAATGACGCCTGATAAAATCTACGTCTGTGAATTGGGAAAGCTCAATTGATCCATACTGTGATTTCAGTTCTTTGGATTCTTTGTATCTTTTATAAGCCGCATCTTGGATTTGCTTATAGATAATAAAACTCACCAACAACAGAACAACTGTTACAAGAGCGGTTAATGGGTTCAAATATAAAATAATTGCCAGTGTGCCTAAGACAGAGACCATAGTTGTTACAAAGCTCACACATTGTGTAAGTATAAAAATCGAAACGTCATTAGAATCGTTATTTACTGTCTGGCGGTAATGTCCAGAATCATATGACGAGAAAAATGATGAATCTGCATGTTGAATCTTGTCAATCAGCTGTCGCTCAATAGTAAACGAAGAATCAATTTGTAACTGACAATAGCGTGTTTTAGCAAGATAGGAACAGCCGGCAATAAGGATTCCTAGTGCGGCAACTACAGCGCAATAGAAAAGTATTTCGTTCCAAGTTGTTCCTGCAATAAATAGATTAATCACAAATCCAACAAGAAGCGGTTGAATAACAGTAAGCGCTGTGAAAAAAAATGCCAGAAAGAGATAAATCGCAAGACTGCCCTTATCCAGAATGGTAGATATACAGTAGCGGGTAATGTTAAAAAACTTACTCATTCGAATCACCTTCTGAAGTTGTTAAGAGTAAGATTTCTTGTTGTCTTTTAAGTCTTTGCAGTTTTAATTGAAAATATAAATTCTTTAAATTTTGTTTGTTGAGTTTAATACAACAAAAAAAACAATCCAGTACTAATCCGCGAATGGTAACAAAATTGAATTTTGATTGGTAAGGTATGGAACGTAAAGGTTTTTCAGAAACCGTTTATACTTACACCAATACACAATGGTTGCGAGGAGTATACATGCTTGTCTATAACACTCAGACGCATAAAAAAGAAGAGTTCAAGCCAATCGATGAGGGCAAGATCCGCATGTACGTGTGCGGTCCTACGGTCTACGATCAGATTCACATCGGAAATGCCCGTACCTTCCTCTCATTTGACGTTATTCGCCGTTATCTGATGCATAAAGGTTTTGAGGTCACCTTTGCTCAGAATCTGACTGACGTTGACGACAAGATTATTCAGCGCGCCATCGAGCAGGGAAGGACTGCGCAAGAGGTTTCTGAAGAGTTTTCACAGGCGTTTATCGAGCAGATGCATCGCTTCAATATTCTGGATCCAGATATTCGTCCGCGCGCAACGCACGAGATTGAAGCCATGCTTCAGATGATTCAAACTTTGATTGAGCAAGGTCACGCTTACGCGGTGCCTTCGGGTGACGTGTACTTCTCGGTTCGTTCTGACCACAGCTATGGTGTGCTTTCTGGCCGAGATCTTGATCAGCTTCGCGCAGGTGAACGCGTTGAGGTTAATGACGAGAAACGCGATCCATTTGACTTTGCACTTTGGAAGGCGGCAAAGCCTGGTGAGCCTAGCTGGCCAAGCCCTTGGGGAGAAGGTCGTCCGGGTTGGCACAGTGAGTGCTGCGCCATGATTCATCGCTATTTGGGCACTCCAATTGACATTCATGGTGGAGGCTCTGACCTGGTATTCCCTCACCATGAGAACGAGACCGCTCAGGCATCTTGCGCCTGGCACGCTCCTCTCGCCAATTATTGGATGCACACCGGAATGCTTCGCGTTGACGGCGAGAAGATGTCCAAGTCTTTGGGTAACTTCTACACGCTCAAGGAAGTTTTGGACAAGTACCCTGCAGATGCAGTAAGACTTTTGATGCTTCAGACGCACTATCGTGCGCCACTCGATTTCTCGTTTGATCGTCTTGAGGGAACCGTTGGTACGCTTGAGCGCATGAAGACCTGCGTTGCAAATCTTCGTTGGGCTTTCAAGCAGTCTTCTGCTCAGCACGAACTTTCCGATGCTGATAGCACGCTTGCTGAGGCAATTAACACAGCTCAGAGCGAGTTTGACGCTCAGATGGATGATGATTTCAATACCGCAGGGGCACTCGCTGCTATCTTTGCGCTGGTAACTGCTGCAAATACCTATCTTGCAGAGGTTGGTCAGAACGTTGGCGCAAGTCCTGTTCTCCGTGCAGCAG
>CAUUGK010000070.1:0-4733 GCA_963544765.1 uncultured Atopobiaceae bacterium
TTCTCGACGAAACAGACTCTGGCTTGGACGTTGACGCACTCTCCGTTGTTTCAAAAGGCATTCAGGCCTATCGCGAGACCTGCGATGGCTCGCTGCTCATCATTACTCACAACACCCGCATTCTTGAGCGCCTTGAGATTGACCGCACTCACGTTATGGTTAAGGGTCACCTGGTGGCAGACGGTCCTGCTGACCTCATCAACCAGATTGACCACGAGGGCTTTGAGCGTTTTGAGAACCAAACTGATGAGGGCGGTGCTAACTAGTGAGCGAGAAGAAGCGATCTGAGGTCGCTGACGTAGACCGCTCGCTCTACGACTTCACCAAGTCCGAAGAGGGTTACGAGCGCTACGATGATGGCCTTACGCCAGAAATTGTGCGTGCTATTTCCGAGAAAAAAGAAGAACCCGAGTGGATGCTCCAGATGAGGTTGTCGGCTCTGGAAACCTATCACCAGCGCCAGATGGCTACCAACTGGGGACCTTCTATTGCAGGTCTGGATTTGAATCATATCTCCACGTATGTCTCGCCAAAGACTCAGCAGGCAAATAGCTGGGACGACGTACCTGAGGATATTAGGGATACCTTTGATCGTCTGGGCATTCCACAGGCAGAGGCAGAGAGCCTTGCTGGTGTTGGTGCTCAATACGATTCTGAGATTGTCTATCACAACATGCGTGAGGAAGTTGCTGAGCAGGGCGTTATTTACACCACCATTGAGGATGCTTTGCATGATCCACAGTGGGAGCCTGTTGTTAAAGAGTACTTTGGCAAGCTGATCCCTCCTTCAGACCACAAGTTTGCGGCGCTGCACTATGCCGTGTGGTCTGGTGGTTCTTTTGTCTATGTTCCTAAAAATGTCACCCTGGACTACCCACTTCAGAGTTACTTCAGACTGAATGCTCAGGGTGCTGGCCAGTTTGAGCACACGCTTATTATTGTTGAGGAAGGCGCTGACCTGCACTTTATTGAGGGCTGTTCTGCACCTAAGTACTACGCAGCAAACCTCCATGCAGGAGCTGTTGAGCTCTTTGTTAAGGACGGCGCTCGTCTGCGTTACTCGACCATCGAAAACTGGTCCAAGAACATGTACAACCTCAACACCAAGCGCGCCATTATTGGCAGCAATGCAAAGATGGAGTGGGTCTCGGGCTCTTTTGGTAGCCACGTTTCCTACCTCTACCCTTCTACGATCATGAACGGCGATTCTTCTAACTGCGAGTTCACCGGTATTACGTTTGCAGGCGCTACGCAGGACCTAGACACGGGCTGCAAGGTGATCATCAACGGCTCCAATAACTCAGCAAACGTTGACACTAAGTCCATCTCCAAGGACGGTGGCGTCAATACCTTCCGCTCTACAGTTACCGTTGGACGCAAGGCAGAAAACGCTCGCGTGGCATTCTCGTGCCAGTCTCTGATGCTGGATAACATCAGCCGTTCCGACACCATCCCAGAGATGGATGTCCGCAATGCAACTGCTCAGATTGGCCACGAGGCAACTATTGGCCGCATTTCTGACGACACCGTTTTGTACCTGATGAGCCGCGGTTGCTCTGAGGCTGAGGCTCGCACCATGGTAGTAAACGGATTTGCAAACCCTGTCTCAAAGGAGCTTCCTATGGAGTACGCCGTTGAGATGAACAACCTGATTAAACTTGAGATGGAAGGAGCGATTGGCTAATGGAAAACGTTTTGATTAATCGCGCCAACGTTCCTGCAGCTCAGACATGGAACCGTCTACGCGCAAACTCACTGTCAGTTACCGTCCCTAATCACGCTGACGCAGGCAAAGTCTACCTGCCTCTGCCTCGCCTTTTTGAGCGCATTGAGTGTGGAATGGGCCAAGAGGTTACTGACTACGTAGAGTCCCAGGCATTCAAGTCTGATTTCTACAACGTTCCCGCTCGTACCAAGCGAGATGAGCCTATTGTTGTTGCTGTTTCTGCAGCTCAAAATCAGTGTGCTAACACCGGCATCATTGTACGCGAAGGTGCCGAGGCTACCGTAGTCATCGCAGCGTTTGCAGGCGATGTTGACGGCGACGCACCTACAGGCAGCGACGCGAACGACGATGCGCTTCCAACCAGCGCTGCGCTCACCCGCATTGTGGTTGAGGCTGGTGCAAAGCTGCACCTTATTGAGATGCTTGGCGTCAATGAGGACCAGCAGCACCTTGAAAGCGTTGGCCTTGAGATTCACCAAGACGCAGCTGTTGACGTTAAGCAATACGCTCTGGGTGGATCAACCATCGGTCTTGGACTCACTGCTAACTTGGTTGGCGCTCGAGCTCGCCTTGACCTCAACAATCGCTATCACGCTACTCACGAAGAGACGCTTGATATTAACCACCTGGTACGCATGCGTGGTACCTCTACGCGCGCGCTGCTCACCGAGTCCGGCGTCCTTAACGAGGCATCTAAGAAGACGCTTCGCGCAACTATCGATCTTGTCCGCGGTGCAAAGGATGCCCAGGGCAACGAGATTGAAACGGTCATGATTCTTGGTGACGACGTTGTCAACAAGACCATGCCTGCTATTCTCTGTGATGAAGACGACGTTGCTGGTAACCACGGCGCTACTATCGGATCCGTCTCCCCTGAGCAGCTTGATTACCTTGCGGCTCGAGGACTTTCTCACCAGGCTGCTGAGCAGATGTTTATACGCGCTCTTTTTGAAGACGCCATCATCAACGCGCCTGAGGAGATTTCCCACCGCGTGGCTGTTGAGCGTTGCGAGGCTGAGCTGGGCGCAGAAATTGCTCACGACTATGACGAAGCTGCAGCTAGTGACGATGCAGCTGGCAACTCCCTGGCTGCCAGTGATGGCAGGGATTCCGACGCTGAAGCCGATTCCAGCAAAGGTGGTGTCGCGTAATGACCGACGCAGAAGTTGCTCAGATTACCGATAACCCTTACAAGGCAGATTTTCCAATTCTGGCAGCAAACCCCGAGGTAGCTTACTTGGACAGCGCTGCTACTTCTCAGCGCCCACGCGCGGTTATTGAGGCGCAGTCTAGCTTCTACGAGACCATGAACGCAAACGCACTGCGCGGATTGTATCGTTGGAGTGTGGAAGCAACCGCAGCTATCGAGGGAGCTCGCGCTTCAATTGCAAAGTTCATTGGAGCTGTCGATAAAAACGGCAAGCCAGAAAGCCAGCAGATTATCTTTACGCGCAACACTTCTGAGGCGCTTAATCTAGTTGCTTCAAGCCTTGGCCGCTATGCACTCAAGCCAGGTGATGACGTGGTCATTTCCATTATGGAACACCACTCCAATATCATCCCATGGCAACAGATTTGTAAAGCTACCGGCGCTAACCTGGTGTACCTGCGCATGAATTCGCAGTATCAGATTACGCCAGAAGAGATCGCGTCAAAGATTACCGAGCGCGCAAAGATTGTATCTGTCACGCATGTTTCTAACGTGCTGGGCACCCGCAATGACATCAAGGCCATTGCCAAGCGCGCTCACACTATGGGCGCCTACATGGTTGTTGACGCTGCGCAGTCCGCGCCTCACATCCCTATTGACGTGCATGATCTTGACTGCGACCTGCTGGCTTTCTCGGCGCACAAGATGTGTGGACCTATGGGTATTGGCGTGCTCTGGGGTCGCGCTGAGCTGCTTGATGCCATGCCACCGTTCCTTACCGGCGGCGAGATGATTGATTCCGTCACCGAAACCAGCGCCGTTTGGGCTCCTGTTCCCGAGAAGTTTGAGGCGGGCACGCAGGACGCCGCAGGTATCTACGCTACCGGTGCCGCTGTCGAATACCTCAACGGCTTGGATATGGCAAAGATCGAGAAGCGAGAAGAACTTCTCGCCAGGTACTTGGTGCAGCAGCTGTGCACGCTAGACTTTGTTGACATCGTTGGCTCCAAGCTGGGACAGAATCACGTGGGCGCTGTGGCGTTTAACGTGCGAGGCGTTCATCCACACGACGTCTCGAGCATCCTAGACATGAACAACGTTTGCATTCGCGCTGGTCATCACTGTGCCGAGCCGCTTTTGATTGAGCTGCACGAGTCCAGCACGTGCCGCGCATCCGTTGCGTTCTACAACGATAAACACGACATTGACCAGCTGATCGAGGGTCTTAACCAGGTATGGAAGATCTTTGGCAGCGCGGTCAGCAGCAAATAAACAAGGAGTTGAAATAAGTGGCAGCAAACGACCTGTATAACGCTGAGTTTATGGACCACGTTTCTCACCCCGATTACAAATATCAGATGGACAACCCAACCGTCTCCCACGAGGGCGTTAACCCTTCTTGTGGCGATGAGCTCACGTTTTCCGTGCGTATTGAGGACGGAAAGATTGCCGAGGCTGCTTTTGTGGGCAGCGGTTGTGCAATTTCTCAGGCTTCGGCCGACATCATGAGCGACCTGATGATTGACCGCACTCCAGAAGAGGCCATTGAGCTCTGCAAACTCTTTGGCCGCATGATTCGCGGAGAAGAGACCGACGAGGCCGTACTTGACCAGCTGGAAGACGCCAACATTCTGCACGACATCGCTCACATGCCCGCACGCGTTAAGTGCGCCGAGCTGGCATGGCATACACTTGAGGAGATGCTCGAGGCTCACAGCAATGGCTCTGCTGCGGCTGGTGCTTCTACCACTGAGGACGGCGCTGAGAGCGAGCGTACCAAGGATGGCGCCGATAGCGAGCACACCAAGGACGGCGAGTAGCCGTGGCTGGAATGTTCTCTACAAAGGGAATGTACGC
>CAUUGK010000071.1:0-4712 GCA_963544765.1 uncultured Atopobiaceae bacterium
TTCTCGACGAAACAGACTCTGGCTTGGACGTTGACGCACTCTCCGTTGTTTCAAAGGGCATTCAGGCCTATCGTGAGACCTGCGACGGTTCACTGCTTATCATTACTCACAACACCCGTATTCTTGAGCGTCTTGAGATTGACCGTACTCACGTTATGGTTAAGGGTCACCTGGTAGCAGATGGTTCTGCAGACCTCATCAATCAAATTGACCACGAGGGCTTTGAGCGTTTTGAGAACCAGAGCGATGAGGGTGGTGCTAACTAGTGAGCGAGAAAAAGCGATCTGAGGTCGCTGACGTAGACCGCTCGCTCTACGACTTCACCAAGTCCGAAGAGGGTTACGAGCGCTACGATGATGGCCTTACGCCAGAAATTGTGCGTGCTATTTCCGAGAAAAAAGAAGAGCCCGAGTGGATGCTCCAGATGAGGTTGTCGGCCCTGGAAACCTATCACCAGCGCCAGATGGCTACCAACTGGGGACCATCTATTGCAGGTTTGGATTTGAATCATATCTCCACGTATGTCTCGCCAAAGACTCAGCAGGCAAACAGCTGGGACGACGTGCCTGAAGATATTAGGGATACCTTTGATCGTCTGGGCATTCCGCAGGCAGAGGCAGAAAGCCTTGCTGGCGTTGGTGCTCAGTACGATTCTGAGATTGTCTATCACAACATGCGCGAAGAAGTTGCTGAGCAGGGTGTTATTTACACCACCATTGAGGATGCTCTGCACGATCCGCAGTGGGAGCCTGTTGTTAAAGAGTACTTTGGCAAGTTGATTCCTCCAACAGATCACAAGTTTGCGGCCCTGCACTATGCCGTATGGTCTGGCGGCTCTTTTGTCTATGTTCCTAAAAATGTCACCCTGGACTACCCACTTCAGAGCTACTTTAGGCTCAATGCTCAGGGTGCTGGCCAGTTTGAGCACACACTAATTATTGTTGAGGAAGGCGCTGACCTGCACTTTATTGAGGGCTGCTCCGCACCTAAATACTACGCAGCAAACCTCCACGCGGGAGCTGTTGAGCTCTTTGTTAAGGACGGTGCTCGTCTGCGTTACTCCACCATCGAAAACTGGTCCAAGAACATGTACAACCTCAACACCAAGCGTGCCATCATTGGCAGCAATGCAAAGATGGAGTGGGTCTCAGGCTCTTTTGGAAGCCATGTTTCCTACCTCTACCCTTCTACCATCATGAACGGCGATTCCTCTAACTGCGAGTTCACTGGTATTACGTTTGCAGGCGCTACACAGGACCTGGATACAGGTTGCAAGGTGATTATCAACGGCTCTAACAACTCGGCAAACGTTGACACCAAGTCCATTTCCAAGGACGGCGGCGTCAACACCTTCCGCTCTGCAGTTACCGTTGGTCGCAAGGCAGAAAACGCTCGCGTGGCGTTCTCGTGCCAGTCGCTGATGCTGGATAACATTAGTCGTTCTGACACCATTCCAGAGATGGACGTCCGTAATGCAACTGCCCAGATTGGACACGAGGCAACTATTGGTCGTATTTCTGACGACACCGTTTTGTACCTGATGAGCCGCGGTTGCTCTGAGGCTGAGGCTCGCACCATGGTAGTAAACGGATTTGCAAACCCTGTCTCAAAGGAGCTTCCTATGGAGTACGCCGTTGAGATGAACAACCTGATTAAACTTGAGATGGAAGGAGCGATTGGCTAATGGAAAACGTTTTGATTAATCGCGCCAACGTTCCTGCAGCTCAGACATGGAACCGTCTACGCGCTAACTCACTGTCAGTTACCGTGCCTGATCACGCTGATGCAGGCAAAGTATACCTGCCTCTGCCTCGCCTTTTTGAGCGCATCGAGTGCGGAATGGGCCAAGAGGTTACTGACTACGTAGAGTCGCAGGCTTTTAAGTCTGATTTCTACAACGTTCCCGCTCATACCAGGCGAGAAGATCCTATTGTTGTTGCCGTTTCTGCAGCTCAAAATCAGTGTGCTAACACCGGCATCATTGTGCGCGAAGGTGCCGAGGCTACCGTAGTTATCGCTGCGTTTGCAGGCGATGTTAACGGCAACGTACCTACAAGCAGCGACGCGAACGCTTCTGGCGACGTGCTCCCAACAAGCGCTGCGCTCACCCGCATTGTTGTTGAAGCTGGCGCAAAGCTGCACCTTATTGAGATGCTTGGCGTCAATGAGGACCAGCAACACCTTGAGAGTGTTGGCCTTGAGGTTCACCAGGACGCTGCTGTTGACGTTAAGCAGTATGCTCTGGGCGGATCAACGATTGGTCTCGGCCTTACCGCCAACTTAGTTGGCGCTCGAGCTCGCCTTGACCTCAATAATCGCTATCACGCCACTCACGAAGAGACGCTTGATATCAACCACCTAGTACGCATGCGTGGTACCTCTACGCGCGCGCAGCTCACTGAGTCTGGCGTCCTTAACGAAGCAGCTCAGAAGACGCTTCGCGCAACTATCGATCTTGTCCGCGGCGCAAAGGATGCCCAGGGCAATGAGATTGAAACGGTCATGATTCTTGGTGATGACGTTGTCAACAAGACCATGCCAGTTATTCTCTGCGATGAGGACGATGTTGCTGGTAACCACGGCGCTACTATCGGATCTGTCTCTCCTGAGCAGCTTGATTATCTTGCAGCTCGAGGACTTTCTCGCCAAGCTGCTGAGCAGCTCTTTGTACGCGCTCTCTTTGAAGACGCCATCATCAATGCGCCAGAAGAGATTTCTCACCGTGTGGCTGTTGAACGTTGCGAGGCTGAGCTGGGCGCAGAAATTGCTCACGACTATGACGACGCGGCAGCTAGTGACGGTGCAGCTGGCAACTCCCTGGCTGCAAGCGATGGCAGGGATTCCGGCGCTAAAGCCGATTTCAGCAAAGGTGGTGTCGCGTAATGACCGACGCAGAAATTGCTCAGATTACCGATAACCCCTACAAGGCAGATTTTCCACTTTTGGCAGCAAATCCTGAGGTAGCTTACTTGGATAGCGCTGCTACTTCTCAGCGTCCATGCGCGGTGATTGAGGCGCAGTCTGGCTTCTACGAGACCATGAACGCAAACGCTCTACGTGGATTGTATCGTTGGAGTGTGGAAGCAACTGCAGCTATCGAGGGTGCTCGTACTTCGATTGCAAAGTTCATTGGTGCTGTCGATAAAAACGGCAAACCAGAAGACCGTCAGATTATCTTTACGCGCAACACTTCCGAGGCACTTAACCTGGTTGCTTCAAGTCTTGGTCGCTATGCGCTCAAACCAGGCGATGACGTAGTCATTTCCATCATGGAGCACCACTCCAATATCATTCCTTGGCAGCAGATCTGCAAAGCTACCGGTGCTAACCTGGTGTACCTGCGCATGAATTCGCAGTACCAGATTACGCCCGAAGAGATTGCGTCGAAGATTACCGAGCGTGCCAAAATTGTATCTGTCGCACACGTTTCCAACGTGCTGGGCACCCGTAACGACATCAAGGCCATTGCTAAGCGTGCTCACACCATGGGTGCCTACATGGTTGTTGACGCCGCTCAATCAGCGCCTCACATCCCTATTGACGTGCATGATCTTGACTGCGACTTGTTGGCCTTCTCGGCACACAAGATGTGCGGACCTATGGGCATTGGCGTGCTCTGGGGCCGTGCTGAGCTGCTTGATGCTATGCCGCCATTCCTCACCGGTGGCGAGATGATTGATTCCGTCACCGAGACCAGCGCCGTTTGGGCTCCCGTTCCCGAAAAGTTTGAGGCAGGCACACAGGACGCCGCAGGTATCTACGCTACCGGTGCCGCTGTCGAATACCTCAACGGCCTGGATATGGCAAAGATCGAGAAGCGAGAAGAACTTCTCGCCAGGTACTTGGTGCAGCAGCTGTGCACGCTAGACTTTGTTGACATCGTTGGCTCCAAGCTGGGACAGAATCACGTGGGCGCTGTGGCGTTTAACGTGCGAGGCGTTCATCCACACGACGTCTCGAGCATCCTAGACATGAACAACGTTTGCATTCGCGCTGGTCATCACTGTGCCGAGCCGCTTTTGATTGAGCTGCACGAGTCCAGCACGTGCCGCGCATCCGTTGCGTTCTACAACGATAAACACGACATTGACCAGCTGATCGAGGGTCTTAACCAGGTATGGAAGATCTTTGGCAGCGCGGTCAGCAGCAAATAAACAAGGAGTTGAAATAAGTGGCAGCAAACGACCTGTATAACGCTGAGTTTATGGACCACGTTTCTCACCCCGATTACAAATATCAGATGGACAACCCAACCGTCTCCCACGAGGGCGTTAACCCTTCTTGTGGCGATGAGCTCACGTTTTCCGTGCGTATTGAGGACGGAAAGATTGCCGAGGCTGCTTTTGTGGGCAGTGGTTGCGCAATTTCTCAGGCATCGGCCGATATTATGAGCGATCTGATGATAGACCGCACTCCAGAAGAGGCCATTGAGCTCTGCAAACTCTTCGGACGTATGATTCGCGGAGAAGAGACTGACGAGGCTGTACTTGACCAGCTGGAAGATGCCAACATTTTGCATGACATTGCTCACATGCCCGCACGCGTTAAGTGCGCTGAGCTGGCATGGCACACACTTGAGGAGATGCTCGAGGCTCACAGCAGCGGTTCCACTACAGCTGGTGCTTCTACCACCGAGGACGGCGCCGACAGCGAGCGTACCAAGGACGGCGAGTAGCCGTGGCTGGAATGTTCTCTACAAAGGGAATGTACGC
>CAUUGK010000072.1:0-4603 GCA_963544765.1 uncultured Atopobiaceae bacterium
CCTTAGTGGCCTAGCTCTTTATTAAATTCGTCCAAGTTTTGGGACGCAGTTCATTGTATCTGCCGGCTTTTTTCTTTAAACAATATGTCTCAAGCAAAACTTTAAAGCGAAAACTCTGAAACGTTACGTTTCCAGCGCCAAGTGCTTACTCCCCCAGTGCCCACGTAAGGAATCGCGAGAAACCCGCCTCATCGTTAGTGAGTGTGATATAGGTTGCTGCCTCAAAATCCTCACGACGAGCGTTGGCAACTGCTGTACCCATTCCCGCCGCAGAAAGCATGGCGACATCATTGAGCGAGTCACCAAAAGCTGCGGCGTTCTCTGTAGAGAGGCCAAGATAGTTGCAGAGCCACTGAAGCGCTGCACCCTTTGAAGTACCGTCGGCCAAGATTTCCATTCCCATACTCATGGAAGCTGTACCGCTTAAGCCCTTTACTGAAGCAACAGCGTCTGCCACAAGTGCCTGGTATTTCTCGCCTTCCGCAACGGACCAATAAGAACCTAGACGCTCAATAGTGGTAACGCCTTCAATAAACTCCTCAACGCTTTGGTCAAAGGGAGTACGCGAGCGTTGCATAAATGCTGCATGATCTGCGGGAATGCCAAGCTGAGAGATAAGATTGTGCCTTGAGCGCTCTTGATAGACCCCGCCATCAGCAAAGATATCAAATGTGACGGGATATTCTTTAAGCTTTTGATACAGTTCAAGTGCCTGCTCCTTGGTAACAATAGACTCGTGCAGTACCGTCTGGGTAGAAAGATCTCTGATAACGGCACCGTCACAAGAAACTACATATTTAGAAGCAGGATGATTCACAACCTCTTTTGGAAGCACGTTAAACGCGCGCCCAGAGCATGGGACAAAGGGAATGCCCAGCTCAGCCAGGCGGTCAAGCATTGCCATGTTTTTGGAATCAAGAGATTTATCGGTATGCAAAAATGTCTCATCCATATCGGAAAAGACAATATCTACTTTCAGATTTGATACATCTTGAGTGAGCCAAGACTGCTTCTGAGCAATGAGTTCTTCAGTTGAAAGCTCTGACAAAACACTACCTCTTTATGGACGATACATAAACGTGAAGACCTCTTCACGCTGCATATTTACTTGTACACCAAGCTTTTCTGAGACGGTATCAAGACGCTCTTTGAGGCTCAAGAAAGACTCAGTATCCTTCAACTCAACAAGCATGGTCATAGTAAAAATACCAGACAAAATTGTCTGAGCAATATCAAGGATATTTGCGTTTGACTCAGCCAAAGTGGAAGAAATTGCCGCAACAATTCCAGGAGCGTCGCTGCCCAAAACAGTAACAACAGCACGATTTGCAGATGTTTCTGAAGCCATAGTTTCCCATCTCTTGAACGGATAGGTTAATTGTACGCTAAGCTTTTCCAATTTCTACGCCATAGCGTGAACTAAACACCTTCTGAATCTCATCAACAGTGCAATTAAGTGCCGTAATAAGCTCATAAAGACCGCGATTGCTGGCCATCTTAAAAATTCTCTCGTGAGAAACAGGTGGTTTCTTGTTGAGCGAACGCGCCTTATCAATACGAGCTCTAAATGTTTTAGCAATACTAATGGAATCTTTACAAGAACCTTCTCTGATGGCATGTCTAAAGTGAGATTCTTCAAGAGAGGCGTTGTGGATGTGAAAGGTAATGAGTTCAATTTGAGGATATATATCAACAAGATTTGTAGCCTCATCACGCGTCATAAGATCGCGTAGTCTGAATTCTTGATCAAGAGGAAATACAATCTGAACAGGATGTTTTTGCCCAATAGGAGACAAAACGTAGGCCGGAATAGGCTCCGAAACTACATTTTCAACAAGACATACGCCCTGACCTGGGTGAACGCAAAACTCGCCAATAGCTCGCATAACACCACTCCTCTCGGATAACAATAGTATATCATGAGAGGTCTGTTATACGCTAATGACCTGCAACTTTATAATTTGTTGCAGGTCATTTAATAACATAACAATATTTTATATAAGGAATCTAATCAATCATCGTGATGGACTCAATGACTGGTTGCTCTGAAGCAGGGATGGTTCCATTTGAATCGGTTGGAGTTACGCCTTTACAAATTGCATCGACAACGTCCATTCCACTTGTTACCGTGCCAAATGCAGCGTAATTTCCATTCAGAGTTGAGTTGTCTGCCTGCATGATAAAGAACTGTGAGCTTGCAGAGTTTGGATCTTGGGCGCGTGCCATGGAAATAGTTCCACGTGTATGCGAGATGTTATTCTCGACACCGTTTTTTGTAAACTCACCCTTGATTTTATTCTCGGATCCACCCGAGCCATTGCCCTTAGGATCTCCACCTTGAATCATGAAGCCGTCAATAATGCGATGGAACGTGAGGCCATTATAGAAGCCTGACTCGGCAAGATGAGCAAAATTAGAAACCGTAATAGGCGCAACGTTTGCGTTAAGAGTTGCCTCGATAGTGCCGTAATCCTTCACCACAATACGAACATGATGAATGCCCTTTGCATACGGGTCGTCCGCTGCCACAGAATCAATGTAGCCCCTGTTTTGTGAGCTCTGAGACTGCGTCTGTTGGGATTGCTGCGATTGCGAGTTTGCTTGAGGCTGAGACTTACCAGCGCCTCTGAATAGAGAGAAGAATATTGCTCCTACCGCAAGCACGACGATGACTATAGCACCATACAGTCGGCGATTCTTCGTTTGAAACACGCTATGACCTCCCCTTTAAGCAGACGCGCATGTGACAATCCAAGAAACCAGATTGGCGGTTGCATTGCCTGTTCTCTCGGCAAGAACGTGACCCTTATCCCAAACAAGCGTGTAATCAACACTGCTCACGCCCGAGAAATGCTTTAAAGACAGACCCAGGTTGAACGAGGTGCAAATTGAAGTATCGGTATTCTGGGCACCCTCATTAATACGCCAATAAGGAGCAACCGATGCTGTCTGATAACCCTTGTAAGACGCGCTGGTAAAGTACAGAGGATTAAACATATCCACACGAGTTGGAATGTCATTCTCCAGCGTGTCAGCCTTATTCAAATCAGAGGACCAGTCATTGGCGTAGCTGGACTTCCAATCAGTAAGCTTCATATACGTATCAAGGTTCTTTTTGATGAGATCAGCTGTCTGCTCATCAAAATGCAAGGTACTTTGCTCACCAACGCCAAATAGCTGATTTGCACGAGTGCTTCTATCAGGTGCATCAAAAGCTCCAACAGGAAGTGAAGCACCTCTCAGAGCGCGCGAGAAACCCCTCAAGTTCTCAAGCTCAACGCTCTGACGGCGAAGGTTATATACAACCCAAATAGACTCAGAGTTCAGAGAGCCAAAGTAGTGCTCAGCAGTATCGTAAATAGTAGATTGAACCTGCTGTGTGGCAGGAGTTGCGTTGTCTGTACCACGAACTGTTGCCAGATTTGGATCACCTGGGAACGTAGGCTCTTCCAGTCGCTGAGGCGTAGAGGTATAAGGGAATGCGTTGTCCTTAACAAAGTTATTTGCAGAGGTCTTAAGCTCGTTGAGCAGAAGATCTGCATATGATCCAGCGGTATAGACACCAGAGTTAGTCTCATCAAGACTGACCTTGCTGTCATTGCTGTCGAGAAGATCCATGTTGTTGACAAATGAAGCGTATGCGCCAGCAAGATCTTGCGAGAGAGGCTGTGTCCAAACACCTTCAGCACGAGAGTCTGTTGCATCAGCATACTGACCAGCTGACCATTCGTATGCTGCGTCTGCAAGGTCGTACGATGTCGCAGGACACCATGAAGCGCTGCCGTAAATAGAGTCTGAAAGCTGCTCGCCCTTCTCGCTATGTGTAGCAGCGCCAACCGCCTTAAGGTATGGCGTATACAGTGGAGAATCTCCCGAGGTGCCTAGCACTGTGCTGAGACCACCGCCGGCCGCAAAGCCAAACACAAAAATCTTTGATGTATTGCAAGGAAGCAGCTCATGGTTGTAGCGCAAGTACCTGATAGCAGCCTTGAGGTCTACTGCCGGCCAAGGCGATCCACCTGCGTAAAGCTCGTCCGAGCCTGTAGTTGAATCGTAACCAGCACTTCTGCCGCGGAAACCTGCGTATACGTACACACAACCAGCCTCAAGGTACGGTGCAAGGCCTTCGTATGAGTAACTTGTAGGAGCGCTCTGAGGGGCGAGCGTTGCTGTGTTAATAGGCATGACGATTGGCGCGGTACTTGCGGTGAAGCTGCCTACAACGGCCTTCTCGCTCACTTCGCACTCGTACGTAGAGCCATTCTTCTTTCCCGAGAGATACTTTCCAGGAACAAAAACCGAGAGAGTGTTTACCGACTTGCTTGCAGGCTTAGTGCAGTACTGAATGCCCAGCTGATAGTAGCAGTCGTTATCCTCGTCATAACTCCACTGGGTCATGTCCAGCTTAAGTGACTTGAACTCTTCAAGGTCCACGTTAGATGCAGGCTGATTCGTATCCTCAGACGTCCTTGCCTGTGGAGTACATGCAGCCAAAGTACCCGCAGCTCCCAAAGCAGAAAGGGACAAGAATTCTTTTCTCGTAAAGGCCATAATTTCCCCTCGAATAGTTTATTCAGTGGAGGCAGCAACGACCGCTGACCTA
>CAUUGK010000073.1:0-4573 GCA_963544765.1 uncultured Atopobiaceae bacterium
AGCTAAGGTATTGGCCCCTCATAACTTGTTATGTAAAAGAGCTTGGTTGCATGCAACCAAGCTCTTTTTTGATGTCTCTTTGACGCAAAAAGGAAGGGCGCAGATGCCAGAAGCACCTACGCCCTTCTCGCCCTATAAAGGGGGAGTGGATTACTCTTCAACCTCGAGAAGTTCAATGTTGAAGTTAAGGTCTTTACCAGCCATTGGATGGTTGGTGTCAAAGACGATAGTGGTGCCGTCGTTAGAGACAACGGTTGCCATAACAGGGTATCCCTCAGGGGTGCCCAGAGTAACCTGCTGACCTGCAACAAGATTCTCAGAGCCTGGAAGCTGAGCTACGGGAACAGGCTGCACTGCCTCTTCATGACGCTCACCATATGCCTCTGCTGCTGGAATGTGGACGTCAACAATCTGGCCAACGGTCATATCTTTGACAGCCTCATCAAAACCAGGGATCATCTGACCAGCCATGCAGGTAAATGCCAGTGGCTCGTTGCGATCACGGGAGGAGTCAAACTTAGTTCCGTCATCAAGCGTGCCTACGTAGTGGACCTTTACCTTTTTACCTTCGTTGCTCATGAAACTCCAATCGTTAAAAACATATCTTTGGCATTCTACCCAAGAGTGACGCAAATCAACCTTTGAATGATAAAGGTATAAAATACTTTACATTCAGTTTGAAAGGTATGTAATGGAAGCTCGTTTAGCTCCTCATAATTTTATTGGTGTATTTGACTCGGGCGTTGGCGGCATGAGCGTGCTTAAACACCTTGTTGCCCAAATGCCTCACGAGGAATTTCATTATTTTGGCGATTCTGCATTTGCTCCTTATGGCACTAAACCAAAAGCGCAGATTGCCCAGCGCTCTCACACTATTGCTAAAAAGTTTATCGATGAGGGTGCTAAGGCGCTAGTTATAGCTTGCAATACTGCTACAGCTGCTGCTGCAGACGAGCTGAGAGCAGCTTATCCTTATCTGCCTATTGTGGGCGTTGAGCCAGCTCTTAAGCCTGCAGTAACTGCATATCCCCATGGAACAGTGGTTGTTCTGGCTACAAAAGCAACGCTCTCTTTGCAGAAGTACCACAACCTTGAGTCGCGCCTGCATCCTTCTGCAAAGGTTATCTCTATTCCAGGAGAAGGCCTGGTGGAGCTTATTGAATCTGGTCAGGCTGATTCAGAACAGATGCATAAACGACTGACCGAGCTTTTGGGAAATTATGCTGGTCAGGTAGATGCCGTGGTTCTTGGTTGCACGCACTATCCTTTTATCAAGAAGCAGATTAGCTCCGTCTTAGGCAACGTTGAGTTTTTTGACGGTGGGGCAGGCGCCGCTCATCAGCTTAAGCGTTTGCTTGGACAGGCAAACTTGCTTGCTTCTGCAGATGCCGCTGCTGACAAGAACAATAGCGCCGCAGAGCCTGATATTTTATTCTCATCAAGCATAGATACTCCTGAAGAATTGAAGTTCTACCAAGAGTTCTTCTCGCAAGATATGTAAGCGTAGCTGGGTAAGCGTATTACTTAAGCTTAGTCTCAAGCCACTTTTTGAGCACTACTGCGTTGTTGTACGTAGTGTCTTTGTCCGAGAAAAGCAGTGTCACGGTAGATTGATTAAGCTTTTTAAGCTGTTCGACAAAGGCATCTGCGTCAGGATTGCTGTCAAGTTCAGCTGTATAGGTAGACACAAAGCTATCAAAGCGCTCTGGATCGTGGTTGAATGCTTTTCTGCACTCAGTAGTAGGAGCAATGGTTTTAGCCCATTCATCAGCGTGTAGGTTCTCTTTTTTGATACCACGAGGCCATAGTCTATCTACCAGCACGCGATACCCATCGTCAGCTTCTGGCGCATCGTAAGTCCTCTTAAGTTTGATATTCATTTTTGCTCCCTTCAGCTCATGTACGTTATACCGCAAAATATCTATTCGGTTACAAATTTTTAGTGTGGGTGAGAGACAAAAAGTACGCGTGTAGTATGATGCACACTTTTAAAACCCACGGAGAAAGGAAAGCCATGGCAAACTCAGTGGAGAAGAAAGACATCGATTGGACAGCGCTTGGCTTCGCATATACGCAGTGTGACTACAGCTACGTTGCCCACTACAAAGACGGTGCTTGGGATGAGGGCGGACTTACCACCGATCACAGCATTACACTGTCTGAGTGTGCAAACATCTTCCATTATTGCCAGGAAGTTTTTGAGGGTTTAAAAGCTTACACCACAGTTTCTGGCGATATCGTCTGCTTCCGTCCTAACCTCAATGCTCAGCGTATGGCAGATTCTGCGGCTCGTCTTGTTATGCCACCGTTCCCTGAAGATCGATTTATCGCTGCAGTTAAAGAGGTTGTTTCTGCAAACGCAGCATGGGTTCCACCATTTGGTACAGGCGCTACGCTGTATGTTCGTCCATTTATGATTGGTAACGGAAATACTGTTGGTGTTAAGCCATCTCCTACCTATGAGTTCCGTATTATGGTCACTCCAGTTGGAGCTTATTACTCCAACGGCGTTGCTCCTGTTGCACTGACCGTTTCTCCTTATGACCGTGCTGCTCCTCACGGAACCGGCAATATCAAGGCCGGCCTCAACTACGCTATGTCTCTGTACCCAACCACCTGGGCACATGAGCAGGGCTTTGCAGACAGTATGTATCTTGACTCTGGCTCTCGTACCTATGTTGAGGAGTCCAGTGGCGCAAACTTCCTCTTTGTTGATAAAGAGGGAACCCTGGTTATTCCACAGTCTTACACAGATTCCATTTTGCCTTCTATTACCCGTCGCTCTCTGGCAACGGTCGCTAAAGATCTGCTTGGTATGAAGGTTATTGAGCGTCCTGTCCGCTTTGACGAGCTTGATCAGTTTGTTGAGTGCGGTATGTGCGGTACTGCTGCTGTTATTTCTCCTGTTGGCAAAGTTGTTGACGGCCAGAAAGAGATTGTCTTTGGCGCTGGTATGGAGGCTGTTGGACCAGTTATGTCTAAGCTCCGCAACACGCTGACCAGCATTCAGTCTGGCGAGATTGAGGCTCCAGAGGCAGACTGGATTTGCAAGATTTGCTAAGGCTTGCGTTTTCAACAACGCTTTACTTTTAATACAAAGGCGAGAAGACCAATCGATCTTCTCGCCTTGTTTTTATCTGCAACGTATGTAGAGCCTGCGATGGCTTAAGCCTTGTGGGAAGAACCCAGGTTATCCATGTGGCTTGCAACAATCTGAGTGATTGCTTCCATACCAGGAACGGAAGGCTTCTTTGGATCAAAGTTGCCGGGGTTTTCGGACATGTACTTCATAAAGGCCGCGGTAAAGACCTGGCGGAGCTCGGTTGCGTAGTTAACCTTGCAAATACCGTTCTGAATTGCCTCTGCTACCTGGTCATCTGGCACGCCAGAAGTACCGTGAAGAACCAGAGGAATATCAAGGCGCTGGCGGATTGCCTTCAGAACACCCTGCTCAATGTGAGGAGTGCCGTGGTAGACGCCGTGAGCGGTGCCAACGCCAACTGCAAGAGAAGTGCAGTTGGTGCGTGCAACAAACTCTTCAGCCTGGTCTGGATCAGTGTAGGGGTTCTCGCCCTCAACAGCTGGGCCGTCGTCCTCTTTGCCGCCAACCTTGCCAAGCTCAGCCTCAACAGGAAGGTTGATAGGGCCTGCAAACTTGGTTACGGATGCGGTAAGGGCAATATTGTCCTCAAAAGGAACGTGAGAGCCGTCAATCATGACGGAGGTGTAACCGGCACGAGCTGCCTGAATGCAGCGGTCAAAGCCGTCACCGTGATCTAGGTGAAGAGCAACAGGAACAGTTGCCTCTTCAGCAGCACAACGAACCATGGCAGCAAAGTAATCAAGGCTTGCGTACTTGATGGTGCCAGGAGTGGTCTGAAGAATAACAGGGGAGCGGCGCTCTTCTGCTGCCTTAACAACAGCCATTACAAACTCAAGGTTCTCAACGTTAAAGGCGCCAACAGCATAATGGCCAGCCTGTGCGTCAAGAAGCATCTGCTTAGTAGTAACGAACATCTATTGCTCCTTTCGCCCCAAAGGGCTCTTTGATTGACTGAAAAAATTGTAACGTTTCTCTTACTCTGTTACGTAAGTTTTCTAGAAATAGTTTTGTCTTTGTAACCTTTGGCGAGAAACCCGTCTTGCTGCATATTATTCAGCAATCTTTTTGATTGTGACCTGCTTCTGAATCTTAGTTGCAATATCTTGATCAAAGCGACCGGTACCTGCAGATAGGCAACTTGCGGTAGCACATGAAAGCGCAAAGGTAAGACACTCTGAAGTTGGTTTTTGCTGAGCAAGTGCAACAGCAAATGAGCCAACAAGGGTATCTCCTGCACCAACAGGATTGATAGCTTCAATTTTTGGAGGATTTGCTCTAAAGGTTCCTTCATCAGAAACCATGAGTGCACCTTTTGCACCAAGCGATACAACTACAATTTTAATGCCGCGTTTGTGCAGCTCCCGAGCTGCCTCAATGACCTGGTCTTCTGTAGTTACTTCTCTTCCTAGAAGTTGACCGATTTCATCGGTGTTTGGTTTGATCATGGTAGGAAGGGCATCAATACAGGAG
>CAUUGK010000074.1:0-4558 GCA_963544765.1 uncultured Atopobiaceae bacterium
TGAGAAAACTCTACAAACTCAACGTCTCCGTGAGCATACTCCTGAAGACCTCCAGCAAAATTACTGGTAGGAGCAAACTCTCCATGTCTAGACTCTGGATTTGCCGTAATTTTACGCAGTCTACGCTGTACGTATGACTTTGTCTGACGATCCTCTAAATCCAAGGTAGATTGAGAGAAGTATTTAGTTCCCGTCTCAAAATCAAAGACGTGAAGAATTGCCTTAGTAACTCTAAGCATGTAAAACCTCGTTTATTGCAGATGTTTTGCTGGCGAGAAACCCTAGTGCTTGACGCACATCAGAGGATCGCCAATCTTAACCAGTGGACGACCACCAATCAGCGTTCCGGACTCACCAATAAGATCGATGCGCTCATACGTATCTGCGTTAACAACAGTAACAACCACAACGTTCTCATATCCTGCCTCTTCAATGGCAGCAGCGTCAAACGAAATCAGTGGAGTACCAGCCTTGACCTCATCATTAGCGTGAACGTAACGGGTAAAACCCTTGCCATTCATCTCGATGGTACCAACACCAATGTGAATCAAAATCTCAATACCAGTATCAGTGGTAAGGCCAATTGAGTGATTGGTTACGTTAGTTGCGGTAATGCGGGCATTACAAGGAGCGTAGACGCAATCAAGACCAACGGGCAAAATACCATAACCCTGGCCAAAGAGACCGCTTGAGATTACCTCATCGTGGACCTCTTGTACGCTTACCAGAACACCAGAAACTGGTGCATAGATAGTGTCTTCCCTGGTAGCAAATGTAGCCTTCTGAGGCTGCTCTGTTCCATTAGAAGGAACAAACACATTTCTAACCTTTGACCAAAGACCCATGATGCCTCCTTGAGTATGTGCTTCACACAGATACCACCTGACATAACGTTTCTATTTTACCTAAGCAAGAAGGACGAATGCTCCACAGAGAAACATCCGTCCTTCTTTCACGAATTTACAACACGAAAGCGCAATTTACTGCATCCTCTTTGCTCCCCTGAAGATGATTGAACGTGCAGCAAAATAGGTAACCAGGAAGTATCCGCCATACAAAGCAGCTACTACTGCAACAACTCCACCAATGCTGCTAGCTACATCAAAGTTGCCAATCGACTTGATCACAGAAACCATAACAGACATTGCGCATGTTGCGTGTGCAGCTGCCATAAGCAGCGGGAACAAGAAGTACACGCCAATCTGAACAAAGAGTGCACGACTTGCAAGGCCCTTCTCGGCACCAAGCTCTGCAAGAACTTGATAGGCACGAGCATTGTCAGATGCCTCGGAGAGTTGCTGAAGAGCCAGGATAGCTGCGCACGCAATGAAGAGTACCAAGCCAATATACAGTGCCAAATATGTCACGATACCAGAGAATCCAGCAGTAGCTTGAATATACTGAGAAGCAGTAACAATAAGCAGTAAAGAATACGGGTCGGAATCGTTTCCAGTGACAGAACCATCCCCAAAATATTTCTTAATCTGATCATGGAACTGAGCTTCAGTAGCATCGCCTGGGGTTTGGTAGTTTCCCAAAATGTAAGAGTTGGTCAAAACGGTACTTGAAGGGAAACTTTGATCAGCAACAACCATAATTCCTAATGCAGGCATAAGATAAGGGCCACCTTGTGTCTGAGCAATATCCAGTGTTCCACCAACAGCGTGAAGCTTATGACCCTCAATGGTGAGTTCAGGATTATGAGCAAGAGAATCCTGCCAGTATTTTGTGAGATTAGTGTCTAGCGTCCAAACCATATAGCCGTCAGTACCAAAATCAACAGGCTCAAGTCCAGATGCAACGCGCAGCTTGTTGTACTGAGAAGCTCGCATCAGAGTTACATTTGTCTGCGCAGGATCATCCTGACCACTATAGCCGGTAAAGTAATCAGCAAAGCGCTTACCTGTTACCGCATCAATAGAGCTATACGTGAAACTTGGTGTTGTTGGATCAGCTTGGGCGTAGTACGTATCAACCTGGATGGCATTTTTGATAGTTTTGTCCCACTCTGGATCAAGTTTCTGCACTACAGAAAGGTAATCATATGAGTCTGCTGGGCCAGGAGTATAACTGCGCTCTGAGCCTGGATTAATTGATATAGCAACATCGTACGTTTTGATTTTAGAAAAGCTAGAGTTCATGGAGTCAACAAGCGAGAAACCCGTACCAAGTCCACAGACTGCCACAAAGAGCATAGCGCAGACTAAAGAGATGGAAACCCAAGCAGTATTAACGCGGGCATTAAACTGACGCAGGATAAATGAGTGAAGACCCTTGTAGTAGAAGCCCTTCTGCATCTGCATAAATCTGAGTAAGAAACCAGAAATTGAGAAGAAAAAGAGTGCTGTACCCACAGACACTAAAGCCGTAGCCATGGCAAACTCTTCATCTATCTGTTTTAAACCATTGTGCTGAAGCAAAATATAGGAATAAGCAATGATTCCAAGAGAGGCCAGGAAGAGCAGTACAGAGATGGTAAGGTTTCTTACCTTGACAGTCTGAGTTACTTTGTCTGCGTTAAGAAGGTCAATCAGCTTGTAGCGAGATACGGTGGTGACGTTAAAAATCAGCGCAACCACAAACATAACTACAAAGTAAATAACCGTTTGAATTAGCGCAGTTTGCGAGAACACAAATTTGAATGAATCAAGCGTTGTGTTGAACATGTGGGCTGTTGCAAACATCATAAATTGAGAGATAAAAATACCTGCAACAAGTCCAACTACCAGGGCGAGAAAACCAACAAGCAGCGTCTCAATACTCATAATCTTAGAGACATTTCTCTTGGTCATGCCCAGTATCTGATACATGCCAAATTCTTTTTTTCTACGACGAATCAGAAACTGATTAGCATAGACAACAAGAAATCCCATAATAACAGCAAGAAAAACGCTTACTCCAGAAATGATATTACTCAAAAGCTGAACAATGTTTCGCTGATCTTCAGAAAGATTCAACACCATAGATTGCTGGCTAATTGAATTGAAGGAATAAAACAGAGCAACGCCTACCGCCAAGGTCAGAAAGTAAATACTGAAATCGCGCAGTGATTTCTTGACGTTGCCAAGCGCGATTTTACTGTACATCAGCACCCTCTCCTCCCAGGAATGAAACAACGTCCATAATCTGGTTAAAGAACTGCTTACGAGGCTTCTCGCCACGAACTATCTCATTAAAGATGCGACCATCTTTAATGAAAATTACGCGATGAGCGTAAGATGCTGCATATGAATCGTGAGTGACCATGGCAATGGTTGCGCCATTACGATTGAGGTTCTCAAGACTCTCCAGAAGTGTACGAGCGTTCTTTGAGTCAAGTGCGCCGGTAGGCTCGTCTGCCAGAACCAACGAAGGGTTAGTAACAATTGCTCGGGCTGCAGCAACACGCTGACGCTGGCCGCCGGACATCTCGTAAGGGAACTTGTCCAGTACCTCAGTAATCTGGAGCAGCTTGGCAACGTTTTCTACGCGCTCCAAAACCTCCTGAGCGCGAACGTGACCAATGGTTAGTGAAAGCGCAATATTCTCGCGAGCAGTAAGGCTATCAAGCAAGTTTGCGTCCTGGAAAATAAAGCCTAGGCGGTCACGCCTAAAGGCAGAAAGCTCTGCGCCGCGCAAGCTGGAAAGCTCTTGGTCATCAATAAAGATGTGACCCGCAGATGCCTGATCAATGGTAGAGATGCAGTTCAAAAGTGTAGTTTTGCCAGAACCAGAAGGACCCATGATAGCGATAAACTCACCGCGAGCTACAGAAAGATTAATGCCGTCCAGTGCCTTGGTAATATTTCCACGAGTTCCATAGTACTTCTCGAGGTTTTGACAAACCAAAACGGTGTGAGGGGTAAGTGCTGAAGATTGTCCAGCCACAACAGTTGGCTGAGTTGGAGCTGTTTGAGTAGCTACCATGTTGTGTCCTTTCATTGGGAGCGAGTAAATCTTGAGATATATACTCCCTCACTACCGTTCACGTTGCCATCGATTGACCTTACAGAAACCTTACGCTTTTCTCACTTTGATGTGTCAAAATATCACTATCAAGCATACGGGAGGGGCATGCTATGAAGTTGGTAATTAAAAGATTTGGGCAGCTTACCGCTAAAGAGTTATATCAAATTCTTTCTCTAAGAGCAGAAACGTTTATTGTTGATCAGCAGATTATGTATAACGATCTTGATAACGTTGATCAAGTTTCTACCCATGTCTTTTATCAGGATACTAACTCGGTAGCTGCATATTTACGCATCATTGATGCAGGACAGTCATACAACTCCCCTCTTATTGGGCGTGTATGCGTCAGCAACAAAGGTGCCGGCATTGGCTCAAAGCTGCTGCACGATACCCTTGATTACCTGGCACAAGAAAGCGCTACCTCCAAAGTGCTAGTTGAGTCGCAACTCAAAGCTCAACCCTTCTACGAGCGCGCTGGATTTACACAGGTATCTGCCAAGGTACTTGATCACTTTGGCGTCCTTCACCATGTGCTCTCCTTTGACCTTGATGCATATCGTCAGACGAGAAATGCGGTCAGTATTGATGATGCTACTGTGTCTATTCGACC
>CAUUGK010000075.1:0-4480 GCA_963544765.1 uncultured Atopobiaceae bacterium
GGTGTTGAGTTTGACGCGGTCATTGGCGCACAAACTGCCGAGAAACTCTTTGGAGAAGAAGATCTTCTCGCCTTGGGCGCACAGAACGTGTACGTCACAACTGATGACGGTTCTAAGGGTACTAAGGGCTTTGTAACAGCAGCTTTGGAGGAACCTTTGAGCCAAGGTGTTTGGGACGCTGTGTATACCTGCGGTCCAGAGCCTATGATGAGAAGCGTGGCCAAGCTTGCAATTGCCAACAACGTTGCTTGCCAGGTTTCTATGGAGCGTATGATGAGCTGCGCCTTTGGCGCATGCAACACCTGCAATGTCCCACTTGCTAAGGGTGGCTATGCATCTGCTTGCATGGTTGGACCTGTCTTTGAGGCAAAGGAGATCGCATGGTAGATCAGGTAAAAATGGCCGTCAATCTTGGCGGTATCCAGATGAAAAATCCTATCAATACTGCTGCAGGTACCTTTGGCTACGGTTGGCAGTTTGAGGGTTTCTACGACGTTTCTCTGCTTGGCGCCATCACTATGAAGGGTGTTGCTCGCGTTCCTTGGGAAGGAAACCCAGCTCCTCGTATGTGCGAGCTCAACGGCGGCATGATGAACAGCGTTGGTCTTGCTAATCCTGGAGTGGACGATTTTATCGCCCACACTGATGACTACATGAAAGATCTTGAAGGCCGCGGTACGCGCGTTATCATGCAGATGGCAGCTCACTCCGTTCAGGAGATGATTGATGTTGTCGAGCGCCTTGAAGAGCTTAATCCACACATCTCAGCTATTGAGCTTAACGTGAGTTGTCCAAATCTTGAGAAGGGCGGTAAGCCCCTCGGTGGTACTCCAGACCAGGCTACAGAGATTATGAAGGCAGTTCGTCCTCTGACAAAGCTGCCCATTCTGGTTAAGATGGCCCCCGTCAACGTTGCCGAGATTGGTAAAGCTTTTGAGGCCGCAGGCGCTGATGGTCTTACGTTAATCAACTCTATTCCAGGCATGTCAATTAACGTCCACACAAGAAAGAGCAGGCTCTCTAAGCCAACTGGCGGCCTCAGTGGTCCTCTCTGCCATAATGCTGCTGTTCGCATGGTTTGGGAGTGCGCAAGTGCGGTTTCTATTCCTATTTGCGGCGTTGGCGGCGTAGAAACGGGCGAGGATGCTGCGGAGTTTATCCTAGCGGGTGCTACGGCTGTCTCAGTGGGTTCTGCAAACCTTTACGACCCAATGTGTGCTCCACGTATTCTGAATGAGCTTACTGACTGGGCAAAGTCTCAGGGAGTTTCTGACATCCACGAGCTGATTGGAGCTGTTGAATGCTAACAGACGAGCAGGCACGCGACGCCGTTATTGTTGCGCTTGATTGCACAAGAGAAAGGGCTCTGGAGCTCACCGATCTTCTCGCCGGTCATGCACGCTGGGTTAAGGTTGGTATGACGCTCTTTTATCGCTACGGACCCTCGATGGTAGATGAGATGCACGCACGTGGCTTCAAGGTGTTTCTTGACCTCAAGGTGCACGACATTCCATTCCAGGTCAAAGGCGCTGTCCACTCTGCATCGCTTTCTGGTGCAGACATCTTATCTATCCACGGCCTGGGAACCGCTCAGATGATCTCTGCTGGTCGCGAGGGTGCAGAAGAAGCTGCAGCAGAGCGTGGTGTTGATGAGTCTGACCGCACCAAACTGGTGGCTATCTCTGTGCTTACCAGCATGGATGAGGACGCACTCCATTCCATTGGCGTAGACGGATCTATTAAGGATGAAGTTGCTCGTTTGGCTTCTCTTTCTTACAACGCTGGCGCCGACGGAATTGTCTGCTCACCTCAGGAAGCACAGGAAATGAGAGAGCTTTTGGGACCAAATGCGCTCATTGTGACTCCTGGAGTTCGTCCAGAAGGTGCCGAAAAGGGCGATCAGGTCAGAATCTCCACACCTTCAGCTGCAATTAAGCTCGGAGCAAGCAAATTGGTAGTTGGTAGGCCAATTACCTGCGCAAACAATCCAGTCGAAGCATTTGAAGCTATCATTTCTGAGCTTAAAAATTAACAAAAGTTTTTGGAATTATGGTGAACAGGTGGTTTTTGATGCGGAAATATTAAAAAATCCCTTGTAAATAACGTGTTATGTGGCAAACTATTTTGCTGAAGTGCAAAAGGCACATTAAATTGAGTTTCGTATATGACGTACGAAAACGATGTTTGGAGGAACAATGGCTCTACCTACACTTACCGATGAGCAGCGCAAGGCAGCACTTGAGAAGGCAGCTCAGGCTCGTCACGCTCGTGCAGAGCTTCGCGAGAAGGTTAAGACTGGTAAGGTCTCCCTTAAAGAGGTCCTTGATTCTACCGATCCTATTGCTGAGCGTATGAAGGTTTCCGCTCTTATCGAGTCCCTTCCTGGCTATGGCAAGGCAAAGGCAGCAAAGATTATGGACGAGCTCGGAATTTCCGCAACTCGCCGCGTTAAGGGCCTTGGCGCTCGTCAGCGTGAGCAGCTCCTCGAGGCACTGACCAAGTAGTGGCTCGTTCAGCCAAACTTTTTGTAGTATCTGGACCGTCAGGTGTAGGAAAAGGAACGCTTGTCTCTCTATTGAGGGACAAGCGCCCAAACCTAGGCCTGACGGTTTCGGCTACTACACGCTCTCCACGACCAGGAGAAGTCGATGGAGTTGCGTATTATTTTCTCTCCGATGAAGAATTTAAAAAGCGCGTTGATGCTGGTGAATTCCTTGAGTGGGCTCATGTTCATGGCCATTGCTATGGCACGCTCAAATCCGAGGTTGATCGCCTGATTTCTGCAGGTCAATCTGTTGTTCTAGAGATTGACGTCCAGGGTGGACTTATGGTCCACAAACAATATCCCAACGCCATTCTCGTCTTTATTAAGCCGCCTTCATTTGAAGAGCTTGAACAGCGTCTTAGAGGTCGCGGTACAGAAGATGAGAAGACCATTTCTACGAGACTTTCTAATGCTTCGCGTGAAATGGAGCATGCAAACGACTATACTGTTTGCATTGTGAACGACAACCTTGAGACTGCTCTGTGCAAGCTCGAGGAAGTTTTTGATGACTATGAATCAGACGGAGGTCAGCTTTAATGTCTGTTATTAAGCCTGAGATTGACAGCCTGCTTGAGAAAACTGAGCAGAATCCATTCTTGCTTTGCTCTCTTGCTTCTAAGCGTGCTTGCGATATTAACAATATGCTTCACGGTCAGCACCTGCGTGTAACCGCTGTTCAGGATTTTGATGACATTACTACTGTTGCAAGTGGTAAAGATTCTGTCTCTATTGCTATGAAAGAGATTAACGACGGTACCCTTGGCTTTGTTAAAGATTCTTTTGACGAGGCAATTAAGGGCGAGAACACCATCGTTTACTAAGAGTTATGACTGAAAGAGTATGTCTGGTTCACTACCACGAAATTGGTTTAAAGGGTAAGAACCGATCCACTTTTGAAAATCAGTTGGTAACAAATTTGCGACGAGCCCTCCGACACTTTCCAGTGGCGGGGGTTTCTCGCATTTCTGGCTATCTTCTTGTAGAAACCACTGATAAACAAGCAACTGAAGAGCTGCAATATGCTGTGGCCCAGGTTCCTGGCGTTGCACGTGCTTCTTTGGCGTATCGTTGTGGCTTAGATGAGCAGGAGTTTTGTAACGCCGCCGTGAAGGCGCTGGGGGAGTCCGGTGACTTTGCTACGTTTAAAGTGCATGCTCGTCGTTCCTCAACGGTCTATCCAAAGCATTCCATTGAGATTAACCAGCTTGTAGGCGCAGTCCTTTGCGAGAATTTCCCTGATAAAAAAGTTCAGATGCATAATCCGGATATGACGGTCTATGTACACGTTGTTCAGGGTAACGCATACGTTTACGCTGCATCTATTCACGGCGTTGGTGGTCTTCCTGTTGGTACTGCGGGCAAGATTGTGTCGCTTCTTTCTAGCGGTATAGATTCGCCTGTTGCCACATGGATGGTTGGTCGTAGGGGAGCTACGGTTATTCCTGTTCACTTCTCTGGACGCCCTATGACTTCTGATACCAGCGAGTATCTGTGCCAGGATATCATTGAGGCTCTTGAGCCTGCTGGTCTTATTGGCAGAATGTATGTTGTGCCCTTTGGCGAGCACCAGCGTGAGATTTCCCTTGCTGTTCCACAGGCTCTTCGTGTCATTATGTATCGTCGCGTAATGTACATCATTGCACAGAAGATTGCAGAGCTTGAGGGCGCTAAAGCCCTGGTAACTGGCGAGTCACTTGGTCAAGTTGCTTCTCAGACGCTTGATAACATTGCTGCTGTCAACGAGGCAGTCACCATACCTGTTTTGAGGCCTCTGATTGGCTCTGACAAGCAAGAAATCATCCGTCGCGCCCAAGATATCAACACGTTTGATATCTCAACGCAGACGGCTCCAGATTGCTGCACATTGTTTATGCCTCGCCGTCCTGAGACTCACGCAAGAATGCGAGAAGTTCTTGAAGCATGGAATTCCTTTGA
>CAUUGK010000076.1:0-4388 GCA_963544765.1 uncultured Atopobiaceae bacterium
AGAATGGCTTCTCCCTGGCCAACGTCGATAAACTTGATGGTTACGTTTGCGCTGGTCTGCGCGGTAGTGGATGGATCGGCGGAGGATGGCGTACCGGAGTCCGGTTGGGATGACGTGCCGGAGCCTGGTTGGGATGACGTGGCGGAGCTTTGCTGCGGCGAATCCGCAGGTGACACGACAGTTGGAAGCGGTTGCGTCAGAGCGGCGCTAAAGTAGAGCGCCACGCTCAGTGCGGCAAGTGCGATTCCAGCCTTTTGTTTTCCAGCGTAGCGTTTATGAGGTTTGAACTTGCCTTTTATGAGCTTTTTGGCAGCGCTGGCATCTTCATATATGAGATTCAGAGCGCTCTCGATAATCGGATACGAGAAAATTGCTGGTAGAAGATAAGAAAGTATTGATGGTAAAGCAAGTATGTGAGCCAGAGCAAATGCGCCAACAATCAGTGCTGTGTTTATGACAAGTCGGGCAAGTCCCGATTTCCAGCCTTTGAGATAAAACTGCGGAATGCCAAAAATGCCAAAGATTAAAGAAAGAATAAGCGCAAATAAGTAGTCAGATTGGTTGCCAGAGGTTGCATTGGGTGATTCAGTTTTGCTATCAAATTGCTTTGGACTGGGCATAAAACCTCTCTGGACACGTACGTTCTGAAGAATCTTACCCTATTTAAGCAGCCAGTCTAAGGCTTTTTGCATTCTTCCCTCAACGTTTTGGAAGTGATTTCCACGGTTAAGCTCAAACGTCGTGGTTATTCCCGCGTCCTCTAGTTTGCTGGCGAGAAGTTCGGCGTTTTCTTGCACGTGCATTATTTGCGGGTTGGGAGTTCGTGCTTCTCGGTCACCTAATGAAAGATAAGCGTGTGTGAGGCCGACTACCCCTCCGCTCAGCTGCTGGTCAACGTAATCCAAAAGCCCAGGAAACCAGAATGACCCCGAGACAGCTCCAATGCGCTGGAAGGTTGTGGTGGGGGTGTTGTTGGGCTGGCAGCCGCGTACGACCTGCTGCGGTGTGTCGGAGCGCGACACACCGGCTTGGGTCACGCCAACCCACAGGCTGAACAGACCTGCGAGTGAGTAACCCACAAGCACCCTATACGCTGGCGGTACGCTAAGTTCCGATTCTGCCCAGGGGACCACCTGGTTGATAAGGGCGTCAAGCGTCCTCTGAGCGCCGTCGCCAAAGTTGGGACCCTTGGCAAAAACGCGCGGAGCACACCAGGGCGAGAAGTTTTCTTCCCACAGCTCAACGCCAACGTGTACGAGGCCGACGCCTTCAGGTACCTGTACGGGGGAGTGGTCGACCACGTCTCCCAAGAGGTAGACAACAGGTGCTCCAATTACAGAGGACATCTGCGTGTGGACGGAAAGTTCGGAGAGGATTGTTTTTCTCGCCATGGGGTTGGCGGGGTGTGTGTCTGGTGCGGAGTTCACGCTACTCACCCAAAGCCATCTGCAGGTAGTAGACGTTTTCACGCAGGTGAGAGGCAACTTCGCGGTCGATGACACCCTCAAACTGCAGGCGCGTGATCTGGTCCAACTCAATGCGGAGCGCGTTTTCCGCCACGTCATCGGCGTATTCGCGAGCATTGGCAATCTGCTGCCTAAAGTGAGGCGACATCTTGTGTGAGCTCAGGTTGTAAGGCAGCAGGTAGGAGACTTGAGTGGTGCTGGAGCCATGCTCATCATTGATGTTGATGCGGCCCCAAATAGATTCAATTGCCGACTCGTGGTCAATCATCAGGTTAGACGCGATGACCGCCAGCTCTTCATCGTCGCCGTTAACAATGCGCTCCAGGTCATCAAGCTCAGCGTATTCCATCTCTAGTGCGTATAAACACGCCTGGTAGTAGGACTGATCTGCGTCCTCAAGGTGTCTGATTCCGCCGTCGATGATGTGCTGTGCTGCCAGTTTAAGCTCGTGAAGAGCAACGGCAATACGTGAACGGTGGTTTGTCTTTGAGGCAATGTTTGCAAGAGGTCCGTAATATCCTACTGACCTGCGGATTGAAGTAATGTCATCAACAATTTGATCCCAGGGAATAGGGTTGTTCGTTTTAATGTGGCGCTCGCGGAGCTGCTCAAGGCGCTTCTGTTGTACTTCCGTCTCGTGAAGGACCAACTTTTTGATCAGTTTGCCCGAGCCAGGCGCGGTGATGCGAGCGGCAAACAGACGGTTGGTATAGCGCGTGATAGTTAAACGAAGCGCAGGTAGATACTTCGATATAGCATTTTCCGACTGCAGCATACTTCTAAGCTCGGCAAGAGTTGCCTCAAGAACGGCAATCTCTCCCTTGTGGAGACGTTCGGGCAGGTCAGAGTCTGCTTCAGGAGACTTTGACAGCACGGGCAACAGGTTGTCCGCCAAAAGCAATGTGGCGAGAATAACGCCGGCGGCGATGGTAATCAGCAGATCCCTCTGCGGAAACGCTGCTCCAGACTGAGTTACCAGCGGCAAGGTGAGGATGATCGACAACGTTACCGCGCCTTTTGCGCCCGCAATAGTGGTAACCAGCACGTTCTTGATGAGCTCGGCAGACGTGATGGAGATGGGCTTAGGAATGCACGCGGCTTTGTGCTGGTCAAGGGACTGCACGGCGCTCTGATCGGAGTCCAGTGAGGCGAGCTGCTTGTCGGGTTTCTCGCCGTTTGTGTCTTCGGAGTCGCTTTCGTCATCTTTACCGGTGCAGAGGTGGCCGCCCTTGTGGAGCTTGTGAGTCTCCAGCGCGTAGAGCCACGTAAAGCGGACACCGTACATGAATAGGGTAATTACGACAACAATTCCCAGAATCTGCAGGATATTGAGGCCTCCGTTGGTGCCGGGAAGCACGGCAAGAGGGAGCTGCATTCCCAAGAAGACAAAGATGGTACCGTTAATAAGGAAGCTAATGACTTTCCAGGTAGAATCCGAGACTAATTTTTGCCTTGCAAACAGCGCTTTATTGCTCTGCCTTCGAGGAAGCGCAATCACCAAGCCGGCAGCCACAACAGCAAGTACGCCAGAAACGTGAAAGGTTTCGGCAAGAAGATAGACAAGAAACGGCGTAAGTACTTCGTAGAGGACGTTTGCGACGGTGTCCTCGTAACCCAACCTACCAAGCATTGTGTTGATGGCAGAAAAGGCAAAGCCCGTGACAATTCCCACGGCCACGCCGCCAACAAAAAGCACCATGAAAGATCCCGCCGCATCTATCAGCGAAAACGTTCCCGTGACGGCTGCCGCAACGGAGAACTGAAAATCAACGACGCCAGAAGCATCGTTAATCAGAGACTCTCCGGAGAGAAGCGTCTGCTGGCGATGGGTCAGGTGAATGCTGGACTTGAGTGCGGTAACCGTGGCTGCATCAGTTGGTCCCAGCGCTGAGGCCAGCGCAAACGCCGCAGCTAGAGGGATTGAGGGAACCATCAGATGGAGAGCGTAGCCGACCGAGAGAACGCTGACAACCACCAGCACAATTGCCAGCGACAAAATGCTGTTCAGGTTAAGGATAAGTGCACGAATGTTGGTTTCTCTCGTCTCATTGAAGAGGAGAGGAGCAATGAAGACCAGCATAAAGAGCTCGGACTCTAAGTGAACGTCTTGGACGCTGGGCAGAATAAGTGCAACTAACAGGCCGATAATCACCTGGATAACCGGGATGGAGACGTTGACAAACTTGTCGATAACCGAGGAAGCCGCGACGCAGGTCAAAACGATGAGTACAAATTCAAATGTCTCCAACAGGCTTCCTTCCTGGTCGTGAGGGCGGGCACCGCGCGGCTGGTCTGTGGTGAGCGCCGGGTCCGCGACGAGCGGCGGATCCACGACGAGCGGCGGATCCACGGGGCTTCTCGCCAGATAACGCTGCGTTCGAGTATATACGGTTTTGCGGCTCTAGCTTGACTTGGCGCAGATAACACATGGTTTCTGCGGTGATGCGTGGGCTCTATCAGTGAGGCTTGGAATTGCGAGCCTGAAAAGTGCATGAAGTCTGAGTAAACTTACTCAGACATGGTGAGAAAAACCGGCAAATCACTCAGACTTGGTGCACTTTTCCGGCAAATCACTCAGACATGGCGAGAGAATCAGGCTCCTCGAAAGGGCGAACTCGGACGCGCTTTAAACTCCGCCTAAAAAGTGCAAAGAATCTGTATTTTGGACACAGATTCTTTGATGAAATCAGGCAAATCCACCGAATCTTTAACGTTTTCAGGCAAGATCCACCGATTCTTTGCAGAAATCAGGCGCGGAGCAAATCAGGCTCGGAGCAAATCAGGCGCAGAGTAAAAATTGAGCGCCCCTAGCTTACGCAACTCCAAGGTAAAAGAATGCATAGTTGAGCACGTTGATTAACGTGTACATACCACCAATGACCAGATACGGCCAAAGGTGAGCTTTGGTGATTGCAATAAACT
>CAUUGK010000077.1:0-4368 GCA_963544765.1 uncultured Atopobiaceae bacterium
CCAAACTCTACAGCTTTACTAACCATGTCTGGGACACGGCTAGCTCCATCAAGAATGGAAAAATCTGAGTGGTTGTGGAGGTGAACAAATGCCATCTTTTTCTACGCTCTTCTCTTTGTGCTTCAAAATTTGTTCTTTTACCAAGGGCTCTTAATTTCTTTGTATAGTGTAGCCGATTCGCCGGACAATAACTACTAATACAAACATATGTTCTATGTGCTAATACTTCTATTGCCGCTGGTAAATTGGATGAAAATATTTTCTCGCCAATTTTATAACGTCACAAAATCTCTCTTAGTTGGCGTGGATCATCTGTTCAAAAATTTCTCAAAATAAAAGTTTCAAACTGGTAACTCTTAGACTAGGAACACCTTAATTGGGAATATAGTTTTTGTATTACCTATTCCAGTTAAGGAGATCACATGGATCAGATGAAAAGCATTTCCTTTGACGACATTACAGCGGCTCAGAAGAACTTTGAGTCCGACCGCGCTCACACAGTAGCTAAGAATGCTGCTACCAGCGCTGGTGTTAGAAAAGCAGCTCGTGTACCAGAGGGCGTTGCCCTTAATCCTCTTACTTTTGATGTTGAGGTAAAGCAGGGTGAGCGTACTAATCAGAAGCGCTCTGGTCGTTGCTGGATGTTTGCATCACTTAATACGTTTAGATATCGCATCATCAAGAAATACAACCTCTCCACTTTTGAGCTTTCCCAGGCATATCCACTGTTTTGGGACAAGATGGAGAAGTCCAACTGGTTCCTTGAGAACATTCTGGATACCCTTGATGAGCCTCTGAATGGCCGTCTTGTATCCTTCCTGCTCACCGATCCAATTGGCGACGGTGGCCAGTGGGATATGTTTAAGAGCCTTGTAAAGAAGTACGGCGTTGTGCCAAAGAGCGCTATGCCAGAGACAGAGTGCTCCAGCAATACTCACGAGATGGACAAGTACCTCACCCGCTATCTTCGTAGCGCTGCAAAGCGTCTTCGCGAGACCGCAACAGCTGGTGAGTCCCTTGAATCTCTGCGTGAGATGAAGAAAGAGATGATGGAGGACGTCTATACCCTGCTGGTAACCTGCCTGGGTCAGCCTCCTGTATCTTTTGAGGCACGCCTGCGCGATAAGGACGATAACCTCGCCCTTTCTGGCACTTTTACTCCTCAGGAGTTCTTCGCTGAGACTGTTGACATGAATCTTGATGATTACATCTCAATCATCTCTGCACCAACTGCAGATAAGCCTTTCAACCACACCTACACCGTTTCTCGCTTGGGCAACGTTGTTGAGGGTGGCGGCGTTCGTTACCTCAACCTTGAGATTCCTGAGCTTAAGCGCCTTGCTGTGGCTCAGCTTAAGGACAACCTGCCTGTCTGGTTTGGTTGCGACGTTGCTCAGTCTTACCTTCGTGAAGAGGGCATCATGGACACCCGTGCACTTGACGTTGACGGCCTCTTTGGCTTCCCTGTTGAGGGCGCACTTGACCGTGCTGAGCGCCTTGACTACGGCGAGTCTCTGATGACTCACGCAATGGTTCTTGAGGGTGTTAACTTTGACGCAGAAGGCAACACTACCCTCTGGAAGGTTGAGAACAGCTGGGGTAAAGACCACGGTCGCGATGGCTTTGATACCATCTCTGACCCTTGGTTTGACGAGTACGTCTACCAGATTGTTGTTGACAAGAAGTACCTCACCCCTGAGCAGCTCAAGACCTTTGAGACCGAGGAAGCAACCGTCCTCGAGCCATGGGACCCAATGGGCTCTCTTGCAACGCTTCGCTAAGGTACAAATCATCTGGCGAGAAGATCGATCTTCTCGCCAGGTTTTTTTCTAAACGCTACAAACAAAAGGAGCCTCAATGGCTGATCAGACTGTAAATCCACAGTGGGCAAACGAGGAAACCGCTGCTTTCAGCGCAGACCGTGCTAACCGCGTTGCTCGCAACTCCGTAACCTCTATGGGCGTTTCCGCAGCTGCTCGCGATATCACCACCATGCGTACCTACGCTGATACCTACGGTGTTGCTGTTGCAAAGACGGGCGACGTCACTAACCAGCGTCAGAGCGGTCGCTGCTGGATGTTCTCTTCTTTCAACGTACTTCGCCAGGAGGCAATCAAGAAGCTTGACGTTGATACCTTTGAGTTCAGCCAGGCATATGGCATGTTCTACGACAAGCTTGAGAAGGCAAACTCTGCACTTGAGTACATCATTCAGACCGCTGACCAGCCAACCGATTCTCGTGTTGTCAACACGCTTCTGACCGAGGGTATTGGCGACGGTGGCTACTACTCATTTGCCATGAGCTTGGTTGAGAAGTATGGCCTGGTTCCTAAGGATGCCATGCCAGAGACTGCCTGCTCCAAGAACTCCACTCAGATGGATGAGCGCATTGACCGCCTGTTCAGAAAGAGTGCTGGCGAGCTTCGCGCAGCATACGCAGCTGGCAAGTCTCAAGACGAGCTTCGTGCGCTTAAGCAGGAGCAGCTCAAGGGCTTCCACCAGATTCTGTCCGTCTGCCTCGGCGAGCCACCTCTGACCTTTGATTTTGAGTGCAAGGTTGGCAAAAACGCACAGGTAGATAAGGCAAAGCTTTCTCCTGTTGAGCCAAGCAAGGCTTCTGACAACAAGGACAAAAAGGACGGCGAGAAGGACGAGGAGGGCACTCAGATTCTTCGCGACTTTGGCATTACTCCTCTTGAGTTTGCTGAGCGCTATTGTGGCGTTGATCCTCGTGGCTTTGTCCAGCTCATTTCTGTCCCAAGCAAGAAGTATCCTTACGGCAAGGTGTATCACCCAACCTTTATCGATACCGTTTTAGGCGGCATTAAGACTCGCTTCTTAAACGTTGAGCCAGAGGTTCTTGAGGCAGCTACCATTGCTTCTTTGAAGGATGGCAACCCTGTCTGCATGGCCTGCGACGTTATGCAGGAGTTCCCTCGCCACAATGAGGACTTCAACTACGTCCTCTCAACCGACACCATGGATTACAACGGCCTCTTTGGCGTTGATTTTGACATGGATCGCGAGGCAATGATTGAAAACTATGAGACTTCCCTTACCCACGCAATGACCTTCCAGGGCGTTGAGCTTGATAAGGACGGCAAGGCTAAGCAGTGGCGCATTGAGAACAGTTGGGGTAAGGACTCCGGTAAGGACGGCTACCTCATCATGAGCGCAGACTGGTTCCGCCTCTATGGCGGCGAGGCTGATGTTCGTCGTCAGTACGTTCCAGAGGACCTGCTCAAGGTTTGGGACGAGGGCGAAGATGTCCAGATTGATTTCTGGGAGAACCTTGGCTACTCCCTTGGTGGCCGTAACCGCAAGTAAGGTACGCCACGCTAGATAAATATTATTTCCTTAAGGATAATGAGTTGATGCAATTATTTGCATCAACTCATTTTTTATGTTAAACTGTTAATAAAGGAGGTTCCAATGAAACTAACATCAAAAAAATATTGGATTACTCGTCTTCCTACACTCATCCTATTCTTGATATTTATTTTTCTTAGAGGCGCAGGAATATTACCTGATGGTGGCTATACAGTTGCGGTGGTTCTATTGTTTCTCATCTTTTGGTATGTCGATGCAAAGGTACAGCAAAATAAGAGTTAATACTTGATGTAAAAAAATAATGAGGCGCTTAACTGCGTCTCATTATTTTTATCCACTAGAACAGATCAAAACGCGCCGCGGAGACCTCGGCTGTAATCTTTCCAGCGCTGAGCTCTGTCAGTGCATCCGTAAACGCTGTTTCTTCTCCGCACCTAAAGTCTATGGCGAGAAAAACGTCCGCTCCAAACTCTGTCGTTATAACCTTGCCGCCGGTATCGGAGACCAAGCGCTGAATCTGCTCATACAGGTTATACGGGGCCGACAACTCCACCCTCACAACCTGCAGCATTTCCTGAACAGCAGACGCTTCCTCAGCAGCAGCCAAAGCCTCTTGAGTTGCCGCCGTATACGCGCGAACAAGTCCACCAGGACCCAAAAGCGTTCCACCAAAGTAGCGCGTGACAACACAGCAGACGTTCTTAAGCCCCGCTCCGCGCAATACCTCCAGTACCGGCATTCCCGCCGTTCTGGAAGGCTCTCCGTCGTCGGAAGCACGCTCTGTACCGTCCTCCAAGATCCATGCAGGAACGTTGTGGCGAGCATTGTAGTGCTTCGCCCTCACTGTGGCGAGAAACTCTTGTGCTTCTGACTCTGTTTCTACATGACAAAGCTGGGCTATGAAGCGGCTCTTTCTGTCTTCAAAGAGACCTTCCGCAACAAAGTCCAGCTTGAGTGTCTTGTAAGATGCGTCAGACATAGAACAGCTATAAAGTCGCAGTTATGCGAGTACACAGACCTTCTCGCCAGCAGAAACTG
>CAUUGK010000078.1:0-4214 GCA_963544765.1 uncultured Atopobiaceae bacterium
GGGGCGAGAAACTCTTTTTGCCGTAAGTACTTGATATAAGAAAACAGCCGCCTGAGTAGACGGCTGTTCTTAGTTGGATGGAGTGCCTTAGTAGCCAAAAATGCTATAACCGACAAGACCTGGACCTGTATGGACAACAAGATCTGGGCCAGCCTCAACATACTTAAAGTCGGTGACATTAGGGATTGCTTCTTTGATCATTGCTTCCATTTCGGAGTAAATGATATTAGGGGCAGAGCAGCAAATACCCACATGAACGTGGTCAAATTGCTGAGCAAAGGCTGATCCTAAAGCAATCTGTCCTGCAAGAGACTTCTGCCAACCACGAGTTTTCTTAGCAATGGTGTATTTACCGTTCTCATCACAGGTAAGAACAGGCTTGATGTTTAACATGGAACCAATGCGATAAATTGCCTCAGAAATACGGCCACCTTTACGCAGATACTCAAGGCTTGGAACAGAGAAGTACACGCGGGTGTTAAGGGATGCCTGATCTAGACGCTCACCAATCTCTGATAGAGAAAGACCCTGGTCAATGAGGCGCTGAGCCTCAATAACAATAAGACCTGATGCAATGCCAATGTTTTTGGTATCAACAACATAAATAGGGAAGTCTGTAATAGATTCTGCAATCATGCGAGCAGTATCGCAGGTAGCGGAAAGTCCGGAAGAGATAGCAACGTAAACAGCACCCTCGTACCCTGCGGCTTTTGCGTCATCAAAGGCAGCCTTAATGCCCTCAGGAGAAGGAAGCGAAGTCTTTGGAACCTCTTCTTCAAAGCGAGCAACAAGCTCTGCTGGTGTGATGGTAATGCCAGATTCGTAGGAAGAGCCATCAGAATAGTTAATGCGAAGTGGGGTGATACGAATATTGTGTTCAGCAACAAAATCAGGTGGGACATTAGTTCCTGAGTCTGTGATGATGGCAATTCGTTTGGTGTCCATTATTCGCTCCAAATATATACGTGCTACAAGTAGCTAAACGTTGACTTTCTATTACCCACATTTTACATGGAGATATACCCTGTTTTCTTGAGATATGACAAGTTGCCCTCAACGGTAGGTAGACGGTACACTAGGTATATAACTCGAGAAAATCTTTCATAACGTAACGTTTACTACCATTTAGGCACTAAGAGAGAACGGCAGATAATGTCTAGCATTTATAGAGAGCCCGCTGTAGTTAGAAGAATTGAGCAACGTTCTTCTCTAAAAAGAATCACATCCAACAGTACTATTGCGGCAGCAGCCATGGTGCTTGCAGCACTGGTTGCATTGGTTGTTGCCAATTCTCCTGCTCATGAGGTAGTTCGAGAAATTCTTGAAGTCCAAATGAGTTTCTCGTTTGGAATAATCCATGTTCACATGGCGTTAGAGACTTTTGTGAATGATTTCCTTATGGCAATCTTCTTTTTGTTGGTGGGCATTGAGCTCAAATATGAGGTAACTGTCGGCCAGCTCAGAAGGCCAAGACAGGCAATGCTTCCTATGCTCGCTGCTGTTGGCGGCGTTGCAGTTCCTGCCCTCATTTACCTTGCGCTTAATGCAAGTACCGCCCCTCATGGATGGGCAACTCCAATTGCTACCGATATTGCGTTTGCGCTTGGTGTTATGTCGCTGTTAGGAAACAGAATTAGTCCCCAGACCAAGGTTTTCTTTGAGACACTTGCTATTGCTGACGATATCCTTGCAATTGTGGTCATCGCGCTCTTTTATGGCCAAACTCCAAATATTGCCTGGTTAGCGGCTTCCCTTGGAGTGCTTGTTATTTTGTGGGGAATGAATCGGCTGAAAATTTATTCTTCCGGTCCGTACTTGCTTGTAGGTTTGGTGCTCTGGGTTTGCATGTATCACTCGGGAATTCACCCCACTCTTGCAGGTGTCCTTCTTGCCTTCTTCTTGCCGTCTCGCTCTGATGTTCGTCTGAGCAAGCTGGGTAGTTGGCTTTCTAGGCGCGCTCGTGAGCTTGATGATCACTACGATGATGAGCATCACGTTTTGGGTCAGCATGACTTCACGCATGGCGCCAACTCAATTGAGCAGGTTATGCATCACGTAACTCCACCACTTCAGCGTGTTGAGCACTATATCTCAGTCTGTGTGAACTTTGTTGTTCTTCCTATCTTTGCATTTGTTAATGCGCAGATTACGTTGGTAGGCGCTGATTTTGGCGCGCTTCTTAGCAGTAGTATTGCTCACGGCATATTCTTTGGCGCAGTTCTTGGAAAGCCACTAGGAATTATTTTTGTAACGCTCTTGCTGGTCAAATGTAAGATTTGCAAGCTTCCTGCAAAAGTTGATTGGATTCAGATTACAGCCGTTGGTCTTATGGGCGGTCTAGGCTTTACCATGTCAATTCTTATCTCTAATCTTGCATTCCCAGACGCAGGGGAGATTCTTTCAGCTAAGGTAGCTATTCTCTCCGCATCGTTTGCTTCTGCAATCTTGGGTCTACTATTTGTGCATGTTTCAGAGTTCTATAAGCATAAAAAGAACAGCATACAGAAAGACAGCGAGTAAAAATATAGACCTAATGAGACGTACGACTCTTTCTATCTTTGACTATTAAAATGCAGAACCCCACAAAATAATACACAGAAGTTATTAAAAAACTGACGCGTAGAATGTTCACTCCGCCTATTGAGGCATCCTGCCCTGCAGGAGAGAGACACATCGAGACAATGGTGAATAGCCACATAAGAAGTAAACAAATATTGACTATCTTATTAATAAGATAAGCTATTGGAATAGAAGCATCAAAAAATATACCTCTATTAAAGATGCTAATGAAAAAATCTTTCCAAGAGTCATACATGATGAGCCTCCAACTTGTTAGAAAAAGACCCCTTATATAGGCAATTTTATCACTTATATAAACTCAATAAGCTATGGTTATTCAACAGTGCCGTAGGTAAAGCCCCATCCGTGTGCCGTAACAATTGAGTTAATCTGATCGCAGAGGCGAGCTCGGACATACGTGCCTGATGGAATCAGCTCAATAACTTCTTGTAAATCTTTTTCAAGATCATCTACTTCAGCTTGAATCAGCACGTCAACCTTAGTGACTGTGCCCGAAGGTTTGCGCTTATAAAGATTATCAACAAGGTGCTGGAGCTCGCCATATGCCTCCGAGCGCATGCCAGGCTGTGCAGAATTTGCCATGATTCTCCTTGTCGCGTCGATTTTCAAATCACCTATACTTTGTATCACGCAGAGATCGAAAAGGGGAGTGTCATGTTTGAGCTAGTTTCTCGCGAGCTGTTCCAGCCAAAGTCAACCTCTGAGCAAAACGCTTATCAAAAGATGAGCGATGCTGAACTTAACCAGGCTCTTGAGCTTATTGGACAAGAAGCTCGTGCACTTGGCGAGAAAAACCTCAAGCTTGATATGGCTCGCGGAAAGCCAAGCCCTGCACAGACGGTGCTGTCTAAGCCTATGCTTGATGAGCTGAACTCTGCTTCTGATCTGACTGACAACGGCTCTTTTGCAGACAACTACGGAGACCCTTGGGGTCTTCCTTCTGCGCGAGCTTTTGCAGCAGAGCTTACAGGCGTACCTGCTGATCAGGTTATTGTAAACGGCTCTTCAAGCCTTAATCTTATGCACGACATTATTTCTCATGCTGTTACTCACGGTCTTGCTGATCAGCCTTCTTGGGCAGAGCAGATGGCGGCTGCAAAGGCTAAAGGTACCACGCTTAAGTTTCTTTGCCCTGCTCCAGGCTATGACCGTCATTTTGCCATTACGCAGCATTACGGATTGGAAAACGTTGCCGTACCTATGACTGAAGATGGTCCAAATATGGACGTGGTCAAGAAGCTTGTTGAGAACGACAGCTCTGTTAAGGGAATTTGGTGCGTACCACGTTTTGCAAACCCTACTGGTATCACCTATTCAGACGAGGTTGTTCGTGCGTTTGCAAACCTCAAACCTGCAGCCCCTGACTTTAGAATCTTCTGGGATAACGCCTACGCGATTCACGCCTTTGTACCAGAATCTGAGGCTCCTCAGCTCCTCAATATCTTTGATGCACTTGCAGAGGTTGCTGCAGACGATGCTCAAAAGAACCTGGTTATTGCTTTTGCCTCAACGGCAAAGGTAACCTTCCCAAGCTCAGGCATGGCATGGGTTGCCGCAAGCCCTGCGGATATTAAAGAAATCCAGAGCGCGTTCAAGGTTGCTCGTGTTTCTCCCGAGAAGATCTCTCAGCTGGC
>CAUUGK010000079.1:0-4212 GCA_963544765.1 uncultured Atopobiaceae bacterium
AAGCTCTGGATTTGAATACTTTGCAGCGTTGATCAGAAGCTGTCGCAAAATAAACTCAAGCCATTTTGGGTCAGCCTTGACCACGTGGGCCAAGTCATCAAAATGCGGAGAAACACCAGTGTCAATGAAGATGCGTGCGTTGTTTTTAAGAGCATCTTTTACGATGGACTGCAGATTGACATCCCTGATAGAAAAATCTCGATCCACGGATGCGCTGCGCGCATAAAAGAGAGCTTGTTCTACCAGCGATTCAATCTTAGTGAGCTGTGTTTGTACGTCATCCATGGGCAATGATGGATTATTTTGAGCAACCAAATGAGCCGCAGCGATGGGAGTCTTAATCTCATGCACCCACATCTCAATATACTCGCGATACTCCTTTGATCGCATATGCTCATCAGCAAGCTGATTCATCATAGACTTGGACATGCTTGAAAGCGCATCCTTAAAAAGCTGCTCCTCCAACGTTGAAGGCGTATCCAGCATGGCAGGAACTAGATAGCTCTCTTTATCAGTTGCGGCCAAATTGTCAGCAAGCTGCTGGTAGAACCAACGACGATGAAAATAATCGGCTAAAAGCGCAGCCGCCCCTACTACCCACAAAACCAGAATACAGTAAGCAATAGCAAACACGTTAATTCCAATGCCTTTGAGCATAAAGCCAATTAACGTACTGCTGACTATAAGTGCAAGAAAGAAAATAGTTCGATTTTTTAGATACTTAAAAAGCGTCATGACAGCCTACTCAATAACGTAGCCAAGTCCACGGCGTGTCATAACAAAGTCCTCAACGCCAATGCTTGCAAGAGTATTTCTGAGGTGGCTAATGTTGACCGTCAGCGTATTGTCATCAACAAACTCATCCGACTGCCAGAGCTCTTCTTGAATACGCTGGCGAGAAACAACCGTTCCCGCATTTTGCATCAAAAGTGAAAGTATCCTAAGCTCGTTTTTAGTCAGCTCAACGCTCTTCTGATTTGCAGAAACTTTGCAGGAAGAAGAATCAAGTGTCACACCTGCATGTGAAAGCTTTGTTCCTGTTGTGACATCGCTATTTGCACGCCTCAGTACCGAGGTGATATGCATAAGCAAAATCTGAGTGTTATAGGGCTTGGCGATAAAATCGTCCGCTCCTAATGAGAGCACCATAAGCTCATCAAGGTCAGTATTTCTGCTGGTAACTACAATGATAGGAACGTTTGAGAGCTGTCGCACTTCTCGGCAAATCTGTTGTCCGTCAATGCCGGGAAGGTTGAGGTCCAACAGAACCAGGTCTGGATGAGCAGCAACAATCTGTTGAGGTACTGACTCAAAAGACGTGAGCGCCTGGGCTTCAAAGCCGTTTCTTTGCAGTAGGAGCACCAACTCTTGCTGAATCTGATGGTCATCCTCTACTACCAGGATTTTTGTCATAGGTGCTCACCTCCCACTACGCTACGCAAGTCCTACAAAACGCTGGGCGTTTTCCCACAGTATGGTATACGTCTTCTCTTTGGGGATATCAAGTCGCTGCCAACGAAGTTCTGCCAAGCGCTCAACCGTATGCACTACCATCGCTGGCGTGCACTCCCCTCCACGTAAAGGCTCTGGCGCCATATAGGGAAAATCCGTCTCTGAGAGCAACTGCGCCTCTGGACAGGAAATCATTGCGGCTCGAATATCGTCGGAGCGCTTAAAGGTTGCTGCTCCACCAAAAGCTACAAAGCATTCAAGGTCTACAAAAGGCTTCATAACCTCTGGACCATCAGTATAACAATGCAGGTCACAGCCAGCCTTAGGCACACCCAAACGGTTCAGTATTTCAAGCGCCAAATCATGGGCGCGAGTATTATCAGCACCATCACGCAAGTGCAACTCAACGCGTTGATTGAGCTCGTGTGCAATGGAGAGCTGTCGTTCAAATACGTGGCACTGAACCTCTTCTGGAACCTCACAGTACGGTCCAAAATCAAGACCAATCTCTCCCACACCAACACACAGTGGATGTTCAAGCAACTCAAACAAGCGTTGTTCAGCCACTTGTTTGTAGTTGGGTGCGCTATAAGGGTGGGCGCCAACCACAAAATACGTGTGCTCAAACAAATACTCTGCAGGTAAATCGCAAGGTACGCAGAGATTTGCCTCAGCCAGTTTTGTATAAGCAGCGCAAGCCTGGCTCAGAGTATCCTCAAACCATGCAATAAAAGCGCTGGTATCTGCCCACTTACGAGGGAACTCCGTTGCAATGTCTACGGGCACAATAAGCATGCGCACGCCTGCCGCAGCTGCTCGTGCAAGAGACTCTGCAGCGCTGTGCTCGTGGAGGCTGCCCAGGTGACCATGGGTATCAGCAACAGGCGCCAAAACACGCGGAGCTGGACGAGGTGTACCGTAAATATCATGGAAGAGTTGGCCGTCAGAAAACGAAAGCGCTTCCACTTCTTCTGCTGGTAGATGATGCTTTTTCTTACTCACTCAAAGGCTCCAAAGCAGCCGCAAGACAAATAAAATCTTGGCTGGTCAAAACTTCTGCGCGCACGGTAGGCGCAATTCCTGTGGCGAGAAACGCCTGGTCTAGCTTGTCTTTATCAAAACCAGAAGCGCTCATTGAATTACGAATGGTCTTTCTGCGCTGAGCAAAGGCAGCGTCAATGACACTCATGGTATGCAAGAGCTCTTCTTCAGAAAGAAGCTTAGAGGTCACCGGGTTTCTCGCCTGGGTGCGATCAAGACGGACCACAGCAGAGTTGACGCGTGGTGGAGGCATAAAGTTGCCAGGACCCACTTCAAATCTACCGGTAACCTGGGCAAATAAAGACAGCTTTGCGGTGTAAGCGCCATATGCCTTGGTAGAAGGCTTGGCAGCAATTCTGTCGGCTACCTCTGCCTGCACCATGACTACTGCTCGCTCAAGCGAAGGAAGCTCCTGGAAGAACTTAAGGATCAGTGTAGCTGCCACCTGATACGGCAGATTGGATACAAACTTTGTTGGCATCGGAGCACATGGAGCTGCGCCCTGAGCTATGGCAGGAAGCGTGCTGTAGGCCTCAGTAAGCTTCTGCGGCGTGATGGCCAAAGCGTCTCCCATAACCAGCGCAAACGAGTCTGGATGAGGCTCCTTGCAGGTTAGTGCTAAGACTTGTTCAAGCTCAGAGTCTGCTTCAAGCGAGCAAACCGCACGGGCGTTGTCGAGCAAGGCCACCGTAAGGGTACCCAGGCCGGGCCCAACCTCAACAATCACGTCGGTAGGCTGAACCTCTGCAAGCTGAACGATCTTCTCGATAACATGGTCTTGTACCAGGAAGTTTTGGCCAAGCCTGTATTTGGTGGCAAGGCCAAAACGTTCTAGCGTTTCTTTAGTGGCACGCTGGTTAGCAAGCCACGATGTCTGATGCGATGCGCGCTCCGACACGATTACTTGCTTGCAAGACGTGGGAACAGAGCGTCTCCCTTAGAGACAGCCAGGCCGCCCTGGAGCTTGCCCCATACGCACTCGCTACGGGTATTAGTAGAGTTAATCTCTGCCTCGTCAAGGCTCATACGGCGCAGAACCTCTGCAGACGTAGTTGGCATAAATGGCATAAAGAGATGTGCGCAAATACGAATAGACTCAAGCAGCGTATAGATAATCTCTGCAAGCTCTGCAGCACGCTCTGGGTCTTTAGCTACGGTCCAAGGAGCGGCGTCCTCAATGTAGTGGTTAGCTGCGTGGACAAGCTCCATGATGATGTTCTTAGCGCCCACGTAATCCATCTTCTCCATGCATACGGCATAGCGGTCATAGATACCCTCAGCCAGCTTACGCAGTGGGTGATCTACAGCAACGGAAGAACCATCAAAGGTTGGAGTGACGCCCTCAAAGTACTTATCGCTCATATTAAGGGCGCGAGAAACCAAGTTACCCCAGCTATTTGCCAAATCAGCGTTATAGACCTGCTCCATGCGCTCAAAAGAAATGCCAGAGTCCTCGCCAGGGGTTACGTCGGTCATGAAGTAGTAGCGATAACCCTCAACACCCAGCAGGTCCAAAACGTCCTTAGGAGCAATGGCGTTTCCGCGAGACTTGCTCATCTTCTCAACAACGCCGGTCTCAGAATTACGGACGTTAAGGAAGCCGTGAGCAAAAATGTGCTCAGGTACAGCCTCGCCAAGAGCCATAAGCATTGCAGGCCAAATGACGCAGTGGAAGCGGATGATGTCCTTGCCAACAACGTGCATTTGAGCTGGCCAGAA
>CAUUGK010000080.1:0-4201 GCA_963544765.1 uncultured Atopobiaceae bacterium
ACCTTGATGTACCAAGGATAATCAGGGCGCTGAACGGTATTCTCGTCCTTCTTTTTATCAAGGCCCTCTACCCGCGCAGATTCCTCGCCGCCAGAAACCAAGCCCTGCTTATGGGCCTCGTCTATGATGCCTTCTTTTGTCTGCAGTCCCTGAACCTCGGACTCAAGACGTTTTTGATCTTCCTCGAGCTTCTGCTGATTCAGCAGCAACTCGTCATGCTCGCGAACAGCGTGGTAGTAGCCACGAATTGGCGGATACAAGCCCACAAGCAGGAAGATTACAACGCCGAGAAAAACAACAAGCTTGGTATGATTGCGCGCAAAGTCAAGTGCATTGTCTTTAAGCTCTACCAGAGAAGCTACGCTGAACTGCGGTTTATTGGCTCTTTCAGTCTTCTGTCCGCGCTCGGACTTTTGGTCACGCTCGGGCTTCCGAGTCCTATCAATCCTCTTAACTTGAACGGTTCTTTTAGACTTGATGTCCTTGGAACTCTTCTGGGAAGATGCTTGTTTTGATGGCGCCGTACCCTCTGACGACGCTGTATCTTTTGGAGCGGCCATAGCTTTCTTTGCCACAGCCAACTTCTGATCAGGTTGAGATTTCTCAGTTACCTGGGGTTTCTCGGATTTTTTAGTTGAAAATATTTTGAGAGCACCAGAGGCATGCTCAGTGGTAGCCTCTTTAAGAGGCTCAACGGAACGCTTGGTGGGCGTTGTTTTTCTTTTTGTACCACTCTTTTTAGTGGTGTCTTGACTCATCACGGATCTCATTTCTGGTTTGTTTGGTGATGCGTCGCAACAAATTGCAACGTCTTTATTATGGCAGAGGCAGCGCCGATAGCCCTGCCTCAGTTTGGAATTTCATCGTTTCACCGAATAGAAGTCGTCGCTCCACGGCAAGTCACAAGCTTTGCGGCACGTCGCATGTCTTCGTTGCGATCTGTGCAGCTTGTTAGGCATCAAAATGACGCTTAGCTTCTTGCCACAAATCTTCTTGTAGCTCGGGTTTCTCGTCAAGAGAAAAGCCCCTCTCAGCAGCAGCTTGCTCCATGTACGACCAGCGAGCGCGGAACTTTCTGCAGGCGCTCATCAGTGCCTCTTCCGCATCAACGCCTTCCCAGCGAGCAACGTTTATTAGCGCAAACAAAATGTCGCCGAACTCGTCCGTTTTCTGCTGGGTACCTGGGGATTCAGCTTCAAACTCCGCGCGTTCCTCGGCAACCTTATCCCACACGTCATCGACAGACGCCCATTCAAAGCCCATCTTTGCAGCACGCTTTGAAATCTTCTGAGCTTGCATAAGCGCAGGTAGAGCCTGTGGAACCGAGTCGAGAAGACCCTCTGTGTGCACGGCATCTTCTGCGCTGGCGCGCTCCTCAGCTTTGACGCTCTCCCACACGTCCAAGACGGCCGCAGCAGACGACGTTGAACCAGCTTCTGGCCCAAATACATGCGGGTGCCTGCGTACCAGCTTCTGGTTGAGCGCTCGGCACACGTCGTCGATGTTGAAGCCCGCTGCGCGGTCGCGCGTGTCAGCCGTACCCGCTGCGCGGTCGCGCGTGCCACCGGCTGAGTCGCCGCCCGCTGCGCCGCTGTCTGCCTCAATCTGCGAATGAAGAACTACCTGCTCAAGCACATCGCCGAGCTCTTCCTCAAGATGTTCTGGAGAGCCCTCAGCAATAGCCTCAACCGCCTCGTAGGCCTCTTCAATCATGTTCTTTGAGATGGACTGATGTGTCTGCTCCTTATCCCAAGGACAGCCGTCCTCCTGGCGAAGACGCCAGATGGTTCTCACCAGACGGTCAAACTCCGAATGCGTCTGAGGCGCACCCGGACGAGCCTTAGTTTCTTCATCAACTGCAGCTGCTAGCTGGGCGATCTTCTCGTCAGATGTCATGTACTTTATTGCTCCTCGGGGTACAGGAAATTCCAGTCATTGCGCAAGCCGGTCATGAGCTCCATAACGTCTTTAGAGACCTCAAGTTGCGCCTGAGCAGAAGCGTCTCCTGCAACAGCAGCTTCCAGATCTGCCAACACGTATGCCAGAGCGTCAGCCGTGCGACCTACCTGGACTTTCTCCTGCTTGCCGTTATCAGTCCACGTGATAGTAGCAACGTCCGCGCGTGGGTACTCCATAATCTCAATAAAGGCCTTATCAGCAGAAATCATGGCGCGTTTTGGCTGCTTGGAATGGAGCGTCAGCGCCAGAACAACCATCTGACCCTCGGCATTTCTGAGCAAAATGCCATCCGTTTGATCAACGCCGGTAGGAGCTGGATTCATCATGGAGAGCACGTCATGAGGCTGGCTCTTCAAGAAGAGACGAGCCAGTGTCAGCGAGTACACGCCAATGTCCAAAAGAGCGCCGCCCGCAAGTTTGGGATTGAAGAAGCGATTCTCCATGTCAAACTCTTTGTAGCTGCCAAAATTCTCCTGAATCAGGTTGACTGGACCAAACTCGCCAGCTTCCACACGGCTTACCAGCTCTTTGTAGAGTGGCATGTGCAAAATGGTGCAGGCGTCCATCAGCTGAACACCGTTTTGACGTGCAAGTTCTTCAGGCTCAAGCAGCTCAGCGGAGTTGAGCGTAATGGACTTCTCGCACAGAACGTGCTTGCCTGCCTGAAGTGCTTTGCGCAGGTAAATGATGTGCGTGTTGTGAGGCGTAGTCAGGTATACCGCGTCAATATCGCTACTGGCGAGAAGATCGTCGATACTGTCATACACGCGCTTAACGTGGTGCTTTTGTGCAAACGCGACGGCCTTCTCCTGCGTTCTGTTAGCTACGCCGTCAATGGTTCTTCCAACCGAAGCCAGCGCCTCTGCCATCTGATTTGCAATAACTCCGCAGCCAATAACACCCCACCTAAGGTGTGGTGCGGCAAAAATTGCGTCAGCGGTGCTTGCGGCGTCTTGCTCAGTGCTTGCGGCGTCTTGCTCAGCGCTTGTAGCGTTCTGTGACGCTTTATCTGCTGTTTGGCTCATGTTTACTCCTCAACCTCGTCATCGCCACCAAGCTCTTCAAGAACTCCCAGGGCGGCGGGCATCAGTTGCTCTTCATTTCGATGGAACGGATACGCCAGTTTATGCGTCTTTGGATACACAATAGCACCGCGGCCCTTCAACTTAAGGGCTTGTTCGCGAGGAATTTCTACACCCAGATATACCAGGCGGCCATTTGTCAGGCTCACTGACGTTGCGCCCAAACGCTGCGCGCGGATGCGCACGCGGGCACGATCAAACAAGTTCTTACCTGCAAGCGGTAGGGCGCCAAAGCTATTCTCGGTATCTTGTTGCAAGGAATCCACATCGGAAAGTTCTGTAGCGGCGGCAAGACGACGGTACACCAAAACGCGTCGGTCAACCTCTGGCAGATAGTCCTCATCAAGATAGAAATCTGCAGGTAGATTGATGGTAACTTCAGCTTGTTCCAATTCAGCGGACTCACCGCGAGCCTCAGCAACTGCCTCGCCCAACATCTGAGTAAAGAGGTCAAAACCAACGCTGGAAAGGTTTCCGTGCTGCTCAGCGCCCATAAGAGAGCCGGCGCCTCTAATCTCTAGGTCACGCATGGCAATGCGCATGCCGCTGCCCAGGTCCTGGAACTCGTTGATTGCCGTCAAGCGCTCGGTTGCCTCTTCCGTCAGCGGCAACTCCGCCGGGAACATGAAGTACGCGTACGCCTGCTGCCTACCGCGACCAACACGGCCCTTGAGCTGGTACAGCTGAGCCAGTCCCAAGCGCTGTGAGTCCTCGATAATCAGCGTATTAGTGTGCGAGTTGTCAATGCCGGACTCAATGATGGTGGTGGCCACCAAAACGTCAATCTCATGCTCCTGGAAGGCAAGCATGACGTTTTCTACCTCGCGAGCACTCATCTGGCCGTGAGCCACACCCACGCGAGCTTCCGGCGCAGCTTCCTCCACGCGAGCCACCGCTTCATCAATAGTGGTCACGCGATTGGACACGTAGTACACCTGTCCTTCTCGCTCCAGCTCGCTTCTAATAGCTGCGGAAACAAGATCCGGATTGTACTCGCCCACCATCACCTGAACAGGCTTTCTGCCAGGCGGCGGCGTCAGAATCAGGCTCATGTCGCGCACGCCGCTCATGGCCATCTGCATGGTGCGCGGAATGGGCGTTGCCGAGAGCGTCAGCACGTCTACCTGCTCGCGCATGTTTTTGAGCTGCTCTTTGTGCTG
>CAUUGK010000081.1:0-4166 GCA_963544765.1 uncultured Atopobiaceae bacterium
CCTGTTACCTCAGAGGCTGAGCTGCTGGCTGCTATTGCTGCTGCTCCAGCAGATGGTTCGCAGACTATCGTTCAGGTAAATGCGGACTTTACCATTACTGCTCCAGTTCAGGTTCCAGCTAATAAGAACATTAGGCTGATGGGTACTGGAACTATCACAAGTGCCATGACCGGCTCAAATCATTTCTATATGTTCAAGATTGCTTCTGGCGGCGCAGTTACTCTTGATGGTGCCACCATTGATGGCAACAACACTGCATTTGCCGTTGAGAACCGTGGTAGCTTTACCTTGCTTCGTGGCGTTATTAAAAACGGTAAGGCAAAACCTACACCTGGAAATAACGGCGTAGTTCTTACTACTGGCGCTGGTGCAAAATTTGTTATGGCCGGCGGCACCATTCAGGACAGCACGGTTGCCAATGCTCTTGGTGGTGCAGTCACTGTTGCAAATGGTGCAACAGGTGAGCTCCGTGATGGTACCATTCAGAACACTACTCTTAAGAATCAGTACTCGGGTAGCGTTATGGTAAGAAATGCAGATTTTACTATGACTGGCGGAACCATCACCGGTGGCGATGCTTCTTCTACCATCAATTCCTCTGGTGGTCTGATGCTCTATGCCTTGGATCCAAACGGTGAGACAACAACAGCCACTATGAGCGGCGGCTATATCACTAATAACAAGGCTGTTGAGGGTGCTGGCGTATACGTTTACGCAGGCAATCCTAACTTTGGTGACTTTAAGTCAAAGGCAGACTTTACCTTCAACGGTGGCTCTATTACTAATAATGTTGCTTCTGAGTCCGGCGGCGGTATCTACGTAACCTGGAACGGCAACGTTGTTATGAATAACGGCATCATCAAGAACAACACTGCTGGCATTGCTGGCGGTGGCGTTGCTACCTACGACCAGTTTGTTGGCGTTGTTGGTGGTCAGAAGGTTCCTTACTCCAGGGTTAGTGCTCCATGGAACAACTGGCCAAATATCTACCGTGCTGGCTTTACCATGAACGGTGGCTCTATTGACGGAAACAAGGCTACCAGCAATGGTACCAACCAGCTTGGCGATAAGGGTGTTGGTGCTGGTGTTTATATTGCATCTGCTAATGCAACCCTTAATGCTGGCGAAATTATTAATAACACTGCAAATGATCAGGGTGGCGCAGTTTACGTTGCTTCCGTTCCTTATGTCCTTCATATCAATAACGCCCTTATTAAGGACAACACTGCAACAGTTATTGGTGGCGGTGCATGGTTCTGCCCAACTGGTGATGCAGAGTTCCATTCTAAAAACGGCGTAGCGTTCTTCAACAATACTGCTAACGGTGCTGGCGATGAGATCGCAACTGTTCGTGGCGCTGGTTATAGTGGCGGCGCAACCATTTCTGATTACATGCTTGGCGGCGCTTCTGCACACTGGACAAAGGATGGTGCTGTTACTATCAACCTTCCTTCCATCCTTGGTGATGCAGATCCAGCTGCTGCACGTCATACCACTGAAGAGGTAAGCAATATCGTTAACAACACCGATATGCTTGCGCTTGAATCCAACCCACGTCATGAGTCAATTACTGCCGCACAGAATAAGGCTAAGCTGCTCATTTATGGCAACACTGCACAGCGTGGCGGTGGCATTGGTTCTAACGGTACCGTTATTACTGGTGAAGAGGGTACACAGGATGTAACTGTTAAGAAGGTTTGGGACACTTCCGCAAATCCAGATGCAGTTATTCCAGAGAAGCTCACTGTTTATCTTGTTGCTGATGGCTATCGTGTTGACTCCGTTGAGCTTTCCGCAGCTAATAACTGGGAGCACACCTTTACCGGACTTCCTGACAATGTAACTTTGACCTTTGAGGAGTCTGCTCCAACTGGTTGGACTGCTCAGACTCCTGAGGTTAACGGTAACGTTACTACCTTAACCAATAAGGCCGACGCTCCCGTGACTCGTGATGTCCCAGTAACCAAGGTTTGGAACGGTACAAAGAAGGATTCCGTCACTGTTCACCTTCTTGCTGACGGCGTAGACACTGGCCAGACCGTTGTTCTTTCTGAGGCAAACAATTGGACTGGTTCATTTGCTGGTGTAAATGTTTATGCAGCAGACGGTAACGTCATTGCATATACCGTTTCTGAGGACACTATTGAGGGTTACACTTCAGAAATCACTGGTGATATGGTTAATGGCTTTACCATTACAAACACCGAGACTCCAGTTACCCCAACTCCAACTCCAGAGAAGCCTGGTAAGAAGCGTAAGCACCGCACACCTGATACAGGCGATGCAAGCGTTGTAGCTATGGTTGCTTTTGCAACAGTTGGTGCTGGCTTTGTAGGTGTTGGAGCATATGCTCGCACTCGTAAGGACCAGTAAGTAACATACATACACCTTGTATGCAGATCCCCCACTTTCATAGAAAGTGGGGGATTTTTGCTAGAAGGACAATTTCTAGTTTTAACTGGGGATGTTTACGTTCGCCGAATTTGCCAACCGTTTAACCAATAAGAGTGTTCTTCTCGCCAGGAGAGGTTAGAGAAGAACGACAATACTACTAGGTGGATAGTGAGTATCTGCATGAGTACCTTATTGGAGGTTGTTATGGAGCTCAAAGCTGATAAAAAGGTAATTGTCGAGCGTAATAACAAGGTTGTGTATGACAACGGAGACACAGTCGTTAAGGTGTTCAGCGGAAGCAAACCTTCTGCTGATATTATGAATGAGGCTTTAAACCTCACTCGTGCTGAGCAGGCCGGCATCAACGTTCCATCTCTTGTAGAGATTAGTAAAGTTGGTAATTGCTGGGCTGTTTCAACCAGAAAAGTTGAAGGCAAAACAATAAGACAGCTCCTTGAAGAGCATCCAGAAAAAGAGGACGAGTATCTCAATAAGTTTGTCGATATTGAGCTGGCTATTCACGCTCATAAAGCACCGCTTCTTACTCGTCAAAAAGACAAGTTCACCCGAATGATTAACAGTATTCCAGACATTCTTGATGAGGCTACAAGGTATGAGCTTCTGCTCAAGCTTGATGGTATGAAGCCTCATACTAAGGTCTGTCATGGTGACTTTGTTCCTTCCAATGTTATTCTCGCCGAAGATGGTGCTCCTGTAATTCTTGACTGGGCCCATGCAACACAAGGCAATGGTGCTGCAGACTGCGCTACAACTTACCTGCACCTGCTTCTTCATGGTGATGAGGAACTTGCCGAGAAGTACATCAATCTTTATTGCACCAAGCAGGGCTGCACTCGTCAGTATGTAAATGAATGGCTTGGCATTATTGCTGCAGCAGAGCTTGCTCGCGGTCGTGTAAAAGAAACAGAGTTCCTGCTTAAGTGGGTAAATGTTTTTGATGCAATGTAGTTGGTTACAAGAACTTTAAACTAGCTGGGAAGAGCCTCGTCAGGGGCTCTTCTTTTATTACACTTCTTGTCATTACATAAAGAGACACAAGGAGTTAGTCATGTACGATATTGATCCAAAGCAGACCACCGCAAAGTCAAAAAATAAGAAATCAAAACTTGAGCGCATGAGCGCTGGTGAGTGGTGTAGTGGTGAAGCTGACGCAGAACAAAGTGCAGCTTTTTGGCGCGCTAAGGATCTTGCCTGGGAGTTCAATCAGACCCGCCCAAGTGATAAAGAAAAGTGCCGTCAGATTTTGACTGAACTTCTCGGTGAACTAGGAGAGGGAAGTGCAGCAGTTTCTCCTTTTAATGTTGACTATGGCTTCAATATCAAGATTGGCCCACATAGTTTTATCAACCACGGTGCATACTTGATGGACTGTGCGCCTATCACTTTTGGTGCTCATAGTTTTGTGGGCCCTCAGTTTAAGGCGTACACCGTTCAACACCCTCTAGATGCTGAGGAGAGAAATGCTTGGTATGAGCGAGCATTGCCTATCACGGTGGGAGATAACTGCTGGTTTGGCGGAAATGTGACGGTGCTTCCCGGTGTAACTATCGGAAATAACTGTGTAATTGGGGCTAATAGTCTGGTTACTAAAGATATTCCAGACAATTCTCTTGTTGTTGGTTCTCCCGCAAAGGTCGTACGTCAAATTACCGAGGCAGATAAGCTGGGACTTAAAGACCTTTTGGGCTAGTTCTGTTAGGCTAGGAGCGCGTGGCTTCGGGGCATAGGACTTCAGAGTACTCGGGTTCAGA
>CAUUGK010000082.1:0-4159 GCA_963544765.1 uncultured Atopobiaceae bacterium
ATGGGCGCAGAGGCAGTACGTGACCTTCTCTCCAACATTGACCTTGAGAAAGAGGCCAAGGAGCTCCGCGCTATTATCGCCAATGAGGATGCTCAGAAGCAGAAGCGCGAGAAGGCCATTAAGCGCCTTGAGATTGTTGACGCCTTCCTCAAGGGTGGCAACGATCCAGCTAACATGATCCTTGACGTTGTACCAGTTATTCCACCTGATCTTCGTCCTATGGTTCAGCTTGATGGTGGCCGTTTTGCAGCTTCCGACTTAAACGATTTGTATCGTCGTGTTATTAACCGTAACAATCGTCTTAAGCGCCTGCTTGACCTTGAGGCACCTTCTATCATTGTTAACAACGAGAAGCGCATGCTTCAGGAGTCCGTTGACGCTTTGTTTGACAACGGTCGCCGTGGTCGTCCAGTCACTGGTCGTGGTGGACGTCCTCTGAAGTCTCTTGCTGAGGCCCTTAAGGGTAAGCAGGGTCGCTTCCGTCAGAACCTTCTGGGTAAGCGTGTTGACTACTCTGGCCGTTCCGTCATTGTTGTTGACCCACACCTGAAGCTGCACCAGTGCGGCCTTCCATCCGCTATGGCACTTGAGCTCTTCAAGCCATTTGTCATGCGTCGTTTGGTTGAGCTCCGCAAGGTTGAAAACATTAAGGGCGCAAAGCGCGCTATTGACCGTGGTACCCCAGTTGTTTGGGACGTTCTGGATGAGGTCATTCAGGACCGCCTCGTTCTTCTCAACCGCGCACCTACCCTTCACCGTCTGTCTATCCAGGCATTTGAGCCAGTCCTTATCGAGGGTAAGGCAATCCACCTGCACCCACTGGTCTGCGCACCATTCAACGCAGACTTCGACGGCGACCAGATGTCTGTCCACGTGCCACTTTCTACTCAGGCACAGACAGAGGCTCGCATTCTGATGCTCTCCAGCAACAACCTCAGAAGCCCTGCTTCTGGTAAGGTTCTGACCGTTCCTTCTCAGGATATGGTCTTTGGTGTCTACTACCTCACTTCCGAGAAGACCGGTGAAGACGCTAAGACTCTTACCTTTGCAAGCTTTGAGGATGCTCTTCTGGCTATTGAGGCCAACCGTGACCTTGATCTTCAGGCAAAGGTTGTTGTCCGCGTAAGCTCCAAGGATGCAAATGTTGCTGATAGCGATCGTGCTATCTTCCGCGTTATGACTGGCCGCGGTCAGTATGAGGACCTGGACGTTACTGAGGGCACCAAGCGTTTTGAGACCACTGTTGGTCGCATTATCTTCAACCGTCAGTGCCTGCCAGAGGATTACCCATACATCAACTACAAGATGGTTAAGTCCGACATTGGTGTTCTGGTCAACGATTGCTGCGACCGTTACCCAATGGCTGATGTTGAGCCAATTCTGGACAACATCAAGAAGACTGGTTTCCATTACGCAACTCTTGCTGGTCTGACCGTTTCCGTTTGGGACGCTGTCATTCCTCCACACAAGCCACAGCTGCTTCAGGAGGCACAGGACCGCGTTGACCAGATCAACGAGTACTACGAGGACGGCTTCCTTTCCGAGCGAGAGCGTCACGTTGAGGTTGTTAACGCATGGACCGAGTGCACCGATCTTCTCGGCTCTGAGATGCTTACAGGCTTTGCAGAGAACAACCCAATTTACATGATGGCTGACTCTGGAGCTCGTGGTTCTAAGACACAGCTTCGTCAGCTTGCTGGTATGCGAGGCCTGATGGCGGATATGTCCGGTGAAACCATCGACCTTCCAATTAAGGCAAACTTCCGCGAGGGTCTTGAGCCTCTCGAGTACTTCATTTCTACCTATGGCGCTCGTAAGGGTCTGGTAGATACCGCATCCCACACCTCCGACTCTGGTTACCTGACTCGTCGACTCGTCGACGTTGCACAGGACGTCATTGTTCGCGAGGAGGACTGCGGCACTGATGAGGCAGTTACCTATCCTCTGATTAAGCCTGGTCAGACTTCTGTTGATACTGACCTGATTGGTCGCTGCACCCTTGAGGATGTCTGCGATCCAAACACCGGCGAGGTTCTTATCCCTGCTGGTGGCTATGTTGAGTCCAAGCAGGATCTTGAGCGTCTTGTTGAGCATGGCCTTGCTAAGGTTCAGCTCCGCGCGCTTCTGACCTGTAAGTCTAAGTACGGCGTCTGCCAGAAGTGCTACGGCTGGGATCTTTCCACCCGTCGTCCTGTCAACATTGGTACTGCAGTTGGTATTATCGCAGCTCAGTCCATTGGTGAGCCTGGTACTCAGTTGACCATGCGTACCATTCACTCCGGTGGTGTTGCAGGCGCAGACGATATTACGCAGGGTCTTCCTACCGTTGCTCGTATGTTCGACGTCGTCGGCAACGTCAACGAGAAGATTCTTGGTCGCGAGGCTGACCTGGCTCCAGTCTCTGGTGTTCTTCACATTACCCCAGAGACCACCGAGTACCTGCTGCGTATTGTTGATGCAGACGATGCTTCCCGTGTCATCGAGGAGTGGCGTGTACCTGCATCTGTCCGCTTCATGCCTGGCATTGAGGATGGCGTTGTTGTCCGTGCTGGTGACCAGATTACCCGCGGCTTTGTCAACTTCCGTATGCTCCGCCGACTCACTGACATTGAGTCCACTATGCACACCTTCGTTGAGTCCGTTAAGGACGTCTATACCTCCCAGGGTGTAGAACTCAACGATAAGCACATCGAGGTTATCGCACGTCAGATGCTTCGTCGTGTTCAGGTTACCAACCCAGGTGACTCTTCGTACCTGCTTGGTCAGTATGTGGACCGCTATGTCTTTGCAGAGACTGTCCAGAACATTGCCCTTGCTGGTGGTACTCCACCAGAGGCAGAGCCAGCAATCCTTGGTACTCTGAAGGTTGCAAGCTCTATCGATTCTTGGCTCTCCAGCGCATCGTTCATTCGTACTGCAGGCGTTCTTACCTCTGCAGCTATCGAGGGCGACGTTGACCACCTGCTTGACCTCAAGTCTAACGTTATTGTTGGTAAGCAGATTCCTGCAGGTACTGGTCTGTCCGCATACAGCGATGTTGAGCTTACCTATCACGGCACCAAGATTGATGGCCCAACTTCTTCTCTTGCTAAGTCTCTTCCAGACTGGGCACCAGCAGAGCTTAAGGACATCGAGGAGCAGCTTCCTAAGCAGCTTGACTGGGTCAACGAGGATTACAACGGTGGCGTTTACTCCAAGAATGGCCGCACACTTTCAAGCGAAGACGCAAAGCTGTACCTCTTCGACGATCTTGGCGTGTCACAGCGTTGGACCAACAAGTTCAGCGAGGTTGGCATTGAGACCGTAGGCGATCTTATCGGTAAGACCGAGGAAGACCTGCTTCGCATCGATGGTATTGGTGCAAAGGCAATCGAGGAGCTCCGCGATGGCCTTGAGGCTCGTAACCTCCTCTACATCCTTGAGCCAGAAGAGGACGAGGCAGATTCTGAGGATCTTTCTCAGCTGCTCAACATGGTCTTCTCGCCAGAAGGCGATGGTGGTCTGATGCTGGGCTCTGCAGCCCCATCCACGCACTCTGATTACACCGAGACACTCATCGGTTCTTCTTCCGACGAGGTTAGCCCTGATGTAATTAACGAGGACCTTGGTTCTCTGGATGACCTTCTCAATCAGGTTGTCCGCATGGATGCTGAGGCAGACGGCGAAGACGAGTAAGTAATCTCGCCTGATACATCAAACTTTTTCGGAAATTGTCTTCGATACACAAGAGGACTTCAGCCGTTAGCTGGAGTCCTCTTTTAGTTGCGCTTACAGGAGCGAGTATCGGTATATACTAATCTTTTATGAATCACGTTTGGTAAGCCATTTACTTTGCGGCTCTTAAAGGATAGGAATAGCAAATGGATAGTCACTCTCACGATTCTAAACAGTGCGAGCACACTCATTCTACGTGCGATTATGTTTCTGATCAGAAGCTGAATGAATACCTGGTAAACGATGACATTATCTACGATGCAACCCAGATTTTTGATGCACTGTCTGATTTCACTCGATTCCAGATTTTGGGTGCTTTAGTAAATGGCGAGAAAAGCGTAACAGAGCTGCAGGAAATGCTTTCGGTATCTCAGTCAGCAACCTCTCACCAGTTGCGTCTTTTGCGCGACCGCGGTCTTGTCAATGCAAAAAGAGATGGCAGAAA
>CAUUGK010000083.1:0-4143 GCA_963544765.1 uncultured Atopobiaceae bacterium
AAGTCCATCCTACATTGCTTACTGGAGAGGTCAGACTTCGGTCTGGCCTCTTTTTATTTGCCTGGCGAGAAACCCATGCGCTCGAAAATCGCGTGAAGCCGAGATGCGTTCGCTGCAGCCTGAAAAGCACATCAAGCTGGGGTGCTTTTGCAGCAGCCTGAAAAGTGCATCAAGCTGGCGTAGTTTTGCTGCAGCCTGAAAAGTGCATCAAGTCTGAGTGATTTGCCGGATTTTCTCGCCATGTCTGAGTGATTTGCCGGATTTTCTCGCCTTGTCTGAGTACTTTTGCTCAGACTTGGTGTCAATTTCAGGCTCATGAATCCGGCGTGATTGTTCTAGCTTCCTGCGTGACTTACCCCGGCTTCCTCGCGCCTGATTTCTGCAAAGAATCTGTAACTTTTGCCTAAAAATGCAAAAGAATCTGTGGATTTGCCTGATTTTGCAAAAGAATCGGTGGCTCAAATACAGATTCTTTGCACTTTTCAGGCGCGTGCAGCAAAAGGTCGGCGCGTGTGGCGAGAAACCCGTGCGCTCGCAGCGCGCACGCAGCAAAAGGCCGACGCGCCTGGCGAGAAACCCGTGCGCTCGGGGCTCGTGGAGCGCCATGCGAAGCGACGCGGCGGGGGAGAGCCGCTCACCGAAAGCGATTTCTGTCTCCGTGGACCTTCTCCACAAAATCTTCACAACTAGAAAAGACGAGTTAGTTAAGGATTTACCTGCAACATAACGTTTGTGCAGTTGAAAAACATAAACGCGATAATATAGTCAAAACGTCTTAAAAAATCAAGTGTTTTTCTGTTGACGCGCATTAAAATCTTGACTAAATTACTAGGTTGCGACAATTGCCACCTTCCACCCTTTTGAAGGAGGACAACCTGGTGTCTACCGCTAAAAAGACTTCCCTCACCACGCCTCAGGCGCATACTGGACGCAGGACGTTCAGTAAGATTCCCGCAGCTATGGAGCTGCCAAATCTGATTTCTGTACAGAAGGAATCATTTGAGCGCTTTATGGGAGAGGGCCTTGCAGAGTCCTTCGCTGAGTTCTCGCCAATTGAGAACAGCGCTGGAACCATGCAGGTCACCTTTGGTGACCATCAGTTCGGCGACCCTGCCAATTCAATGGCTGAGTGTCGTGCAAAAGACATTTCATATCAAGCACCTCTTTTTGTTGACGTCCGTTTTGTCAACAAAGAGACTGGTGAGATGAAGGAGCAGCTTGTCTTCATGGGTGATTTCCCACTGATGACTGAGCGCGGTACCTTCATCATTAACGGTTCTGAGCGCGTTGTGGTTTCGCAGCTCGTTCGTTCACCTGGCGTGTACTTCTCGTCAGAGATGGACAACGGTGTTCTGGTCCACAAGTCTCAGTTCATTCCTGCACGTGGTGCATGGCTTGAGTTTGAGGTTGATAAGCGCGGCCACCTGGTCGTCTCCATTGACCGCAAGCGCCGCCAGAGCGCTACTGTCTTCCTCCGTGCACTTGGCATTGCTGTTACCGATGACGAGATTCTCTCGCTCCTTGGTGATTCCGATGTTGTTCGCAACACACTTGAGCGTGATGTTGCAACCACACGTGAGGATGCTCTTATCGAGATTTATCGTCGTCAGCGTCCAGGCGAGCCACCAACTGTTGACTCTGCCCGTTCTTTGCTTGACGGCCTCTTCTTCAACGAGCAGCGCTATGACCTTGCTCGCGTTGGTCGTTATAAGATCAACAAGAAGCTTGAGGAAGAGATTCCTGCAGACGTTCGTGTCCTTACCAAAGAGGACATTGTCGCAGCTCTTCAGTACCTTCTTGCAGTTCATGCAGGTGATGAGTCTAAGCACCTTGATGACATTGACCACTTTGGCAACCGCCGCGTCCGTACCGTTGGCGAGCTGGTCCAGAACCAGTTCCGCATTGGTATGAGCCGTATGGAGCGCGTTGTTCGTGAGCGTATGGCATCTCAGGACGCAGACGACATCACTCCACAGTCTTTGATCAACATCCGTCCAATTGTTGCTGCAATCAAGGAGTTCTTCGGTTCTTCTCAGCTTTCGCAGTTTATGGACCAGGCAAACCCACTTGCTGGTTTGACCCACAAGCGTCGTCTTTCTGCTCTGGGACCTGGCGGTCTTGCAGGACACAAGTCCGGCTCCAGCCGTCGTACCAACGTTCCTACCGCAGTCCGCGACGTTCATAACTCGCACTACTCCCGTATGTGCCCAATCGAGACTCCTGAGGGACCAAACATTGGTCTTATCGGCTCCTTGGCACTGTACGCTCACGTAAATGAGTACGGCTTTATCGAGGCTCCTTATCGCAAGGTCACAGGCGGTGTTGTCTCTGACGACATTGTCTGGATGACTGCAGACGAGGAGGAGAATCACATTATTGCTCCTGCTAACACCCCAATTGACCCTAAGTCTAAGAAGTTTGTTGAGGTTGACGCAGACGGCAAGATTGTTGATGCGGACCGCGTTATTGCACGTACCCGCGACTTCGACGGTTCCTTCGGTGCACCTGCACAGGTTCCTGTTGAGGACGTTGACTACATGGACGTTTCTCCACGTCAGCTTCTCTCCGTCGCAGCTAACCTCATTCCATTCCTTGAGCACGACGACGCAAAGCGTACCCTCATGGGTGCAAACATGCAGCGTCAGGCAGTGCCTCTGATTCAGTCCCACGCTCCATTTGTTGGAACTGGCATGGAGGGTCGCGCAGCTCAGGACTCTGGTGAGCTTATTTGTGCAGAGTTTGCCGGCGAGGTCACCGAGGTAGACGCAGCTCACGTTGTCATCTACTCCGATGAGCACGGTTCTCAGCGCTACGATCTTCCTAAGTACGAGCGCTCCAACCAGTCTACCTGCATCAACCACCGTCCAATTGTTACGGTTGGACAGCAGGTCGAGAAGGGCCAGCCAATCGCAGACGGTCCATCTGTTGACCACTCTGAGCTGGCACTTGGTGCAAACCTTACCGTTGCTTACATGCCATGGGAAGGCTACAACTACGAGGACGGTATTATCGTCTCCGAGCGCGTTGTTCAGGAAGACCTTCTGACTTCCGTTAACATTTCCCGTCACGAGATTGACGCTCGTGACACCAAGCTTGGTGCTGAGGAGATTACCCGCGAGATTCCAAACCTTGGTGAGGACATGCTCGCAAACCTCGACGATGACGGTATCATCCGCATCGGCGCTGAGGTTGGCCCTGGCGATATTCTGGTTGGTAAGGTCACTCCTAAGGGTGAGACTGCTCTGACCGCAGAAGAGCGCCTCCTTCGCGCAATCTTCGGTGCTAAGGCACATGACGTTCGCGATACGTCCCTTAAGATGCCACACGGCTCCTATGGCCGCGTTGTTGACGTTGTCCGCTTCAGCCGTGAGGCTGGAGACGACCTGCCTCCAGGAGTAAACGACCTGGTCCGCGTCTTTGTTGCTCAGCGCAGAAAGATCCAGCAGGGCGATAAGATCGCTGGTCGCCACGGTAACAAGGGTGTTATTTGTAAGGTTCTCCCAGTTGAGGACATGCCTTACATGGCAGACGGTACCCCAGTAGACGTTATTCTCGACCCACTGGGCGTTCCTTCCCGTATGAACGTTGGTCAGCTGCTTGAGTGCCACCTTGGTTGGGGCGCTGCACACGGTTGGGATGACGATGACGCAGATTCTAAGCGTTACGTTGAGGGCCCAATTCCTGTTGCAACACCACTCTTTGACGGTGCTACTGATGAGTCCGTTGCAGAGATTGTTCGCCGCACCAACATCAACATGATCAACAAGGCTCTCAAGGAGTACGGCGAGGACATGCGTGAGGAGTTTGTTCCACAGCTCAACGAGCGTGGTAAGACTACCCTCTACGATGGTCGTACCGGCGAGGCATTCAAGAGCCCAATTACCGTTGGTGTTTCTTACATTCTGAAGCTCGGCCACATGGTTGACGATAAGATCCACGCACGTTCAACTGGTCCTTACTCTCTTGTTACCCAGCAGCCTCTGGGCGGTAAGGCACAGTTTGGCGGTCAGCGCTTTGGTGAGATGGAGGTTTGGGCACTGTATGCATACGGTGCTGCTAACGTCCTTCAGGAGATCCTCACCGTTAAGTCTGACGATACCAACGGCCGTGTTAAGACCTACGAGTCCATTGTTAAGGGCGAGA
>CAUUGK010000084.1:0-4078 GCA_963544765.1 uncultured Atopobiaceae bacterium
CGCATCACCAACAAGAAAGGACCACGTATGGCCTGTTCCGCACAACACGTTGCAAACAAAGTTCTCTCGTCCTACCAGTGGAGACTTGCAACCAAAAAGTACGACCCTACCAAAAACGTCTCTGACGAGGACCTTGAGGCAATTCTCGAGGCTGGTCGTCTGGCACCAAGCTCCTACGGCCTGGAGCCTTGGCGCTTCCTAGTTGTTAATCTGCGAGAGGATCAGGCCTCTGAGCAGTCACTTCGCCTTAAGGAGAAACTTTACGAGCCATGCTATGGTGCTCGCGCATCCCTTAACGGTGCTCACTACCTGGTTATTCTTCTTGCTCGCAAGAATGTCAACGCAGAGTCTGCTTACGTAAAGCACATGATGCACGACATCAAGCAGCTTCCTGCAGACTTTGAACCAACCTATGCGGCTGCTTTCAAAAACTTCCAGGAGAACATGTTTAACCTGGTAGGTAACGAGCGTGCGACCTTTGACTGGGCTTGCAAGCAGACCTACATTGCGCTTTCGAACATGCTCACTATGGCCGCTATGATTGGTGTTGATAGCTGTCCAATCGAGGGCTTCAACCGCGAGGCTGTCGATAAGATTTTGGAAGAAGAGGGTCTTCTCGACGGCGGCCAGTACAACGACTTTGGCGTTTCCTGCATGCTTAGCTTGGGCTATCGTGATATGGATCCTGTCCAAAAGCGCCGCCAGCCAGCTGAGGATGTTATCGTCAAGCTGTAAAGCGCTATTGCATCAACTTTTGAGCTGCCTCCTATTTCCCGACACCGAGGAAATGGGAGGCAGTCTGTTTAGCAGGGGATTCTTTGTTGAATGGGAGAGTCTTTGCTACTTAGGAAGCTTATTGCTCGTGCGAAACACGGTTGCACATAGCTTGGTCGCATGCCATTTTGGCGCCAACTGGCCTTTTTTGACGCGAAGTAACTTACTTTGTTCCAAAAATGGCCCAGTTCAGTGCGAAGTGGTAAAAAATGCGTTTAGTTGGAATATGCAGGATTGATTAGTTTCTATGCAAGCGATTTACCAGCACTTTTAGTTAAACAAATTTTTCATATGCATTCACATTATTTCTGAACTGCTCAAACGTAAATGCCAAAATGACAAAACTAAAAATTTATTTCCAACTAAACGGGTTTTTTACCCAAAACAGCACCCTCTGAATGACATATCAATTTCTTGATTAGTTTTTGTGCATATTAGACAGTCTTTATGCACGCCGAGGTGTCCTCGTGCACCCCGTGCTCCGGCACGCCATCCATGTCGTCGCATAACCACGACGCATATGGCGCGCTCGCACGAGCAGCTCAACCAGCAGAAAACAACTAATTACCTGCGGATAAACCTAAAGCCGCGGCCTGAGTGGATGTACGGCAAGAAAGCGCGATCTTCTTCGCAGATACTTCCTGCAACGTTGTCGCGAGTATCAAGCTTCAAAAGACCTCGAGCAATCGAAAGCTCGCCCGCATAGCGACCATATGCTTTACTGCTCACCAAGATGGCGCCAGTAGCAACAGTTTCCCAGGTAGAAGGCTTTGCGTCGTATACGGGAGCGTCTTTCCACAGCCTGGACTCCTGCGAGCGGATAATATACGAGCTGGAATCAGGTCGATCGGTCTGAAGTCGATCGTAGAGATACTCAAATTTAGGCTTGAGTTCCGTCTTTAGCTCAATGCAGTTTTGCTCAAGCTGACCAATGCGCTTCCACGTAGCCTCAGTAACATCTGGGTCGCCAATAAGCACCACGTCAGAGTCAGCGTCGTAGAGAGCAAGCATCGCCTGAATAAGCGCATCGCCCGAAAGTCCACGGTGTTCCTCGACAGTTGGCAGTCCCTCATAGAGAGGACCGCGGAAACTCTCGCCAGGAACAAACGAGAAAATCTGGAATCCGAGCGCCGAAAGGCGTGCGTTAATCTGTGCGACGCGCTCCAGCGAAAGGCCCGTGTAGCTCTTGGGATAGTAATTGTGGCAGGCGGCAAAACGGGTGAAGTCGGCACCAGCTGCTCGCCATGCGGAAATGTCGTCCTTAGTGATAGTTGAAGCGTTAAAAACTACGTGGAACTTGCGAGAAAGCTCTACGGTCTCCGCCGCGTCAAACCCAAAGTCAAGACGCACATACGTAATGCCCAGCTCCGCAAGCTCGTCAAACTTCTGAACGCCAAGTTTGGAAAGAGTAGCAGGAGAAACATCAGCAATGAGGTTAATCTCCGCCTTCCTGCAAAGCTCCAAAAGCCTACGAGCCTCAGTGCGATAATCAATTCCCTCTTCCTCGGGAATCTGGAGAGAAGTAAAGGCGTAGTGGCATCCGGCTGCCTGCGCTTTTGCTACAACCTCAACATTAGCTTCATATCCACTGGCAAAATACAGTGAAATTCCGGTGCGCATAAATCCTCCAAGTAAATTGCAAACGCTTCTAGAAGACGGGTTTCTCGCCTGGCGAGAAGACCGACGGACGGCCAGCCAGAACGTCGGGCGAGAAGAAAAATCCCTCTTCCTAGGATACCTAAGAAGAGGGATAAACGTTTCTAAAACGTGTGGTTTTTACTCGCCGAAGACGTCGTTAATACGATCCTCGTCAACGCCGAAGAACCAAGTAAGTGCAAATCCTGCAGCGTAAGCAAGAAGCATTGCAAGCAGGTAGAAGACCTGGTTACCTGGCTGGACAATCAGCAGACCAAAGAGGCCGGAGACGCCCTGGGAAACGGTACCAAGGTGGAAGAGGTAAGCAACGACGGAGCCAACACCGGAGCCAAGGCATGCGGTGATGAATGGCTTACCAAGAGGCAGAGTAACTGCGTACATAAGAGGCTCGCCAATGCCGAGCATACCAACTGGGATGGACTCGGTGAGGTACTTCTTGACGCGCTTGTTCTTGGTCTTGAAGAGGATTGCAAGACCAGCACCAACCTGGCCACCGCCTGCCATCATCAGCAGAGGAAGCAGGTAGTTGATGCCCTGAGTTGGGCCCTCTGGGTTGTTAAGCATAACGTGGATTGGGGTAAGTGCCTGGTGAAGACCAACGGAAACCAGTGGCAGGAAGGTAGAACCAAGCAGATAAGCACCAAAGACGCCAAGCTTGTCATAGAAGAACTGAAGGACAAAGAAGATTGCCTGAGTGAGCCATGCGCCTGCAGGCTGAAGAATCAGGACGGAGCCAATAACACCGATGATGACGGTGCAAAGTGGAGTCAGGAAGGTGTCAAGAACGCTTGGCATAACCTTGTGCAGGTTCTTCTCCAGGAATGCGAAGAAGATTGCGCAGATGATTGCACCAATCATGCCGCCTGCTGCTGCGTTGAACAGGTCAGAAGAAGCGACGATAAATGCGCCCTCCTTGAAAGCAACAGTTGGAAGGCTGAATGGAAGGTGAACCAGACGAGTTGCAACGCCGTCAACAGTCTTGGAAGCAAGAAGAGGCATACCAGCGTTAGCAATGGAGAGTGCACCAGCCATAGCACCAAGAACGCGAGAACCGCCAAACTCCTTGGCAGCGTTCTCGCCAGCAAGAACTGGCAGGTAAGCGAAAAGTGCCCAACCCATGGTCCAGATAGCTGCGAACCACCACTCGTTGGCATAAGCCTTACCAGTGGAGAAGTTGATAACGTTGATGATACCGTTAATCAGACCTGCAGAAATGATGCCAGGAAGCAGTGGAACAAAGATGTTTGCAATCTTCTTGAGGAAGCGCTGAACAGGCTTGTTCTCGTACTTAGCCTTCTGAGCTGCCTTGTTGTCCTTAGCTGCGGAAACAACGTCGTCCTCAGATGCATCGCCAGCAGCAACGCCGGTAAGCTTGGAGAACTCAACAATAACCTTGTTGACAACGCCAGGGCCAAGAACAACCTCAAGATACTCTGCATCCTCGACCAGACCCATAACGCCATCAATAGCCTTGATGGCCTCGGAGTCAACCTTTGAAGGATCTACGGTCTTAATGCGGAGCCTGGTCATGCAGACCATGTTGCTCTGAACATTTTCTTTGCCACCGACGGCAGCAAGAATCTGTTCTGAAAGCTTGGTGTAATCCATACTTTCCTTCTTTCTCTCGTTGCGATGTTGCAACAAATAC
>CAUUGK010000085.1:0-4007 GCA_963544765.1 uncultured Atopobiaceae bacterium
TCTGGGAGAGCTCGCGCATGCCGGCCAGGTCAGAGTAGGCGGCGTATGCCTCCATGGAGGTGAACTCTGGGTTGTGCGTGAGGTCGGTGCCCTCGTTTCTAAACTGGCGACCAAGCTCGTAGACGCGCTCAAGACCGCCAACAAGCAGGCGTTTCAGTGGAAGCTCGGTTGCAATACGCAGGTAGTTCTCGGTGTTCAGCGCGTTGTAGTGCGTGATGAACGGCTTTGCGTTTGCGCCGCCAAGAATCTCCTGGAGAACAGGGGTCTCAACCTCCATGTAGCCGTCCGCCTCCATGAACTGGCGGATGATGGAGATGATCTGAGAGCGCATGCGGAACACGTCGCGGACCTCGGGGTTCATGATGAGGTCAACGTAGCGCTGGCGATAACGGACCTCGCGGTCGGTGAGGCCGTGGAACTTCTCTGGAAGAGGACGCAGCGACTTGGAGAGGACCTCCAGCGAGGTGACTGCCAGGGAAAGCTGGCCGCGGCGCGTACGCATGATAGCGCCGGTTGCGCCGATGATGTCGCCAAGGTCGAGAAGACCCAGGAGCTCCCAGTTCTTCTCGTCAAGGTTGTTGATGCGACAGAAGAGCTGAATCTGGCCGGTGTAGTCCTCTACCACGACAAACGCGATCTTGCCCTGGTTGCGGATGGCACGGACGCGGCCGGCCACGGAATAGACTTCCTCGCCAGTCTGGCCGTCCTCGAGGTCAGCATAGCGCTCCTCCAGCTCAGCGACGTGAGCGGTGACGGTGGACTTAATTGGGTATGGGTCAATGCCGGTGTCGATGAGCGCCTGACGGCGAGCTTTGCGCTGGGCGCGCTCGTCGTTGATGGAAGCCTCTGGGGTGGCCTCGGTTGCGTCGATGTTCTCGGCGGCGGTTGCGTCAGCAGCGGCCGAGCTACCAGCGATGTTGTTCTCTACTTCGGACATGTATCCTCCACGTAAAAACGCCCCGCGCCAGACAGACACGGGGCGACCAAAAATCTTTTGTGCCAGTCTAGCGAGTAATAGAGGTAATGGTGTACTTCTTCACCTTGCCATTTGGCGTGGTGAACTCAACCTCGTCGCCCTTCTTGTGACCAATAAGAGCCTCGCCAGCTGGGGACTCGTTAGAGATCTTGTGCTCAAGGGAGTTAGTCTCAGTAGTACCAACAATTACATACTTAGTTGTCTTGCCTTTTGCATCTGCAAGCTCGACGGTTGTACCAATTGCAACGGTCACATTGCGCTTGCTGCCGCCCTCGACAACCTTTGCGACAGAGAGAATCTGACGAATCTCGTTGATGCGGGACTCGTTGTGAGACTGCTCTTCTTTTGCTGCGTCATACTCGGAGTTCTCGGAAAGGTCACCAAAACCACGAGCCTCTTTGATGCGCTCAACAATCTCGTCGTGCTTCTCGCCCTCACGATAAGCCAGCTCATCGACAAGCTTCTGACGGCCTTCTGGGGTAAGTACAATCTCTTTAGTAGTGTCCATCGTGTTCTTTCTGTTGATGGGTCAGTCGGTCTATACGCGTGAGATGGGGCTACTCAGCCTTTTTGGACTCTTCGTCCTCAACGACCTCAGCCTCTGGCTCCTTGGCTTCTTCCTTGGTCTCAGACTCCATGCCCTCGCGAACGCTCTTGACGGTCTCGCCGACAGCCTTGCCGAGCTTTGGAAGGTTCTTAGGTCCAAAGAGAACCATGACGATAACAACAATAATCAGAAGCTCAGGAATACCAAGTCCTAAAATCATATAAACCCCCAGAAAATCTTTTCCTGTAAAAGCGTTCAGAAAAAACGCCGTATCGGCTAGTATAACCGAGGGAAACCTTACTAACAAGGAATTAACATGGTCTTACATGATTTTTGGACATTTTTTATCTGGTCGACTGTAGCAGGACTTGCTGTTATTGGCATTTACCAGCTATTTCTGTTAATTCTACGCGCTCGAGGCGTTTTTGTGACGCGTACAAAATTTGGCCTCACGATGATTTTTGACTCCGAAGACGCCGACGGTACACCCATCAGGTTGCTCAACGTTAATGGTACGTTCCAGTCCGTGAGCTATATTGCGTCTGAGCTGCGCTTTGAGCTTTGCGTTCACTATCACCGCATGATGGCAAAGATTATTCAGCAGGTGTCTGCGCACGCGAGTCTGCACACAAACAGCACTGGTCATGCGCGCGTTGTGATCATGGGAGGCGGAGGCTTCTCGCTGCCAAAGCACCTGGCCACGCACATGAGCGGCGGTGTTATTGACGCGATTGAGATTGATCCGAAGATTGTCTCGCTTGCACGCGAGCATTTCTTTCTGGACGAGGCTCTAGCTGCGGCTTCAAGTGAGCTGCGAGTCATCGAAGATGATGCGTGGAAGGTGTTGCAAGACGCAGAAGCCGGCAGCGTTGACGTGCTGGTAAACGAAGTGTTTGCTGGTCGGAAGTCGCTTGGACCCCTGGGAACTCCAGCCGGCGCACAAGTGGTTAAAGAAAAACTTGCAGATGGCGGTGTATATCTGGCTGATGTTCGCTGTCCGCTCGAAGGCCACGGGTCTACGCTACTTCCCCAGGTGGCAAACGTCTTTGCGCAGGAGTTTGCGCATATCGCTTACGTGCCCGAGTGGCCTGATACTCCTAAAACACCAGGTAACAACCTCTTAATTGCAACCGACGCGGATATTGCGCTTCCTGAAGGTGCTGTTGTAATGAAATAATGTCGACTGAGGGCCGACCACTATCCAATTGACCGAGCAACATCCAATCACCCAAGAAAATTGCATATTCCATCTTGTTTATGCGGATTTTTGTATCAATAATTTGACTCACCAAAATTCGACCCCTCTTTTGGGTAAAAAATCCGTTTAGTTGGAGGTCAAATCGCAATCACGAAAATTCCTAACTTACGTTTGCGCAGGTGGCAAAAAGTGTCCAGATTTTGCTATTTTTATCCGTAACAAAACCGCAGGTAAATGGCTTGCATAAAAACCAGTCGCTACTGCATATTCCAACTAAACGCATTTTTTACCACTTGCATGACAAGCGCTCAGCAAAACCGCAGTTGGCATTAATCTGACTTGCATTTCTCCGTTAAAACGATTCTTTCAAAAGAATTTGAAAACACGACTTTGGTATTTGAAAACATCACCTTGTCAGTTTGACCAAATTTATAAATGCACAGGTGAACATATATGTTTAGTAAGAAAATCTTTTCAAAAAAAGAAGGAGATTTCTTCTAATTCTCGTAAATACGTAACAGAATATGGGTATTGTTATCGCAGATAGAAAACATATTCTATCTGTGCCAAGTACGGCAATTATTACAGCTGATGCGCTAAGGAGGCATCATGAAGACGGGTTTTGAACTACTGAATGATCCATTTTTGAACAAGGGAACCGCTTTTACGCAGGAGGAGCGTCAGAAGTATGGCCTAGTAGGACTTCTACCTCCAAACATTCAGACCATTGAGGAGCAGGCAGATCAGGCATACGTGCTTTTCCAGCAATATCCTGACCTCGAGACAAAGCGTCACTATCTCATGAGGCTTTTCTCTGAGAACCGCACGCTGTTCTACAACCTGTTCTCCAAGCATGTTGAAGAGTTCATGCCTATTGTCTATGACCCAACTATTGCTCCAGATATTGAGCAGTACTCCCAGCGCTATGTCGATCCACAGTATGCATGCTTCCTGTCAGTTGATCGTCCTGAGGACCTTGAAACCTCGCTGAAGAACGCAGCCGCAGGTAGAGACATCGACCTGATCGTCGTCACCGATGCAGAAGCAATCCTGGGTATTGGCGACTGGGGCACCAATGGCGTCGAAATTTCCGTTGGTAAACTCATGGTTTACACCGCCGCAGCTGGTGTTGACCCTAACCGCATCATGCCTGTTGTCATTGATGCTGGCACCAATCGCCAGGAACTTCTCGATGACCCACTATACCTGGGCGAACGCCACAAGCGCGTTAATGAAGATCGCTATAACGCATTCATTGACAACTTTGTAACCACCGTCGAGAAGCT
>CAUUGK010000086.1:0-3882 GCA_963544765.1 uncultured Atopobiaceae bacterium
GCGATTCTGAGGGCAAGCCAATTGTTGTTGACCTTGCAAGCCTTCCTCACTTGCTGGTAGCAGGTACTACCGGTTCTGGTAAGTCTGTCCTGCTCAACGCTATTGTCATGTCTATGCTCATGCGAGCAACTCCTGAGCAGGTCCGCCTTATTATGGTTGACCCAAAGCGCGTTGAGTTTACGGGTTACGCTGGTCTTCCTCATCTGTATGTTCCAGTTGTTACTGAGCCAAGGCAGGCAGCAAGTGCGCTTCAGTGGGGCGTCACCGAGATGGAGCGCCGCCTGAAGGTATTTGAGCACTACAAGGTTCGTGACATTAAGACGTACAACAGAAATGTTGATGGCGATAAGTACGCTGACATGGAGAACCCTCCAAAGCACATGCCATACTTTGTTATTGTCATCGACGAGCTTGCTGACCTTATGATGGTTGCGGGCAAAGACGTTGAGTCTTCCATTGTTCGTATTGCTCAGCTTGGTCGTGCTGCAGGTATTCACCTGATTGTTGCAACACAGCGTCCTTCTGCAGACGTTGTAACTGGTCTGATCCGCGCAAACATCGATAACCGCGTTGCACTTTCTGTTGATAACTCTTTGAACTCCCGTATTATTCTGGACCAAAAGGGTGCAGAGCAGCTGCTGGGTAAAGGCGATATGCTGGTTAAGCTTCGTGGTAAGAAGCCAAATCGCGCCCAGGGTTGCTGGGTCTCTGACGAGGAAATCGAGGAAACCGTTAAGTACATTCGTACTCAGCGTACCGCAGAATATCACGACAACATTTTGACTGTTGCAACTCCAACACAGGCCGATGGCGTTGGGGGAGTTGGTGGTATGGCGCAGGCAGACGATCCGCTTATTTGGGAAGCTGCGCGCATAATTGTGGATTCTCAGCTAGGTTCTACATCTAGTTTGCAAAGAGCACTCTCTGTTGGGTATGCTCGTGCTGGTAGAATTATGGATATGCTTGAGGCAAAAGGTGTTGTTGGCCCAGCTAACGGATCAAAGCCTCGAGAAGTTCTTATTGATAAAGAAGCTCTTGAAGAGCTCAAAGTTCAAGACGCTGCCTATAGGGAGGTAGAGTAAGCATGCCACGCCCTCGTTTTAGTGAGATGCTCGTAGAACGTAGACGTCAACTCGGACTTTCTATCACGCAAGCATCAAAGATTCTTCGCCTCAAAGAGCAGGCACTTATTGCTTTTGAGGAAGGCGATTTTAAGAACATGCCGCAGAGTGGTTATGCTCAGGGCATGCTTTCTTCGTATGCTCGCTATCTAGGACTTAATCCGCGCGAGATCGTAGACCTCTTCCAGGAAGAGAGCTACGAGTTTGAAAACGGCACCTATTCTCATGAGCTGCGCCGTCGTACGCGCGATACCCAGTCTGGCCGTGGCATTGCTGGCTATGACGTTGTAAACGAGTCCGGTAGCAGACCAAAGGCATACGTGCAGTACCACGGTCTTCTCCCCACATCGGGAGGACCAGCTGGCGATATGGGCGCATTTGCAACTACCTCTGGTGTACGCTCTAGACAAACCGGTGTACCTCTGGGTGCTCAGGCATCTGAAGAGGACGCTGGCGGTTACTCATATTCTCGCTACGCCACAGGTCATGCGTATAATGCCGGTATTGAAGAGGCTTCTCGCCAGAAGACCATGGCAAGTCGTACACGTGGTGGCGTTCAGCGCAGACGTGTAGGTATTGCGGGCGTTAGCATGCCAGCTTATAAAGACGATGTAACCAGAAGAACTGTTGCTCCAAGCGATTACACCGATGACCTTCGCTATGACAATGTAACTGATCCTTATGAGCGAGCATCTACTATTTCCGGTCGCCGTGGCTCTAGAAATATTGCGCAGGTAGATAGGCCTAATGTTCGTCGTCGCCAGCCATCTAGCGCCGCCGCTCAACAGCGCCGTGCTCCTCAAAGACCAGGCGTTATGGGAGCGCTTCAGAATTATTTCTCTGATACGGGCCGCACCATTGCCACCGTATTTGCTCTTGTTGTTGTGATCATTACTGCCGTTTTGCTGTTCAGTGTTCGTTCCTGCATGACCGCACGAACCACGCCTACTACAACTAAGACGGTAAGCGTTAATAACTCAACAACTGATTCTTCTAAGAATTCCACTACCACCAGCGGCAACACGGACACCTCTAAGAAGGATTCTACTGATGCTTCTAAGAGCACCACTACAACTGAGCCAAAGAAGGAAGAAACTCCTAAGCAGACTACCGTAGTGGTTACTGTTGCTGATGGTCAGACCAGCTGGGTTGAGATTACGGTTGACGGCAAGAGTGTTGAGGCTGACGCTATTACCGGCCCATGGTCTCAGACATACACCGTCACTGACTCCATGACTGTTCTTGCAGGTACTCCTGGTGCTGTTGCGGTAACCGTTAATGGTACTGCTAAGCCATTTGACGCAAATGCTTCTGGTATTGGCACCTTGACCATTCAGGGTACTAAACCTGCTGACGCTAACGGAGCAAACGCCTCAGGAACTCAAACAAACAGCACGTCAACAAGCACAACCAGCGGAACTACTGGTACAACTAACAACCAGAATTCCAACAGCAATTCAAATAACTAAACGCCATAGGGCGAGAAGTTCTTCTCGCCCAGGTAATACGGAGGGGAAATGGCTAAAGAATCAAGCTTTGACGTTGTGTCTGAAGTAGACATGATGGAAGTTGATAATGCATTTCAGCAGGCAGCTCGTGAGCTTACCCAGCGCTATGATCTAAAAGATTCTGGCGCAACACTTGAGCTCTCTAAGAAAGAGGGTAAGTTCACTATTGAGGCTCCTGCAGATTTTGTTGCATCTCAGGTGAGGGATGTTCTTGGCTCCAAGCTGGTAAAGCGCGGAATTGATCTTACTGCTATTCGTTGGGGAGACCCCATTCCTGCAGCAGGCTCTACCGTGCGTCAGATTGGCTCAATTGTTTCTGGAATTGAGCAGGAAACAGCCAAGAAGATTGCTAAAGATATTCGTGATATGAAAGTTAAGGCTAAGGCAACCGTTGAGGGCGATAAGCTGCGTGTTTCTAGCGCTTCTCGCGATGTTCTTCAGTCTGTGATTGCAAGCCTTAAGGAGAAAGACTATGGCCAGCCCCTCCAGTTCAACAACTATCGATAGGGGCTATAACGTCCTATACATCACGTTAGGATGCGCTAAAAACGAGGTTGATACAGACCGCATGCGTGCGCGTCTTTTGGCCTCTGGTTTTGGTGAAGTTGCAGATCCAGAGTCAGCAGACGTTGCAATTATCAATACCTGCTCGTTCTTGGCCTCTGCAACAGAAGAGTCTATTGAGACTACCCTTGAGATTGCCGAGGGCGCTTCTGAGGGAGTGCGTAAGCTGCCCATTATTATGTGTGGCTGCGTGCCTTCTCGTTACGGTGCAGAACTTAATGAGCAGCTTCCTGAGGTTGCTGCTTTTGTTCCCGCAGATCAAGAGGACGGCATTGTCAGCGTTGTTGCGGACGTCCTGAATATTCCTGAACCAACGCAGTCTATTGTTGCTGCTCACGGCATGCTGCGCACCATTGATGGCGCCAGTGCATTTGTCAAGATTTCTGAGGGTTGTGACAGATTCTGCGCTTTCTGCGCTATTCCGTATATTCGTGGCCACTATCACTCAAGACCTGCTGAAGAGATTCTTCAAGAGGTACATGAGCTGATGGAAGGCGGTGTTCGTGAGGTCATTTTGATTGGCCAGGACACCGGCATTTGGGGCTCTGATATGCCTGACACAGAAGACGGTCAGACGCCAACGCTTGCTAAGCTTATGCAGCAGGTTGCTGAGGTTGTCCGTCCCTATAAGGGCTGGATTCGCGTTTTGTATCTGCAGCCAGAAGGTATGACCGATGAGCTTATCAGCA
>CAUUGK010000087.1:0-3882 GCA_963544765.1 uncultured Atopobiaceae bacterium
GCGATTCTGAGGGCAAGCCAATTGTTGTTGACCTTGCAAGCCTTCCTCACTTGCTTGTTGCGGGTACCACTGGTTCAGGTAAGTCCGTTCTGCTCAATGCCATTGTTATGTCTATGCTCATGCGCGCAACTCCAGAGCAGGTCCGACTTATTATGGTTGACCCAAAACGCGTTGAGTTTACGGGTTACGCTGGCCTTCCTCACTTGTATGTTCCAGTTGTTACCGAGCCGAGGCAGGCGGCAAGTGCGCTTCAGTGGGGCGTTACCGAGATGGAGCGTCGCCTTAAGGTATTTGAGCACTATAAAGTGCGTGACATTAAGACGTACAACAGAAATGTTGATGGCGATAAGTACGCTGATATGGAGAATCCTCCAAAGCATATGCCTTACTTTGTCATTGTCATCGATGAGCTTGCTGACCTTATGATGGTTGCTGGCAAAGACGTTGAGTCTTCCATTGTCCGTATTGCTCAGCTTGGTCGTGCTGCAGGTATTCACCTGATTGTTGCAACGCAGCGTCCTTCTGCAGACGTTGTAACCGGTCTTATCCGCGCAAATATCGATAACCGTGTTGCGCTCTCAGTTGATAACTCTTTGAACTCCCGTATTATTCTGGACCAAAAGGGCGCTGAGCAGCTTCTGGGTAAAGGTGACATGCTGGTTAAACTTCGTGGTAAAAAACCAAATCGTGCACAGGGTTGCTGGGTCTCTGACGAGGAAATCGAGGAGACTGTTAAGTACATCCGCACCCAGCGCGTGGCAGAATATCACGACAATATCTTGACTGTTGCAACTCCAACACAGGCCGAAGGCGTTGGCGGAGTTGGTGGCATGGCGCAGGCAGACGACCCACTTATTTGGGAAGCTGCTCGTATTATTGTGGATTCTCAGCTAGGTTCTACATCTAGTTTGCAAAGAGCACTCTCTGTTGGGTATGCTCGTGCTGGTAGAATTATGGATATGCTTGAGGCAAAAGGTGTTGTTGGCCCAGCTAACGGATCAAAGCCTCGAGAAGTTCTTATTGATAAAGAAGCTCTTGAAGAGCTCAAAGTTCAAGACGCTGCCTATAGGGAGGTAGAGTAAGCATGCCACGCCCTCGTTTTAGTGAGATGCTCGTAGAACGTAGACGTCAGCTCGGACTTTCTATCACTCAAGCATCAAAGATCCTTCGCCTTAAGGAGCAGGCACTTATTGCTTTTGAGGAAGGCGATTTTAAGAATATGCCTCAAAGCGGCTATGCTCAGGGGATGCTCTCTTCGTATGCTCGCTACCTAGGACTTAATCCGCGCGAAATCGTCGATCTCTTCCAAGAAGAGAGCTACGAGTTTGAAAACGGTACCTATTCTCATGAGCTTCGTCGCCGTACGCGTGATACCCAGTCTGGTCGTGGCATTGCTGGCTATGACGTTGTAAACGAGTCTGGTAGCAGACCAAAGGCATACGTGCAGTACCACGGTCTTCTCCCCACATCGGGAGGACCAGCTGGCGATATGGGAGCGTTTGCAACTACGTCTGGTGTTCGCTCCAGGCAAACCGGTGTACCACTGGGTGCTCAGGCATCTGAGGAGGATGCTGGCGGCTACTCGTATTCTCGCTATGCCACAGGTCATGCGTACAATGCTGGTATTGAAGAGGCTTCTCGTCAGAAGACTATGGCAAGTCGTACGCGCGGTGGAGTTCAGCGCAAGCGTGTGGGTATTGCAGGCGTTAGCATTCCAGCTTACAAAGATGATGTAACCAGAAGAACTGTTGCTCCAAGCGATTACACCGATGACCTTCGTTATGACAATGTAACTGCTCCTTACGAGCGTGCATCAACTATTTCTGGTCGTCGTGGATCAAGAAATATCGCACAGGTAGATAGGCCTAATGTTCGCCGTCGCCAGCCATCTGGCGCTGCTGCTCAGCAACGCCGTGCTCCTCAAAGACCAGGTGTTATGGGAGCACTTCAGAATTACTTCTCTGACACAGGACGCACTATTGCTACCGTGTTTGCTCTTGTTGTTGTGATTATTACTGCTGTTTTGCTGTTCAGCGTTCGTTCCTGCATGACAGCAAGAACTGCTCCTACAACTTCAAGAACAGTAAGCGTTAACAACTCCACTACTGATTCATCTAAGAATTCAACTACCACAAATAGCAACACAGATACTTCTAAGAATGATTCTGCCGACGCTTCTAAGAGCACCACCACAACTGAGACCAAAAAAGAAGAGACTCCTCAGCAGACTACCGTCGTAGTTACTGTTGCGGATGGTCAGACCAGTTGGGTTGAAATTACTGTTGATGGTAAGAGTGTTGAGGCTGATGCAATTACTGGTCCATGGTCTCAGACATACACCGTCACTGATTCTATGAGCGTTCTTGCAGGTACTCCTGGTGCTGTTTCGGTAACCGTTAATGGTACGGCTAAGCCATTTGATTCCAACGCTTCTGGTATTGGTACCCTGACCATTCAAGGTACAAAATCAACGGACGCTTCCGCAACAAATGCTTCCGGAACTCAAACAAACAGCACGTCAACTAGTACTACGAGTGGAACTTCTGGTACAACTAACAATCAGAATTCCAACAGCAATACAAGCAACTAGAAGCCATGGGGCAAGAGGTTCTTCTCGCCCAGTATATACGGAGGGGAAATGGCTAAAGAATCAAGCTTTGACGTTGTGTCTGAAGTAGACATGATGGAAGTTGATAATGCATTTCAGCAGGCAGCTCGTGAGCTTACCCAGCGCTATGATCTAAAAGATTCTGGCGCAACACTTGAGCTCTCTAAGAAAGAGGGTAAGTTCACTATTGAGGCTCCTGCAGATTTTGTTGCATCTCAGGTGAGGGATGTTCTTGGCTCCAAGCTGGTAAAGCGCGGAATTGATCTTACTGCTATTCGTTGGGGAGACCCCATTCCTGCAGCAGGCTCTACCGTGCGTCAGATTGGCTCAATTGTTTCTGGAATTGAGCAGGAAACAGCCAAGAAGATTGCTAAAGATATTCGTGATATGAAAGTTAAGGCTAAGGCAACCGTTGAGGGCGATAAGCTGCGTGTTTCTAGCGCTTCTCGCGATGTTCTTCAGTCTGTGATTGCAAGCCTTAAGGAGAAAGACTATGGCCAGCCCCTCCAGTTCAACAACTATCGATAGGGGCTACAACGTCCTATACATCACGTTAGGATGCGCTAAAAACGAGGTTGATACAGATCGCATGCGTGCGCTTCTTTTGGCCTCTGGTTTTGGTGAAGTTGCAGATCCAGAGTCAGCAGATGTTGCAATTATCAACACCTGCTCGTTCTTGGCCTCAGCAACAGAGGAGTCTATTGAGACTACGCTTGAGATTGCTGAAGGCGCTTCCGAGGGAGTGCGCAAGCTGCCCATTATTATGTGTGGCTGCGTTCCTTCCAGGTACGGCGCAGAGCTTAACGAGCAGCTCCCTGAAGTTGCTGCGTTTGTTCCGGCAGATCAAGAAGATGGCATTGTCAGCGTTGTTTCAGACGTTCTGAATATCCCTGAGCCTACGCAGTCTATTGTGGCTGCCCATGGAATGCTGCGTACTATTGATGGCGCCAGTGCATTTGTAAAGATTTCCGAGGGCTGTGATAGATTCTGCGCTTTCTGTGCCATCCCGTACATTCGCGGCCACTATCACTCAAGGCCCGCTGAAGAGATTCTTCAAGAGGTACATGAGCTGATGGAAGGTGGTGTTCGTGAGGTCATTCTGATAGGCCAGGACACCGGTATCTGGGGTTCGGATATGCCTGATACAGTAGATGGTCAGACGCCAACGCTTGCTAAGCTTATGCGGCAGGTTGCTGAGGTAGTTCGTCCTTATAAGGGATGGATTCGCGTTTTGTATCTGCAGCCAGAAGGTATGACCGATGAGCTTATCAGCA
>CAUUGK010000088.1:0-3657 GCA_963544765.1 uncultured Atopobiaceae bacterium
AATTTGTGCGCGAGAATCCTGACCTCGTAGATAAGTCTTGCGAGTCCAGGCAAAATGCTCATTGGGATCGCGAGAAATTCTTTGAGCTTGATGAGGAGCGCAGAAGCGTAATCGCTGAGGTTGAGTCTCTTCAGGCAGAGCGCAACGCTGTTTCTAAGCAGATTGGCCTTCTCATGCGTGAGGGCAAGAAGGAAGAGGCTGAGGCAGCTAAAGAGCAGGTAGCAGCTAATAAAGACCGTATAGCAGAGCTTGACCAGCGTCGCGGAGAGGTTGAGGAAGAGCTCACGGCTCTTGTCGCAGCTATTCCAAACATTCCAGACGCATCGGTTCCTTACGGCAAGGACGATTCCGATAACCCTGAGGTCCGCAAGTGGGGAGAGCCAACTCAGTTTGATTTTGAGCCAAAGGCACACTGGGATCTTGGACCTGAGCTGGGCATGATTGACTTTGACCGTGGCGTAAAGCTTGCGGGAACTCGTTTTTATCTGCTTGGCGGCATGGGCGCTCGTATGGAGCGCGCGCTTATCAACTTTATGATTGATACGCACAACCAGGCAGGATTCAAAGAGTGGTGGCCACCAGTTATTACCAATCAGGATTCCCTGTTTGGTACCGGTCAGCTTCCTAAGTTTGAAGAGGATCTCTACCACGTTCAGCCTGACCTCTACCTGATTCCAACTGCTGAGGTTCAGCTCACCAACATCCACCGTGACGAGATTCTGGATGCATCTCAGCTTCCTCTGCTCTACACCGCATTTACTCCATGCTTCCGTGAGGAGGCAGGATCAGCTGGTCGAGATACCCGCGGCATCATTCGCGTTCACCAGTTTGACAAGGTAGAGATGGTCAAGTTTGCAAAGCCTGAGGATTCCATGAATCAGCTTGAGTCCATGGTTCAGGAAGCCGAGAAGATCCTTCAGCTTCTGGGTCTTCCTTATCATGTGGTAACCCTCTGTACTGGTGATATTGGCTTCTCTGCATGCAAGTGCTACGACATTGAGGTTTGGCTCCCAAGCTATAACGCATACAAGGAGATTTCTTCCTGCTCCAACTGCTGGGATTTCCAGGCACGTCGTGCGAATATTCGCTATAAGGATCCAGCAGAGTTCAAGGGCACCCGTCTGGTTCACACGCTTAACGGCTCTGGTCTTGCAGTTGGTCGTACTATGGCTGCAATTATGGAGAATTATCAGAATGCAGACGGCTCCGTTACCGTACCTGAGGCGCTTCGTCCTTACATGGGTGGTATCGAGGTTATTCGCCCAGAATAGTTTCTCTTTTTAATCAAAATTGATTCAATTCTTGAAATGGTCTTCTACAGAATTGTGGAGACCATTTCTATTAGTGATTTATAGAACATATGTTCTATAAATCAGCTATACTTGTGGCTAGCAAAAGAAGAAAGAGGTAGCTATGAAAGGTTTGGTAGAGGTACAAAAAGATATTGTAGTACGGCAGTTTGTGCAGGGTAGTGCAGCAGAAATTGGATTTGGTCACAAGGAGTTTTATTCAGAAATCCATATAGCACCAGAGCAACTTGCAGCTTTAAGAAAATGGATTTCAGACCAAGGCAGGGTGGGTTTAAAAGACTTAAGTCCACAAGAGTATCTGGAGGTCATCATGGCAGAAACATGTATGGCTGAGGTAATGGATGAGCTTGATGAAGCTGGCATTTCCTACCGTTATTTATATGCTAACTCTGCTGGTGAAGTAGCTTTAAGACCAGGTAGATAATAAAAAAGAGCTCCCGAAGGAGCTCCTAAGTTCAAGTGGTGCGGCGTATAGGATTCGAACCTATGACGCCCTGATTCGTAGTCAGGTCCTCTATCCAGCTGAGGTAACGCCGCGTGCAAGTAGATAGAATGCCATTTTCCAGTTGAAAATGCAAGACTAATCTTAGAAAAAGTTCTTCTTGGTAAGAAAAAAGCTCGTTGCAGAGATGCAACGAGCAGAAAATTCTGGCGGAGAGCTGGGGATTCGAACCCCAGATGGGCTTGGGGCCCATACTCGCTTAGCAGGCGAGCACCTTCGGCCTCTCGGTCAGCTCTCCAAAATGGGTGCTTGAGAATGATACCCCGAACTGGCGTCACTCACAATAAGACATTTTACAAAACATGTGAAAAATGCTCAACAACCACGTTTTTTCGGTGAGCGCGAAGTGTCTCCCAAGAAAAACGATTTGCAATTTGTACTGCAGAAAGGGGCTCATTCTCTTCCGTGAGGCCTACACAATAAGCAAGAAAGCCAAGAATCTCTTCCGGTGTTTTTCCTTGTGATCTAAGGACACCAAGGTCTAGATCATGATTGCGCTTTGAAAGTCGCCTACCATCAGGCGCAACAAGTAAGGGGAGGTGAGCATATGTGAGATGAGAAAGACCAAGCACGTCTTGCAAATAAAGTTGCCTAGGAGTTGAGGAAAGAAGATCTGATCCTCTGACCACTTCAGTTATGCCCATATCAGCATCGTCTACTACCACGGCAAGCTGATAGGCAAAGACGCCATCTGCACGTTGAACAATAAAGTCCCCGCATGATTCAGCAAGATTTTGGGAGGTAGGACCATAGACCCTATCTTCAAACGTGTAGATCTTATTAGGAACTTGCATACGTGTTGCGGGAATTTTATGGGCTGAAAGCTCTTCACGCTCAGACTGGCTGAGGTTGCGGCAAGTTCCGGCATAGACATACGTGCCATCACTTGCATGAGGAGCTTGTGCAGCATGCAAGTCTGCTCGAGAACAAAAGCAAGGATACAAGAGTCCCTGCTGCTTCAAATCTGAAAGAGCTTCTTGGTAGAGCTCCGTGCGCTTGCTTTGGTAATACGGGCCTTTGTCCCAAGTTAGTCCCAGCCACTGTAAATCATCAAGAAGGAGGGAGGTGTATTGAGGATTATGAGCACGGATATCCAAGTCTTCGACACGAAGAATAAGACTGCCATTTTGGGAACGAACGCTGGCCCAAGCCATAAGAGCTGAGAAAACGTTACCCAGATGCATTCTTCCAGAAGGTGTGGGCGCAAATCTTCCAACGCAGGAACTCATTCTTAGAGATCTCCCGCATAGATATAGGCAAAGCCGAAGTCTTGTCCATCCGCTTTTATCGGAACCTTATCTTTACAGGTAAGACCCTTGTGTTGGTAGAAACTAATGTCGCAGTCATCATCTGTTGCAAGGAAGTAATGCTTAGCTCCTTGCTCTTTCAAAAAATTGATCATATAGGAGAAGAGCATGCCGCCGACACCTTCTCCTTGAGCAGCAGGACTTACGCAGAATAGAGTAATTTCCCACTTGGGAGTTTTGACTCCTTCATTCCAGTATTTGTGAATCAGGTTTGATTCGACGACACCAAAGGCTTCATAGCCTTCAAAGTCTTTCTGGCTTAAGAGCTTTTTAGCTGTAATGGTTGAGGCATTTTCAAGCTCAACCCATTTCTGCTTATCTTCTGGGTCTTCTCCGTTGGAGCAGAAAATAAAACCGAGAACTGTATTTCCGCTTTTTGCAACAAAGCGATGAGTTGAAACACCAATGTAGTAAGAAATATCAATGGTAGCCAGAGACCTACTGGTTTCTTTAGATTCATCGCCGTCCAAGTACCAGACGCGCTCAACGATTGAGATAAGTTCTGGTAAGTCAGTATCTTCGAAGGGGACTATGATTG
>CAUUGK010000089.1:0-3656 GCA_963544765.1 uncultured Atopobiaceae bacterium
CAATCATAGTCCCCTTCGAAGATACTGACTTACCAGAACTTATCTCAATCGTTGAACGCGTCTGGTACTTGGATGGCGATGAATCTAAAGAAACCAGTAGGTCTCTGGCTACCGTTGATATTTCTTACTACATTGGTGTTTCAACTCATCGTTTTGTTGCAAAACACGGAAATACAGTTCTCGGCTTTATTTTCTGCTCCAACGGAGAAGATCCAGAAGATAAGCAGAAATGGATTGAGCTTGAAAATGCCTCAACCATTACAGCTAAAAAGCTCTTAAACCCGAAAGACTTTGAAGGCTATGAAGCCGTTGGTGCCGTCGAATCAAATCTGATCCGCAAATACTGGAATGAAGGAGTCAAAACTCCCAAGTGGGAAATTACGCTATTCTGCGTAAGCCCTGCCGCTCAAGGAAAAGGTGTCGGCGGTATGCTCTTTTCCTATATGCTCAATTTTTTGAAAGAACAAGGAGCTAAGCATTGCTTCCTTGCAACAGATGATGACTGCGACATTAGCTTCTATCAACACAAGGGTCTTGTCTGTAAAGATGAAGCTCCGGTTAAAGCGAACGGATAAGACTTTGGATTTGCCTATATCTATGCAGGAGATTTCTAAGAATGAGTTCTTGCGTTGGAAGATTTGCGCCCACACCTTCTGGAAGGATGCACCTAGGCAACGTTTTCTCAGCGCTTATGGCTTGGGCCAGCGTTCGTTCCCAAAATGGCAGCTTTATTCTTCGCATCGAAGACCTGGATATTCGTGCTCATAATCCTCAATACACCTCCCTCCTCCTGGATGATTTACAGTGGTTGGGACTAACTTGGGACAAAGGTCCGTATTACCAAAGCAAGCGTGCGGAGCTCTATCAGGATGCTCTATTGAAATTGAAACAACAGAAACTTTTGTATCCTTGCTTTTGTTCCCGAGCAGACTTACACGCTGCACAAGCCCCTCATGCCAGCGATGGAGCATATGTCTATGCGGGAACCTGCCGCGACCTGAGCAAATCCGAGCGTGAAGAGCTTTCCAAACATAAAATTCCAGCAACTCGCATACGAGTTCCTAATAAGACCTACGCGTTTGAAGACAAGGTCTATGGTCAAACATCACAAAACCTTGCTGAATCATGCGGAGACTTTATTGTTCAACGTGCAGATGGCGTCTTTGCCTATCAACTTGCTGTAGTAGTTGACGATGCTGACATGGGCGTAACTGAAGTAGTTAGAGGATCAGATCTTCTTTCATCTACTCCCAGACAGCTTTATTTGCAAGACGTGCTTGGTTTTTCTCATCCCATCTATGCTCACCTCCCCTTACTGGTTGCACCTGATGGCAGGAGACTTTCTAAACGCAATCACGATCTAGACCTTGGTGTTCTGAGAGACCAAGGAAAAACACCAGAAGAGATTCTTGGCTTTCTGGCTTATTACATAGGTCTTGCAGAAAAAGAAGAGCCTCTTTCTGCAGTACAAGTTGCCAATCGCTTTTCATGGGATGTACTTCGCGCTCACCGAAAAAACGTGGTTGTTGAGCATTTTTCACATGTTTTGTAAAATGTCTTATTGTGAGTGACGCCAGTTCGGGGTATCATTCTCAAGCACCCATTTTGGAGAGCTGACCGAGAGGCCGAAGGTGCTCGCCTGCTAAGCGAGTATGGGCCCCAAGCCCATCTGGGGTTCGAATCCCCAGCTCTCCGCCAGAATTTTCTGCTCGTTGCATCTCTGCAACGAGCTTTTTTCTTACCAAGAAGAACTTTTTCTAAGATTAGTCTTGCATTTTCAACTGGAAAATGGCATTCTATCTACTTGCACGCGGCGTTACCTCAGCTGGATAGAGGACCTGACTACGAATCAGGGCGTCATAGGTTCGAATCCTATACGCCGCACCACTTGAACTTAGGAGCTCCTTCGGGAGCTCTTTTTTATTATCTACCTGGTCTTAAAGCTACTTCACCGGAAGAGTTTGCATACAAATACTGATAAGAAATACCGGCTTCATCAAGCTCATCCATTACCTCAGCCATGCATGTTTCCGCCATGATGACCTCCAGATACTCTTGTGGGCTTAGATCTTTTAAACCAACTCTGCCTTGGTCTGAAATCCACTTTCTTAAAGTTGCAAGTTGCTCTGGTGCAATATGGATCTCTGAATAGAACTCCTTGTGTCCAAATCCAATTTTTGCCGCACTGCCTTGCACAAACTGCCTTAATACAATTTCTTTCTGTACCTCTACCAGACCTTTCATAGCCACCTCTTTCTTCCTTTACTGATCTCAGTATAGCAAATTTATAGAACATATGTTCTATAAATCAGCAAAAGAAATGGTCTTCACAATTCACTAGAAGACCATTTCAGAGATTGAATCAATTTTGATTAAAAAGAGAAACTATTCTGGTCGAATAACCTCGATGCCACCCATGTAAGGACGGAGCGCCTCGGGCACGGTAACAGAGCCATCTGCGTTCTGATAATTCTCCATAATTGCAGCCATAGTACGGCCAACTGCCAGACCGGAGCCGTTAAGCGTATGAACTAGACGGGTGCCCTTGAACTCTGCTGGATCCTTATAGCGGATATTTGCACGACGAGCCTGGAAATCCCAACAGTTAGAGCAAGAAGAAATCTCCTTGTATGCGTTATAGCTTGGGAGCCAAACTTCAATGTCATAGCACTTGCATGCAGAGAAGCCAATGTCACCAGTGCAGAGAGTAACCACGTGATAAGGAAGACCCAGAAGCTGGAGGATCTTCTCGGCTTCCTGAACCATGGACTCAAGCTGATTCATGGAGTCTTCGGGCTTTGCAAACTTGACCATCTCTACCTTGTCAAACTGGTGAACACGGATGATGCCACGGGTGTCTCGACCAGCTGAACCTGCCTCCTCGCGGAAACATGGGGTGAATGCGGTATAGAGCAGAGGGAGCTGAGATGCGTCCAGAATCTCGTCACGATGGATGTTTGTAAGCTGGACCTCAGCAGTTGGAATTAGGTAGAGGTCAGGCTGTACGTGATAGAGGTCCTCTTCAAACTTAGGAAGCTGACCAGTGCCAAACAGAGAATCCTGATTTGTGATAACTGGTGGCCACCACTCTTTGAAGCCTGCCTGGTTATGTGTATCAATCATGAAGTTGATAAGCGCACGCTCCATGCGAGCGCCCATGCCGCCAAGAAGATAGAAGCGAGTTCCTGCAAGCTTTACGCCACGGTCAAAATCAATCATGCCCAGCTCGGGCCCAAGATCCCAGTGCGCCTTTGGCTCAAAATCAAACTGAGTTGGCTCTCCCCACTTGCGAACCTCAGGGTTATCGGAGTCATCCTTGCCATAAGGAACGGATGCGTCAGGAATGTTTGGAATAGCTGCAACAAGGGCGGTGAGCTCTACCTCAACTTCTCCGCGGCGCTGATCAAGCTCTGCGATGCGGTCTTTGTTAGCTGCTACCTGCTCTTTAGCCGCCTCAGCCTCTTCCTTCTTACCCTCACGCATAAGAAGGCCAATCTGCTTAGAAACAGCGTTACGCTCTGCCTGAAGAGACTCAACCTCGGCAATTACGCTTCTGCGCTCCTCATCAAGCTCAAAGAATTTCTCGCGATCCCAGTGGGCGTTTTGCCTGGACTCGCAAGACTTATCTACGAGGTCAGGATTCTCGCGCACAAATT
>CAUUGK010000090.1:0-3602 GCA_963544765.1 uncultured Atopobiaceae bacterium
AGGTATTTTTGATGGATTCAAGCATCATCTTATAGCCGCGCTCACGGAACTCTACCATGCGCTCGTCTTCAGACTTGTCTGCCCAGACCTCTCCGTCATTTTTGAGAAAGAAAAGTCCCAGGTCAACAATGTAGTCTCCGGCGTATGCATTGCCGCCAAGAGAGTTGATAAACTCGTCAGTAAACGGATGCTCCTCTGGATGAACATCGTCTTCATCTGCAACGTAAGCATTGCGATCTTCTGCAAGCACCTGAGCAGCTGCGTCAGCATCAATGCCGCGCTCCTGCATGATGTCAATAAGCTGCAGGTAGCGCTTAGAGATGGAGTGACCAAAGACGTCCATCTGTGAGCCGTGATCGTTTACGTAGTACTCGCGCTCAACGTCATAGCCTGCGAAGGCAAGAATGCGGCTTAGAGAGTCTCCCAGCGCTGCCCAGCGGCCATGGCCAATATGCAGAGGACCAACAGGGTTTGCAGAAACGTACTCTACCTGAACCTTCTGACCAGCGCCAAAGGAAGAACGTCCAAAATCTGCACCCTGCTCGCGAACGGTGTTAAAAATCTCATTGCCCGCAGCGGTAGAAAGATAGAAGTTTACAAAGCCAGGACCTGCAACCTCAACGCGCTCAATCTGCGCATCCTCGGCAATATGTGCCACAAGAGCTGCTGCAATATCGCGCGGTGCTTTGTGTGCCAGCTTTGCAGAACGCATTGCAACCGTAGAAGACCAGTCACCATTTGATGAATCCTGTGGGCGCTCAAGTCCCACATCATCAATCTGGAATTCAGGCAACTTACCCGCAGCCTGGGCATCTGCCAAGGCTTGACGTACAAGTTCCTCGATCTTCTCGCGCATGGTTCTCCTTTAAATTCAGTGCACGTGTGCAGCGTAATTACGTGGTTGGTTGTGTAGTTGGTTGCGTAGCTTCTAGAGGACTACTCGGTTTCCTCGGAAGATTTTACCTGATGTTGAGCAGCAAGTTCATGACGCAAATTGGCCAGGCCACGCTCGAGACCCACAGGATAAATCTGAGGATTCAAGAAACGCGTATACGCTGCGTCCAGGCGCATAAGTGCCGCGTGACAACGGTCGCGAGCAACCTCAATAGACTCGCTCTCCCCTACACGCTTGCCGCCTTCTACCAGCCTTACCATCAGTTCGCGAGAAGTTCCTTCAAGCTTGTGGGTTGAATAGGGGTCAATGATGTCGACAACAGTTGCCTTAGACTCTGGACTCTTGGTGACCAGGTAATCCGGGTCAAAAATCATGTCGCCTGCAGGGCAGCCGTTTGCATCGTAGAAGCGGCGAATGTGCTGAATGCCTGGGACGGTACGCTTGTAAGCCATCTCGGACAGCTTGATAACAGGAGTCCAAGTCTCAGTGGAAGACTGACGACGAGCGGTCAGCTTGTAGACGCCGCCAAGTGAAGGCTGAGGATCGCAGGTGGCAAGCTTGGTGCCAACACCAAAGGCGTCAATAGGTGCTCCCTGAGCAAAGAGAGACTGGATGGTGTACTCGTCAAGATCATTTGAAACAGAAATCTTGATGTAAGGAAGGCCTGCCTCGTCAAAAGCCTTGCGAGCTTCCTTAGAAAGGCGCGCAAGGTCTCCGGAGTCAATACGAACAGCACTCAAGCGCTCGCCGCGCTCTTCCATCTCCTTTGCCACAATAATGGCGTTCTTGATGCCTTCGTGAACATCATAGGTATCAAGCAGAAGTGAGCAGTTAGTTGGGCTAGATTTTGCAAACGCCCTAAAGGCATCAAGCTCAGTATCAAACGACATTACCCAAGAGTGTGCGTGGGTACCAAAAACAGGAATGCCGTAAATTTTGCCAGCAAGAACATTTGAAGTGCTTGAAGCACCTGCAATATAGGAAGCGCGAGCAACTGCCAAGCCACCATCTGGACCTTGCGCACGACGCAGGCCAAAGTCAGAGACGGGATTGCCCTGAGCAGCCTTGATAACGCGAGCACACTTAGTTGCGGCCAAAGTCTGGAAGTTGACCAAGTTTAGCAGGGCGGTCTCAATGAGCTGACAATCAACAATAGAACCCTCAACGCGGACCATAGGCTCACGTGGGAAAACAAGCTCTCCCTCGGGGATTGCATCAATGGTTACATTAAGCTTATGGTTGCGCAAAAACTCAAGGAATGCTGGCTTAAAGAGACGACCGCCACCAGGAGAATTAATGCTTGCCAGGTAGTCAATATCGTCGTCTTCATAGATAAAGTTTTCTACTAAGTCAGCAATTTGGCCGGTACCACAAGAAATTGCAAATCCACCATTAAAGGGATTCTCGCGGAAGAATGCGGTAAAGCATGCCTCTGCGTCAACAAGTCCGGCTTCCCAATAACCCTGGGCCATCGTGAGCTCATACAAGTCTGTATTAAGGCTAACGTCCGAAGGCTTGGTGCGATCAGTGAGTGACATAGTTGCTCTTTTCAATTGGTCAAAAACTGACGGTGAGACGATATATCTAGAGTAGCAGTCCTACAAAATAAATTGGCTTACAACAAAGACAACTGCGAGAATTACCACAGTTCCAATAACAATTTTTTGCCCCAGAGGCATCTTGATGTCTTCGTCATCCTCATCGGGCTCCATCAGGGCGCGACCCTTTGCGCGCTGCTCTTGAATGCGGCGTATCTGCTCGGCTTCCTGCTGAGCCGCTTGACGTGCGGCACGCTGCTGAGCTTCACTTTCCGCTGCTGCATCCACCTCTGCCTGAACTGCAGCTTCTGCCTGGGCAGCACGGATCTTCTCGGCACGCAGCGCCTCGAGCTCTCTGCGATCCTTCTCTGCACGAAGAGCCTCAAGTTCAGCACGCTCTGCATCCGTGAGTGCAGCCGCCTGTGGCGCAGGAGTGGTTTGAAGCTCTTCGGGTTTCTCGACAGACATGGTTACTCCTCGGTTTGCGTATCGGGGATGCTGGTGGTAGTGCGGGCTGAAACGTCGGTAGCGTTGCTGCGAGCCGAGCGGAGCTTGAGCGCGGGACCCTCAACGCCTGTTGCGTCAAAGGCTGGCACAAAACTCTCGGAGACGGTTCCACCCTCCTGCCACCACAGGTTCTCAAAGCCCAGGTCATCCGCATGACAGAGCACCAACTCGTACTCCTCGTCAGAAAGCGTTCCAGAAAGCGGACCGCCAGCTGCACGCATGCGCTCATTAGGCGTGTACTGATTCATGATTGATATGTCTACATCATTATGACAAAGATTCCAGACGCGGTTGAGCACCTCGCAGGAATCGTCCGCGTGCGTGGGCATGACCAGGTGGCGCACAATGATGCCCTGCAACATGCGACCGTCATCGTCCAGCTTGCGACCGCCGCAACTCATCACCGAGTCATGCATAACCTCAAGTGCAGCCATGGACATCTCTGGATAATCTGCTGCGTACGAGAGCTCTTTTGCCAGCGTGGGGTTTGCGTACTTGACGTCTGTCAGCCAGATATCAATGACGCTCGAAACTTTCTGTACGACCTCTGGCAGCTCATATCCCGAGGTATTGCACACTATTGGGAGCGTCAATCCCGCCTCTTTTGCCAGCGTAACTGCTTCAATTATGTGTGGCGAGAAGTGCAAAGGAGTTACAAGGTT
>CAUUGK010000091.1:0-3564 GCA_963544765.1 uncultured Atopobiaceae bacterium
TTCGCGTTGTTCCAGCAAGCAGCTCTCAGGATGAGATGAAGAAGCAGCCAGTTGGGTCTGGTCCATGGCAGTTTGAGTCCATCTCTGACAACACTCTTGACCTTGTTCCTAACAAAAACTACAACGGCGCAACTCCTGCTAAGGACGATAAGCTCCACTATGACGTCCTTAAGGATCCAACCGCTCGTCTGACCGCTCAGCAGGATGGAACCACCCTTGCTATGGAAATGGTTCCTGCAGACGCTGTAGACCAGCTCAAGGGCGCTGGCTGCACCGTTGATGCTGTCCAGGGCTTTGGCGTCCGCTTTGCAATGTTCAACCTTGGCAAGGCTCCTTGGGACAACGTTAAGGTTCGCCAGGCATGCCTCTATGCACTCGATACAGACAAGATGCTTGCAAACGCATTCTCTGGTCAGGCTGAGGTTGCTACCAGCTACCTTCCTTCTTCCTTTGCTAACTATCACAAGGCATCCACTGTCTATGCTCACGATGTTGATAAAGCTAAGAAGCTTATTTCTGAGTCTGGTATCACCCCTGGTGATGTCGTTCTTCGCACCACCGATAACGAGCAGGTTAAGTCCATGGCAACTCAGGTCAAGAATGACCTCGATGCACTTGGCTTTAATGTAAGCATCGTTTCCGATACTTCTCCTGCAACCTATGCTGCAATCGACGCAGTTGATGGTTCCTGGGATATCCTGCTTGCCCCTGGCGATCCTTCCTGCTTCGGTGCAGACGTCGACCTGCTGCTCAACTGGTGGTATGGCGATAACGTCTGGATGACCAAGCGTTGCCCATGGAAGGAGTCCGCTGAGTGGACTAAGCTCCACGAGCTCATGACCAAGGCTCTTGGCCAGTCTGGCCCTGATCAGCAGTCCACTTGGAACGAGTGCTTCGACATCATCGCTGAGAACGTACCTCTGTACCCAGTTCTCTTTGCTAAGACCTTCACCGCTTCCTGGAGCGAGAAGCCAAACAGCAACGGCGTTGCTCTCAAGGGCTTCAAGGGCATTGGAACCACCGGCCTGTCCTTCATTGATGTCAACACAGTTACTGCTAGCTAATTTGTTGTCGTCACGCGCTTAGCATCTCATATATTGGGGCCCGAGCGTTTTACTTATAACGCTCGGGCTCTTGTTCGCAAAATTCAGTCCTGAGATGTGCAAAGTCTCATCAAATTTTATTTGTACGGTTTGTTTTAAAGAGAGAGGGGGAGATAGTGAACAACCTATTACGTCTTATCGGACGCCGTCTTATTGCGCTGCCGATTATGGCTTTAGGCGTCACCTTTCTCGTATTCTTCCTAATGTCTTTCTCGCATGTTGATCCTGCATACAATGCCTTGGGAGAGTCTGCTTCTGAAGAAGCTATCCAGCAGTATCACATTGAGAATGGCCTTGATGACCCATGGCCTGTGAGATATGTACGCTATATCGGTGATGTTGCTCATGGAAACTTGGGTACCTACGGCACTTCTCACTATTCAGTTGCTGAAAGAATTTCAAAGGCTCTGCCAGTAACTATGCAGTTGACCTTTATGGGTCTCTTTATTGGCGCAATAGTTTCGTTTACGTTGGGCGTTATTGCGGCTCTCTATAGAGATCAATGGCCCGATCAAATCATCCGCGTATTCTCAATTGCCGGTCTTGCAACGCCATCATTTTGGTTGGCAGTTCTTTTGATTCTGGTCTTTGCGTCTACGCTTAAGCTGCTACCAGCCTCTGGAGCACTACCAGATCCTACGGTAAATCTTGTCGGCTACTTTGCTCGTATGATTATGCCGGCATTTGCACTTGCGGTTCCAATGTCTGGTCAGATGACCCGTATTGTTCGTACCGCAATGGTCGAGGAGCTGGATAAGGACTACGTCCGCACTGCTCGCGGCGCTGGTATTCCAGAGAGAATCGTCATCGCAAGAAACGTACTGCGCAACGCTCTTATTACCCCTGTAACCACACTTGGCCTCAAGATTGGCTACCTCATGGGTGGCGCCGTTGTTATCGAGGTTATTTTTAACCTTCCTGGCATGGGTACCGCTATTCTCGAGGGCATCCAGGGTAACGAGGCAATGCTTGTTCAGGGCGTTGTTGTTGTCGTTGCACTGTCCTTCATCATCATCAACATTGTTGTTGATATGTTGTACATCTTGATTAACCCACGCATTAGGACGGTGTAGTGCGATGGTACAAATGAGAAAAAAACAAGTCGAGAAGCTCGAAGAAGCTGCAGCAAAGGGTTCAGCCTTTGGTGGCTTTAAGAAGATGAAGACAGCTTCCAAGATTGCTCTTGTCATTCTTGTCTTTGTTGTTCTTGCTTCTGTCTTTGCAAACTTTATTGCTCCACATAACCCACTTGAGATTTTCAACGCTCGTCAGGCTCCAGGCAATGGATTCATTTTTGGTACTGACGATAAGGGCCGCGATATTCTTTCTCGTATGCTCTATGGTGGTCAGTATTCACTGGTCATTGGCTTTGGTGCTACGGGTATGGCACTGCTGTGTGGCTCAATTATTGGTGCAATTGCGGCTGTTTCTAGAAAGGCTGTTTCTGAGGTTATCATGCGTGTGCTCGACATCATCATGTCGTTCCCAGGCATTGCTCTTGCAGCAGTCTTTGTTTCTATTCTTGGTAACAGCGTTCCTTCAATCATCTTTGCTATTGGCTTTATGTATACGCCACAGATTGCTCGCATTGTTCGTGCAAACATCGTAAGCGAGTACGGCGAAGATTACGTAAGGGCAACCATTGTTTCTGGTGCTCGTGCACCATGGATTCTGTGGAAGCATGTTCTTCGTAACTGCATTGCTCCCATCATGGTCTTTACCGTTACGCTTGTTGCAGACGCAATCATCTTTGAGGCATCTCTGACCTTCATTGGTGCAGGTATTGCAGAGCCAACTCCAACATGGGGTAACATCCTGGCTGATGCTCGTGCTGGCGTTCTTGCTGGCCGCTGGTGGCAGGCATTCTTCCCAGGCCTGGCTATTATGATGACCTGCCTGGCACTGAACATCCTCTCCGAGGGTCTTACTGATGCTATGGCAGCAGCACCTGGCGCTCCTGTTGATACAGAGAACTCTGACTCCAGGCGTGCAGATGACATCCTGGCATCTGATCCAGTTCGTGCGTATGCAGAGCAGGCAGAGTCTCTGGAGCGCAGACTTAATGCACTTAAAGAGGTTGAGCTGTCCAGAACAGACAGACGTAAGCCAGACTTTGATGTTGCTCCATTGCTCAGTGTTAAAGATCTTTGCATCAGCTTTGAGTCTCACGGAGACGTTAAGGTTGTTGACCATGTAAGCTTTGATGTTCGTCCTGGTCAGTGCATGGCACTGGTTGGTGAGTCTGGCTGCGGAAAGTCTATTACCACCAAGGTCATCATGGGTTTGACCGATCCAAAGGAAACCATTACTGGCGAGGTTCTCTACAAAGACCAAGACCTCCTGAAGCTTTCCAAAGAAGAGCACCGCAAGCTGCTTGGTCATGAGCTTGCAATGGTCTATCAGGACGCTCTGTCTTCGCTGAACCCATCCATGCTTATCTCTTCTCAGATGAAGCAGCTTA
>CAUUGK010000092.1:0-3562 GCA_963544765.1 uncultured Atopobiaceae bacterium
CCTCAACCGTTTTGCCCTCAATGGCTACCTTGCGTACCAGCGAATATCCGTTGGAATGAATACCCGAAGAAGGAAGTCCCAGGATAATATCACCCTCACTGACCTTCTCGGGACCTAAGATCTTTGGTTTATCGACAACGCCTACAACAAAACCGGCCAGATCATAGTCGTCGGGGTTCATAACGCCTGGATGCTCGGCCATCTCGCCGCCTACCAGCGCGCAGCCGCTCTTGCGGCAACCCTCTGCAATGCCGCCAACAATCTCGGCAACGGCCTCAGCTTTGAGTTTGCCCACGGCCACGTAATCGAGGAAGAACAGAGGCTCTGCACCCATGGGGACAATGTCATCAACGCACATTGCAACCAGATCCTCGCCCACGGTGTTGTGGCGGTTAAGCAGCTGAGCGATGGCAAGCTTGGTGCCAACGCCGTCGGTGCCGCTGACCAGTACAGGCTCTTCCATGTCCTTCAGCGCTGCAGCCGAGAAGCACGAGCCAAAGCCGCCCAGGCCGCCAATGACCTCGGGACGAGTAGTTGTAGCAACAGCAGCTTTGATGGCGTCAACCGCGCGAGCGCCCTCATCAACATCAACGCCTGCATCGGCGTAGGTAATCTGCTTGGTTGGGTCAGCGGAAGTGGTCATTGTTTCTCCCCTTACTGCTCTGAGGGCATAAGACCCTCGTCAATTAACTGCTGTTCTACCTGGTCAAACTTTAATGCATACGATGGATGCAAATTGTCTGGTTTATTCTCCGGCAAGAATCTCTGATGGAAATCTTCCGGAATTGCCACGGGATATCTTCCGCTAAAGCAAGACTCGCAATATCCTCTTGAAGGCACGCAGGCAAGTAGGCCTTCTAGGCTTAAAAAGCCCAAGGAATCTGCGCCGATATACTCGCAGATTTCCTGCGTGCTCATTTTTGCTGCAACAAGCTGGTGCTGGTCAGCGGTATCAATACCGTAGAAACAGGGCCAAGCGACCTTTGGAGACGCACTTCTGACATGCACCTCAACGGCGCCAGCATCTCTGAGCAGCTGAACAATCTGCTTTGAAGTAGTGCCGCGAACAACGGAATCGTCCACCATTACAATGCGCTTATCTGCAACAACGTCCGAAAGCGCATTGAGTTTTAGGCGAACACCCAGCTCACGAAGCTGCTGCGTAGGCTGAATGAACGTACGAGCAACGTAGCGATTCTTGATTAAGCCGGTGCCAAACGGAACATCCAGCTCTTGTGCAAAGCCCTCAGCTGCAGGAACACCAGAATCTGGCACACCAATTACCAGGTCAACATCGGCCGGCGTCTCTTTTGCCAGTTGGCGACCCATCTGATGACGGACAGAATACACCGAGCGACCGCTAATAATAGAGTCAGGACGCGAGAAATACACCTGCTCAAAAATGCAATCTGCCTGCTGACGAGGAGAAAGTCCCATCTCAGAAGAAAGCCCATTGTCCGAGATGCGGATAATCTCACCGGGTGCAACCTCTCGCACATACGTGGCGCCCACGATATCCAGCGCGCACGTCTCGGATGCAACCACCCAGTTATTCTCGCTTTCCTCGCCAATATGACCAAGTACCAGCGGACGAATACCGTTTGGATCCCTAAACGCATACAGTGCGTTCTCGCGGATGAGCACCATAGCGTAGCCGCCCTCGATAAGGTTCATGGTTGCGGCGATGCCAGTACGCAGTCGGTGCGTCTGACGCGTGAAGTAGCCAATAAGCTGGGCTGCTACCTCGGAATCTGTGTTGGATCTAAAGGAAATTTGGCGAGAAGACAGTTCTTCTCGCAGGGAGTCAAAGTTGACGAGGGTGCCGTTGTGCGCCAGGGCGATGAGGGTCTCGTCGATGGACGACATGTGAGGCTGAGCAGACTCCCAACCCTTGGCGCCCGCAGTGCCGTAGCGGCAGTGACCAATAGCCACTTTACCTGGCATTGCGTTGAGATCATCGTTGTTAAAAACTTCAGTTACGAGGCCCGTATCTTTTCTGATAAGCACGGTCTGGCCGTCGCCGACAGCTATACCTGCGGAATCTTGTCCGCGGTGCTGCAGGGCGTGCAGCGCAAAATAAGTGAGTCGAGCAACGTCACGGTCAGGCGCCCATACTCCAAAAACGCCACATTCCTCGTGAAGTTCCATTGGATCCCCTCCGGATGCCTCGGCCTGAGTCACCCTTGATCAAACGCCTCTCACGTCTGGCAACAATACATACAGTGTACCTGGAAATTTGCAAGAAAAAACGCTCCAAACAAATATGTTCGGAGCGTGTAACAATTTTTTAAGAAAGTGGCATTTACAGCCTCTGTGAGCAGCCCTTTTTTAGCTACTGAGCCTTTGGCTGAGCCTCGGTTTTTGGAACACAGATGAGCATAGTCCTGCCGTATTGGTCAGTGTAATTGCAGGTAAAGAGCGTAAGAACATGATCAGCGCGAGAAATAACATCTGCCGCATCAGAACGAGAACTTACAGCTCTAGAAAGCCTATCTTTTAAGTAGGACCTAAACTCATCGACAGAATTGAAGTTAAATTGCCTGACTTCCTCGTCGTCTTCGTCGGTGTGATAGGTGAATACAGGCTCAAGCTCATATGTCTGAGTAGGTGTGACGTACCAGATGGTCTCAACCTTATCGAAGGTAGATTGGTCATTCATTGCTCCAATGTACTGGAACATGGAGCCGTTTCTCATGTGGTGACCATAGAGAATGGTCTGCTGGTCAGTAAGGCCATTTGGATTGTTCTGGTAGTCCATGAAAATCTGGCCGCCGATTGACCACTCACCTTTTGCGTTTGTATGCAGGTAGTGATCGTTATCTGTGGTCTGATACACAGGATAGTTGACCTGCGTATCTGGAATCTGAATCCAGCCGACAACCTGGTTGTTTACTGCCTGAAGACCAGCCCAATCAATAACTGGAGCCTCGTCTTTTTTCTCGGAAACTGTTGCGTATGTAGCAAGCTCTTCGTTGATGACGTCTTGCTCGTGATATTCAAGCTGGGTTTTACCAAACATGACGCCAGCAACAACCAAGAGGCCAATGCCAACTACCAGCAAGAGTGTGGAAAGAATATAGGCAAAACCCTTCTTCTTAGCGGGTTTCTCGCTAGACTTTTTAGGAGAGGTTTTTTTGTTGCCGTCATTTTTTGAGGACGCGGAGTTTTTCATAGAAACCATCTCGACAGATGTTTTTGAAGTGTGAGTATTTCCAGCCACCTGATCGTCAGCGGCGAATGAAGCAAAATGCTTGCCGTTTTTTGATTCCATGCACTTCCCTTCTGAAGGTACTCTTTGTCATACCCTTGTCATACCCCTTAAAAGTTTAGCTATGCACGAAACAAAAATCTCTGTACATCTTATGAAGTCATCGCATAATCACATTTTGCGGTATGCAAAACCCGCGCCTCAGGTCTCCTAAAGCGCGGGTCTCGTGTGCGATTGCGGATGCAGGTACGCATGCATGCGAGTTCTATTTGCGGACTACGCGCGTGCGGGTACGAGCTAGCTTATGCGTCAGCCATCTCGGCTTTAAGCTGGACGATCTTCTCGCGATACTCT
>CAUUGK010000093.1:0-3502 GCA_963544765.1 uncultured Atopobiaceae bacterium
AAGTCAGAGCGTACGGGCAAGCGCTTTATTCGCTGCACCAACTACGAGGAGTGCGAGACCAGCTATCCTCTGCCTGCTCGTGGAAAGCTCGAGAAGACCGATGAGGTCTGCCCAGATTGTGGCGCTCCTATGGTGGTTGTTACTACTCAGCGTGGTCCTTGGAAGCTTTGTCCAAATTACGACTGCCCTGGTAAAGAAAAGAAAACTGCCTCGCGTAGAGGCGCTCGTAAGAGTACTAAGAGCACCAAATCCACCAAGGCAGCAAAAAAGTAAACGTATGACGGTGCATCGAGAGGTGCACCGTTTTCGGAAGAACGAGCGTCCCTCTCCAACGCCCGCTCCATACGTATTTTTACCCATTTTTGAGCACTTTTCATGTGGAAATGCGCAAAACCTTTAGAATATTCATGGCGAGAAACACAATCTGTCTGTATCGTGAGATAGTTAAGAGGGAGGGAAGCATGAACAAAGACGCACGCACATCACAAGGCTTGTTTATCACGCTTGAAGGCGTTGATGGCTGTGGCAAGTCAACACAAGCTTCTCTTCTGCGAGAAGATCTTGAAGCTCTTGGCTTTGATGTGGTCTTTGTTCGTGAGCCCGGTGGAACTGCTATCTCTGAGCAGATCAGAGGCGTTGTTCTTAACCCAGAAAACGGCATGATGTGCGATGAGTGTGAGCTGTTGCTCTATGAAGCAAGTCGCGCTCAGCTGGTAGGAGAGGTTATCCGTCCAGCCTTAGCTGCGGGCAAGATTGTCTTGTGTGACCGCTTCTACGATTCTACCTTTGCCTATCAAGCAGCTGGTCGCGGTCTTGATACAGACCTCGTTCATCGCGCAAATCGTTTGGGAAGCTGTGGGGTTTCTCCTGATAGAACCCTTGTCTTTATGCTTGAGCCAACGGTTGCACATGCGCGTGCTACGCAAAATGACGCCGATAGACTAGAAGCAGAAGGTGTTGCCTTCCAGGAGCGTGTTTTTGCTGGTTATAAGCAACTTCTGCAAAATGAGCCAGAGCGTGTAAAAGCTGTAGATGCAGATGGAAGCATTGATGAGGTTCATGCACGTACTCGCCGTCTGTTAGCAGATCTTATTCCTGGTATTTGTGAACTTGGTGAGTGATGCGTTTATGACTCAAGAGAGCACACATACTACTCAAAACACCTATCCACTTCCTCAGGCACTTACACGTCTTCAGGATCAACCTCAAGTTCAAAATCTGCTTGCACGCGCACTTCATGAGCACAAGCTTGGACACGCCTATCTGTTTGTAGGAGCTCCTGGCTCGGGTAAAGGTCTTGCAGCTAAAGCTTTGGCGCAGTGCGTGCTTTGCGCTCAAGGCGGTGACGCTGCCTGTGACGACTGCATTCGTATTTCTCGCGGTACTCACCCTGACGTGCACGTACTTACTCCAGCTTCCGCAAATGGCTACCTCATTGAGCAGATTCGTCAGCTCATCGCTGATGTTAGTCTGGCGCCTATGCGCTCAACTCATAAGATTTACGTGATTGACCGCGCTGATTTGCTCAGAGAAAATTCTGCAAATGCACTGCTCAAAACTATTGAAGAGCCACCTGCAGACACCATCTTTATTCTGTCTGCACGTTCTTCTTCTGCGGTGCTTCCCACCATTGTTTCTCGTTGTCAGGTAGTTGCGTTTAGAACACTCACTGACGCTGCTGCTAAAGCCGCTATTATGCGAGAGATTTCCGCCACAGAACAAGAAGCTCGTATTGCGCTTGCAGCAACAGGAACCCCTGGTAGAGCTGTGGAGTTTTTGCAGTCTTCTACGCGAAAAAACATTCGCAGACAGCTCATTGATGTTTTTGGTAATCTGCTCAGAAATGACTCGTGGGATGTACTCACTTCCGCAAAAGAGCTGATAGAAGCTGCAAAAATTCCTCTTGGTGACGTAAGACGTGCCCAAGAAGAGGCGCTTACTCAAAATGAAGACTTTCTTACTAGCGCTGCATTAAAGCAGGTAGAGGCAGCAAATAAGCGAGAACTCACAGCGCGCGAGCGTTCGGGTATCATAGAAATGTTGGCAATTCTGGAATCGCTTCTTCGCGACGTGCTGTTGTGTTGTGAAGCAGTTGATGAAGAAATAGTAAATACGGATGCAGCAGGCATTATTGACCGTGTTGCATCTCAAACTCATACCCAGGGTGTTTTGGAGGCTCTTGCTGCGGTGCAAGAGGCTCAATACAACCTGGATCGCTCTGTTTCTCCCCAGCTAACCCTTGAGGTTATGCTGCTGCATATCAAGGAGGCACTTACATGCCCACCGTTGTCCCGGTGAAATTTGAATACGCCGCGCGCGACCTTTGGTTTGACCCAAAGGAGTCCGGCGTTCTTGAAGGTGACCACGTTATCTGCCAGACCGAGCGCGGTCTAGAGATTGGCCTTGCTGTTGCTGATCCTCGTGAGATTTCTCAGGAGGAGTTTGAGTACAAGACAAACAAAGCCGAGCTCAAAGACGTTGTTCGTGTAGCAACTGAAGAGGATCTATCTCGCGCAGAAGAGCTTGCCGCTAAGGGCGAGGCTGCGCTTCCCGTGTTCAGGAAGTTTGCTGTTCAAGAAGAACTTGAGATGAAGCCTATTGGTGTCGAGTACCTTTTTGATGGCGAGAAGGTCGTGTGTTACTTCTCAGCTGATGATCGTGTGGACTTTAGGCAGCTTGTACGCGAACTTTCTCATGAGCTTCACGAGCGCATTGACATGCGTCAGATTGGCGTCAGAGAAGAAGCAGCGGTTATCGGTGGTTATGGTCACTGTGGCCAAGAGCTTTGCTGTAGAAGGTTTGGCCTTTCTTTTGAGCCAGTTTCTATCCGCATGGCAAAAGAGCAGGATTTGCCTCTGAACTCCACTAAGATTTCTGGTGCTTGTGGCCGCTTAATGTGCTGCTTGCGCTATGAGTTTGAAGCCTATCGTGACTTTAAGAACCGTGCTCCAAAGCGCAACGCTGTCATTGAGACTCCTTTGGGCATGGCAAAAATTGTTGAGTACAATACGCCAAAAGAAGAGATCGCCCTTCGTTTAGAAAGTGGAAAGATAGTACGCATTCCTCTTGCTGATATGGACACATCTCCTGCGGCACAGCAGAAGTCGGAAGACCTTGGCTGTTCTTGCAGGCCAGATAGCGTTTCTCGCGCTGCACTTGAGCGTCTTGAATCTGTTGAGGTACAGATGGCGCTAGCAGAGCTGGATAGGGCAAATGGTTTGATTGTTGATGAAGAGCCAGAGATTAACCCTGATCTCTTTGTCACAGAGACTCCAAGGCGCAAGCGTGATCGCTTTGAGCAGAACCCTGCAAATAAGCAGGAAAACACTAGGAACTTTGGAGCAAGAAACGCTCGAGAAGAACAGGGTACTCAAAGTTCTTCTCGCACCCGTCGTGTAAGAACTTCAAAGAATGCTCAGGTCAACCCTGGTTCCAGTACTTTTGATGCTGCAACAGATACGCTTCGTCGTACCCGCCGTCGTCATCACGCAACAGAAGAGGG
>CAUUGK010000094.1:0-3432 GCA_963544765.1 uncultured Atopobiaceae bacterium
CATAGAGCTGGTCAGGAAGGGTGTTTGCAATGGAATAGCAGCTTGCAAGAACGGTAGCACCCATAGCAAATGCTTGGGCCCAGGTTCTTAAAAAGCCCGTAATACGGCTAATCAGAACAAGCACGCTCATCATAGAGGTAGAACGACTCAAATCTTTTTGCTTAGAAGCATCCTCTTTATCAGAAGACTCTGCTGAAAGTCGCATATGTTTGGGCTGATATGCCACTAGTGCACCTCGCGAACAATATCTGCAAACGTAGCCGATACAAATGAAGCCAAATCTTCTGGAGAAAGCGTCAAACTGAGTCCGCGTTTTCCACCAGAGATATGAATAAGCTCAAAAAGCTGAGCAGTCTCGTCAATTATAGTGGGAAACTGCTTCTTCATACCAACGGGAGTACAACCACCACGCACATAGCCTGTTAAACCCTCAAGCTCTTTAACAGGCAGCATGGAAAGGTTCTTTTGACCGGATGCGACTGCTGCTTTCTTAAGATCAAGCTCTTGGTCTACAGGAATGCAGCACACCACATGCTCTCCGCTTGAAGACACGCAGACAAGCGTTTTGAACGCAGCGTCTGGATCTTCTCCAAGCATCTCTGCAATATGAGTTCCCAACTCACCAGAAGGAACGTCTTCGTCTACCTCGTAAGATTGGAACTCGTAAGCAATACCGGCAGCATCAAGCTCCCTCATGGCATTTGTCTTTTGAACCTTTGCCGTTTTTCTCGCCATGTTATGCGCGCTTCTTCTGAGCTTTTTTCTCTGCAGCTAGACGTGCATTATCACGGTCTAGAATCTCTTTGAGGAACTTACCTGTGTGGCTTTCTGGTGTTGCGGCAACCTTTTCTGGCGTACCAGAGACAACTACGGTTCCTCCGCCGTCGCCACCCTCTGGACCCATGTCAATAATGCGGTCAGCCATCTTGATGACGTCCAAGTTGTGCTCAATGACAAGAACGGTATTACCTGCATCAACAAGACGCTCAAGCACAACAATAAGCTGCCTGACATCCTCAAAATGAAGGCCAGTTGTTGGCTCATCCAAAATATAAAGAGTTTTACCAGTCTGCTGACGGTGAAGCTCTTTTGCCAGCTTAACGCGCTGCGCCTCGCCACCAGAAAGCGTAGTTGCAGGCTGGCCAAGGTGAATGTAGCCAAGGCCTACATCATGGAGAGTCTGCAGCTTGTTTTTAATGCGAGGAATGTTTGCAAAGAACGCAAGCGCCTCATGAACCGTCATGTCTAGCACGTCAGAGACGGACTTGCCGTGATAGAGAATCTCAAGCGTCTCACGATTGTAGCGCTTACCGTGGCAGACCTCGCAAGGAACATAGACGTCAGGCAGGAAGTTCATCTCAATCTTGATTTGGCCGTCGCCCTTACAAGCCTCGCAGCGGCCTCCCTGGACGTTAAACGAGAAACGACCGGCCGAGTAGCCGCGTGCGCGGGATTCTGGAACTGAAGCATACAGTGCACGCAAGTCATCCCAAAGGCCAATATAGGTTGCTGGATTAGAACGAGGTGTTCTTCCAATAGGACTCTGATCAATATCAATGACCTTATCGATAAGATCAACGCCTTCAAGCTTTTTATACTCTCCCACCACACGCTTTGAATGCTGAACTGCATTAGTAAGCGCGGGGGCAAGGGTATCGGTAACCAAAGAAGACTTACCAGAGCCAGAAACACCGGTAACTACTGTCAATGTACCCAGCTCGATAGCGGCGGAAACGTTCTTAAGATTGTTAGCACTAGCTCCCGTAATCTTAATCTTTCCACGACCAGGCTTACGACGAGCCTCTGGCAGCCTAATCTGCTTCTTTCCCGTGAGATACGCACCTGTGATGGAATCAGGGTTTTCAACAATCTCTTCTGGAGTGCCAGCAGCAACAACGTGACCACCAAGTTCACCAGCTCCGGGGCCCATATCAATAACGTAATCAGCTGCACGAATGGTATCTTCATCGTGCTCAACAACAAGTACGGTATTACCGCGGTCTCTGAGCTGCTTGAGCGTCTCAATGAGTCGATTGTTGTCTCTTTGATGCAGACCAATGGAAGGCTCGTCCAAAATGTAAAGGACGCCCATAAGGCCGGCGCCAATCTGAGTTGCCAAGCGAATACGCTGGGCTTCTCCACCAGAAAGCGATGCTGCTGCGCGAGAAAGCGTGAGGTAGTCCAAACCAACGTTAACCAAGAACTGCAGCCTTGCCACAATCTCTTTAACAATAGGACCTGCAATGACTTTTTGACGGTCAGTAATACTCAGTTGCTTGAAGAACTCCAATGACTCTTTGCAGGAAAGTTCACAGACCTCCCAGATGTTCTTCTCGCCAACCGTAACGGAAAGAATTTCTGGCTTTAAGCGAGCTCCGTGACAGGTTGTACAGGGCATCTCGCGAATGTACTTCTCAAGATGCGTCTTCATATTCTCTGACGTGGTCTCTTGATACTTGTCAAAAAGAATCTTTCTAACACCAGAGAACGTAGTAAACCAGTGTGTATTGCGGCCGTCTCGCGTTTTGTAGTCAACGCGAATCTTAGTTGAACCAAGGCCACCGAGAAGGGCGTCTTGTACCTTCTTTGGTAGCTTGTTCCAAGGCGTTGTATCAGACACGTCAAAATGCTTGCAGACTGCAGACAAAATCTGAGGATAGTAGTTTGAATGACCAAAGAGACTTCCAAAAACGCCTTCGGAAACAGACAGCTTTGGATCTGCAATGAGTGCTGCAGCGTCGATAATTTTACGAGTTCCTAGACCATCACAGTCAGGGCAGGCACCATAAGGAGCATTAAACGAAAAATCGCGAGGCTGCAGGTCATCCATAGAGTGACCGTGAATAGGACAAGCAAGCGCCAGTGAATACTGCAGGAGTTCTTCTGGCATAGTCTCTGGATTGGATTTATCAGCCAGAAGCAATATGCCTACCTTGCCCTGGGCAAGCTTAGTTGCCTGCTCAACGCCTTCAACAATACGACCTAAAGAATCGGGGCGGATGACAATACGGTCAACAACAACCTCAATATCGTGCTTGAGCGTTTTACCCAGCGTAATCTCTTCATCAAGTTCACGCACAACGCCGTCAACACGAACGCGAGAAAATCCTTCTTTGCGCAAGTCTTCAAAGAGCTTGACGTACTCGCCCTTGCGACCCAAAACAACAGGAGCCAGAACGTAAGCCCTGCGTCCCTGACCAGCCTCGAGGATTTTATCGGCAACCTGATCTGTTGTCTGACGCTCGATAACGCGACCGCATTCAGGGCAGTGAGGAGTGCCCATGCGAGCGTACAGAAGACGCAGATAGTCGTAGATTTCTGTAACGGTACCCACGGTAGAGCGAGGATTTCTGGAAGTGGTCTTCTGGTCAATAGACACAGCTGGAGAAAGACCGTCAATAGAATCAAGGTCTGGCTTATCCATCTGTCCCA
>CAUUGK010000095.1:0-3391 GCA_963544765.1 uncultured Atopobiaceae bacterium
CGATGTAACAAGCGCTGTGAATGCTGCTCTGGAGCTTGTGGGGCTTTCTCACAAAGCAGATGCATCTCCTTTTGAGCTTTCTGGTGGCCAGCAAAGACTTTGCGCACTTGCAGGTGTTATTGCCATGCAACCAAAAATGCTTGTGCTCGACGAGCCTACCAGCGGACTTGATCCCTACTATTGCTCTGAGCTTAGAAAGATTATTAACGCTGTTCTTCAGGACGGCTGTACCGTCATTGAACTAACGCACTCCATGGAAGATGCGGCGGAGGCTGACCAGATTATCATGCTCCATGAGGGTGATCTTGTTTTCTCAGGTTCGCCTTATCAAACATTTACGCATTTCTCAAAGGCAGAATTTCAGGAGCTTGGTCTGGGCATTCCTCATGCGCTTACCTGGGCACAGCGTCTATCCCACGCTACAGGAATTAACCTGGGAGAACCTTTGACTCTGTCTGAGCTAGTTGACGCACTGGTCAACGTGTTGTCAACCAACCCTGGCGACGCGCGAACCAGCGCCACGCAGACTGATAACGCTGGACACGCCGACGACCTCTCGCAAGGAGGTCACTATGGCGCTTAAGATTTCTGTGGGCCAGTACTATCGTGGAAATTCGCCCATCCACAAGCTCAACCCTAATGTTAAGTGTCTAGCTGCACTTCTTCTGATGCTTTCAACATTTTTTATCCGCAATGCGCCACAGCTTACGTTGCTGGTTGTAGGCGTACTCTTCCTGTTGGCGCTCGCAAAAATTCCCGTCAAACAAGTACTTGTATCAATCATTCCGCTTGCCTGGCTGCTCATCTTCCTTTCGCTTTTTAACCTGTTGCTTACGCGAGAAGGAACGGTACTTGTCTCCTGGTCAATCTTTACCATCACCACTGCAGGAGCATGGAGCGCTTTTCTCTACCCCGTACGCATTTTAGCTGCAATTCTAATGGGCGCGCTACTCCTGCTTACCACAACTCAAACGGATCTAGGCAATGCCTTTGAAGCAGCCTGCTCACCACTCTCAAAGATTGGTCTGCCTGGTAAAGAAATTGCCATGATTTTCTCGCTTATGCTGCGCTTTATTCCAACACTCGCAGGCGACGCCGTGTCCATTTCCGAGGCCCAAACCGCACGTGCAGGAGATGTTGCTTCAGGCTCACTCCCTAAAAGACTTCGTGCAACCTTCTCTATTGTGGTGGCATTGCTGGCAAGCTCACTCAGACACGCCAATAACCTCTCCAAGGCTCTTGATGCTCGCCACTATGTAGCAGGGGCTTCTCGCACTCGCTGGCATCAACCAACCTTTGGCATTAATGAGGCAATAGCCTTGGGCGTAACCGTCTGTTTTATTGCCCTCATCTTTGTGCTGGCGTAAAACTTTTAACTAAAAAATCTGTATTTTTAACGCTCTGTTACAACCCGTTTTTCTTTTCTCGACAAGCGTCAATTTGTCCGCCTAAGTAACGTACAATAAAGCCAGTAAAAGCGTTCAAGGCTTGCATTGAAAGGTGGCCCCATGGTCCTGCGCGTCTACGTCCAAAGAAAATCTGGTTTCGAGGGCGAGGCAAAAGCCCTGCTCAAAGAAGTGAAAGACCTTCTTGGTATTACCGAGTTACAACGCATTGACCTGCTTAACCGCTATGATGTTGAGGGAATTTCAGAGGAACTCTTTGAGTCCTGCATCCCCACCGTTTTCTCCGAGCCACAGTCCGATCTTGCCAGCCGTACCATGCCAGAGTTTTCTTCTGAAGGTGCGGCTGTTCATACGTTTGCCGTTGAGTTTTTGCCTGGCCAGTTTGATCAGCGCGCAGACTCTGCAGCTGAGTGTGTACAGCTCATCAGCCAGGGAGAGCGTCCACTTGTGCGCTCTGCTCGCCTTTACGTGCTAACCGGAAACCTCACAGAGGCAGACGTTGCTGCCATCAAGAACTACCTCATCAACCCCGTTGAGGCTCGCGAGGCTTCCCTTGAGCTGCCCGAGACTCTCAAGATTTCCATTCCAGAGCCTGCTGATGTAGAGGTTCTTGAAGGCTTTAACGCCCTTGACCAAGAAGGCCTCAAGGAGTTCATTGCTTCTCACGGCCTTGCTATGGACCTGGCTGACCTCACCTTCTGCCAGCAGTACTTCACCGATGAGCAGCGCGATCCTACCATCACTGAGATTCGCGTCATTGACACCTACTGGTCTGACCACTGCCGCCACACCACCTTTAACACCGGAATTACCGGCGTGCAGATTGATGATTACCTGGTAAAGGCCGCGTTTGAGAAGTATCTCTCCATGCGCAAAGAGCTTGGGCGAGAAGATCGTGCCGTGTCTCTTTGGGATATGGCAACTATTGGTGCAAAGTACCTTCGCGAGAAGGGCGTCCTCACCAATCTTGATGAGTCAGAAGAAATTAACGCCTGCACCGTAAAGGTCAAGGTAGACGTTGACGGTAAAGATGAAGACTGGCTCTTCCTCTTTAAGAACGAGACTCACAACCACCCAACCGAGATTGAGCCTTTTGGTGGCGCAGCTACCTGCATCGGCGGCGCTATCCGCGATCCCCTTTCTGGCCGCAGCTACGTCTACCAGGCAATGCGTGTCACAGGCGCTGCAGACCCAACTGTTCCTGTTTCCCAGACTCTTCCTGGAAAGCTTCCCCAGCGCACCATCGTTCGCACAGCAGCTGCAGGTTATTCCAGCTACGGCAACCAGATTGGTCTTGCTACGGGCCAGGTTTCTGAGCTCTACCACCCAGGCTATGTTGCAAAGCGCATGGAGATTGGTGCCGTTGTAGGCGCAACTCCTCAAAGCCACGTCCGCCGCGAGCGTCCAGAAGATGGCGACATCATCGTCCTTCTCGGCGGCCGCACTGGTCGTGATGGTATTGGTGGCGCAACCGGCTCTTCAAAGGCCCACGATGCTGGCTCTATTGAGCGCGACGGTGCCGAGGTTCAGAAAGGCAACGCCCCTGTTGAGCGCAAGCTTCAGCGCCTCTTCCGCCGTGAAGACGCTTGCAAGCTCATCAAGCGCTGCAACGACTTTGGTGCAGGCGGCGTGTCTGTTGCTATTGGCGAGCTCGCCGACGGCCTTGATGTCAACCTGGATGCTGTTCCCAAGAAGTACGACGGTCTTGACGGCACTGAGCTGGCAATCTCCGAGTCTCAGGAGCGCATGGCCGTTGCGCTTGAGGCAAAAGACGTCGAACAATTCTGCGCATATGCCCGCGAAGAAAACCTCGAGGCAACCATTGTGGCTACGGTCACCGAGGACCCTCGCCTGGTCATGCGCTGGCGCGGTCAGAAGATTGTCAACATTAGCCGTGCATTTCTCGCCTCAAACGGCGCACCTAAATCAATCACCGTGCGCCTGGCCAAGCCTCTTGCCTACCAGCGCACCTGGGCAGGCACAAC
>CAUUGK010000096.1:0-3353 GCA_963544765.1 uncultured Atopobiaceae bacterium
AAGGGTGCAACTATTGAGCTTTTCTACGTAATGCTTCCTGTCATCGTGGGAACCGCATTCTTTAATGCTATTGTTGTTCAGGTTCTTGCGGCTCCTCTTAAGAAGGTTTTGGGTCGATAAGTTCTTAGATACGCACTTATTTCCTGGAGAACACTGTGTCTATTATTGAAGTTCAATCTGTGTCCTATAGCTATCCTGATAGCTCGGTGCATGCTCTGAATGAGCTGTCACTGAGCGTTCAGGAGGGTGACTTTGTAGGTATTGTTGGTCCTTCTGGCGCAGGCAAGTCCACGCTTGCTCTTGCGCTTTCTGGCGCTATTCCTCATCACTTCAGAGGAAGTTTCTTTGGAAAGATTCTTGTTGCTGGAATGGATACCTGCACAGTTGCGCTGACTGATATCTCTAAAATTGTGGGTTCTGTAACCCAGGATATTAACGCGCAAATGGTTGCTTCAATTGTTGAGGATGAACTTCTTTTTGGTCTCGAGAACTTTGCAGTTCCTCATGCAGAGATTCCAGAGCGCATTACCTATGCTCTAGAGACAGTTGGTATTGCAAACCTCCGCTTTAGAGAGATTGCCTCTCTTTCTGGTGGACAGAAGCAAAAGGTTGCTATAGCAGCACTTTTGGCGCTTCAGCCACAAGTTATGGTGCTTGATGAGCCAACAGCGGCCTTAGATCCAATGTCGTCCGAGTTAATCTTCCAGACCCTTTCAGAGCTCAACAAAACCAAAGGCATTACGGTTGTGGTGATTGAGCAAAAAGTAGGTCTTCTCGCTAAGTATTGCTCAAAGATTGCCGTTATGGACAAGGGCTCCATTTGTGCATACGGTAGTGGTGAGGAAGTGTTTTCTCAGGTAGATTTGCTGCAAGAGGTTGGCGTTGATGTTCCTCGTTGCGTGCGCGTCTCAAAGGGCGTCCATGAGCTCTCTCATCAGCCTGAGTATGCTCACTTATTATCTGAGGCGGACAGAGCTGTCTGCGATGAAACTGCGTTGTCAGTTCAGTCAGCCGCCAAGCAGCTTTCGTGCTGTGTAGGCGCTCTCCAGCATCGCAACATTTCCCTTACAGAGGACTCTGAACCATTAGCTACTAATGACGTTGAGTTAGCAGGGGAGACATATCTTCCAAAAATAGATGGTCCTGTGATTGCTGAATCGAGCGGCCCTTTTGACAGAATTGGTGTTCTTCAAGACACTGACCAGCCAAGCAGTCAGTCTGTTCTTGATGTTATTGATGCCACTTTCAAATATCAGGATAGTACTGATGGCGTTGAGCGCATCTCCCTCAGCTTGCATCCTGGCGAGCTTGTGGCACTTGTCGGCCAAAACGGTGCAGGTAAAACAACTCTAACTAAGTTGGTAAATGGCCTGTTGCGTCCTCGATCTGGAGACATTCACCTTAAGGGTGCATCGTGCAAGGATTGGAAGACGTCGCAGATTGCTCAGCACGTCTCTACGCTGTTCCAAAATCCCGATTATCAGATCTGTAAAGAGAGCGTTCTTGAGGAGATTGCGTTTGGTCTTGAGCTCAAGGCTGTGTCTGCAGAAGATGCTCGCAAGAAAGCGCTTGAAGTAATTGATCGCATGGGGCTTGATGCAGATGCGTCTCCGTTTATGCTTTCTCGCGGACAGCGTCAGATGGTTGCGCTTGCATCTGTGGTTGCCTGCGAGCCAGATATTCTTGTGCTTGATGAGCCAACTTCGGGTCTGGATTACAAAGAGTGTATGCAGGTCATGAATATGGTCAAATCACTGTGCGAGAAGGGCTGTGCAGTTCTTATGGTCTGTCATGACATGGAGGTTGTGCTGGACTTTGCCACAAGAATTGTCGTTATGGCGCATGGCAGCGTGTTAGATGATGGGGAAGTTACACAGATCTTCTCGACAGATGAGGTTTTGAAAGAAGCGTATGTTGAGGCTCCTCAGATGATTCAGCTGTCAAAGCTTGTAGGGGAGCATGTGGATCCTTCCTTTGCAGGACTTAGCAGTGCTTCAGAGGTGCTTGGGGCATTGCAGCATCAGTTTGAGATTGCTCGTATTGCAGCCACGCTTAATGGTAAGGAGGCTCCTCGTGGGTAGTGTTATTGATTACACCGAAGGAACAAGCTTCCTTCATAAGGCAAATCCTGTGGCCAAGCTTGTGTTTGCGCTTGAGCTCTTTGTGGCCGCCTTTGCCGCACAGGGAACGATTGAGGTACTTGCGGTGCTCGCGCTCACCATTCTTGTGGGAGTTATCTCGCAGAACGCTCAGAAGACTTTTAAGCTGGTATTTGGCTTTGCTGTCTTAGGTCTTATCTTGTGCGTTGTACAGACACTTGTTGCCCCTGCTGGTCAAACGCTCTTTTTATTCATCACGGTAGGTGGTTTGGAGCGCGGCTTTAACGTCGCCCTAAAAACAATTGCGCTGGCACTGCCGCTACTTTCTATGCTTTCGCTTATGCGTGTAGAAGACCTCATGAATGCGCTGGTAGAAGTTGCGCATGTTCCTTATCCTTATGCATTCACCATTGCAACGGTTTTGCGCTTTGTGCCTGTCTTTGCTTCCGAGATGAACCATATCATGGAGGCTCAGATGGCTCGTGGCGTTGAGTTTGATACCAAAAATCCAATTAAGAAGCTCCAGCTCACCATGCCTTTGATTGTTCCTTTGCTGGTAAGTTCCGTTAAAAAAGCTGATGCTTCGGCACTTGCGGCTGAGCAGCGAGGTTTCTATTTAAGGAACGCTTCATCTGCATTTAAACGCTATCCTTTGGCTCCAACTGATTTTGCATTGATGGCTTTTGGTGTGTCGATAATTGTTGTTGTCCTCGTGTTCTCATAAGAACTTCTCGCGTTTTCACTGTGCTTCGCTGGTAAATGCCGTAACATTAAGGTATTAGAAGGAGGACACGTGGAAACTTTCACTGATCTTTGTCATATCAATGTTAAAGGTGGAGACGGCGGCGCAGGCTGCATGTCTTTTCGCCGAGAAGCATATGTACCAAAAGGCGGTCCAGACGGCGGAGACGGTGGTCACGGCGGCAATGTTGTCATTGTTGCAGACGCGCAGCTTTCGTCCCTGATTGATTACCGCTACAAGCATCACTTTAAGGCCGAGCGCGGCACTCACGGTAAGGGTGCTCGTCGTCATGGTTCTGACGGACAGGATTTGCTGCTCAAGGTGCCCCTGGGAACTGTTGTGCGCGAGCTTGATCCAGAAACGCAAGAGCCACTCTACGAGATTGCTGATCTTACTTCTCCCGGCGAGCAGGTAGTTGTTGCTCCTGGTGGCAATGGTGGCCGCGGTAACATTCACTTTGTCACCTCAGTGAGGCGTGCACCAGCATTTGCCGAGAAGGGCGAGCCAGCCCA
>CAUUGK010000097.1:0-3204 GCA_963544765.1 uncultured Atopobiaceae bacterium
TGGATTCGCGTTTTGTATCTGCAGCCAGAAGGTATGACCGATGAGCTTATCAGCACTATTCGCGATACACCTGAGGTTCTGCCTTACATTGATATTCCAATTCAGCACTGCAACGAGCGTATTCTTAAGCGTATGGGTCGTTCTGGCTCTACACAGGAGCTTCGTGAGCTCTTTGATCGCCTCAGATCTGAGATTCCTGGCATGGTTTTGCGCACTACCGGCATGTGTGGTTTCCCGGGCGAAACTGATGATGAATCAGATGAACTCTACGACTTTATTCAGGAGCAGGAGTTTGACTACACGTCTGTCTTTACCTATTCGCCAGAAGAGGGAACTCTAGGCGCAAAGATGTCCGATCAGGTCCCCGATGAGGTAAAGATTGAACGCACGCAGCGTCTGCTTGACCTTGTAGAGCAGCTTGGCTTTGCCGCAACTGCCCGTCACGTTGGTGAGCGCTGTGAGGTCATTATTGACGGAATTGAAGAATCCGACGAGGGTACTGAGCTTATCGGCCACACGTGGTTCCAGGCTCCTGACTGCGATGGCGCTGTTCATATTGCAGAGGGAGAGGCTGCGGTTGGAGATATTGTCCTTTGTGACTTGGTAGATTCTTTCTGCTATGAAATGATTGGCGAGATTGTAGACACTACAGACACGCAGTCTGGCGAGAAAACCGTTTAGTTGGGGATAGGTCATGTCATCAAAGACAATTTGGACACCTGCAAATATTGTTACCTGTGCTCGAGTGGTGCTGGTACCCTTTTGGCTTCTTCTTGCACAGCTTTTAGGCGTATCTCTGGCCGATTCTCTGGCAACACCTGGTTTTAACCTCGGAGCTTTTCTTGTCTTTATCGGCTATGTTGTCATTTCTTTGACCGATAAGCTTGATGGTTACCTTGCGCGCAGTAGAAATGAAGTTACTACCTTTGGTAAGTTCTTAGATCCAATTGCCGATAAACTCGCTGTTGTTGTGGCTCTTTTTGTACTCCTTGAGTGGCACATGGTTTCTCCCTGGGTGCTCTTAGTGATTGTTGCGCGAGAGTTTTTGGTATCTGGCCTTAGAATGGTTGTCGCATCAAAGGGCGTTGTTATTGCCGCGTCTGACTTGGGTAAATGGAAGACTGCAACAACTATGGTTGCTATCTGCGGCTTGCTCTTTTTGCCTAGCATTCCTGGTGGAATGATTCAGGACGTTTTACTTTTTATCTTTAACGCATCTATGTGGGTTGCAGTAGTTCTTACGGCCTGGTCAGGAATTGACTACTTTGTAAAGTCTTGGCAATACATTGCTGAAGTTTAACAAGATGGCGTCTCTCTGAGGCGCCATATTTGTATAAGATAAGCTCATGTGCAGGTCAAACGGTTTTGTGCTTAATGAAAAGTTGTGATTCATATGTTTTCATCTGAAGTTCTTGCAGAAGCTCAACAAGTTGTTTCAGAGGCTCTTGAGGCTGGTCTAACCGTAGCTTCTGCCGAGTCTTGTACGGGAGGACTTGTTGCAGGTGCTCTTACTGCCATTTCTGGATCGTCGAGCGTGCTTAAAGGCTCTGTTGTGAGCTACACCATTGAGATTAAGCAGAAGGTATTGGGTGTCTCAAAGGATATTTTTGAAGAGCCGTCCCTTGGCGCTGTTTCTGAACCCTGTGCTGCTCAGATGGCTTCGGGTGTTAGAGAAGTTATTGGCTCAGACATTGCGGTTTCCGTCACAGGAATAGCTGGTCCAACAGGAGAAGAGCCTGGTAAACCAGTTGGAACGGTTTGGTTTGGTATTAACAGCAAAAACTTTACCCATACGGTCTGTAAACATTTTTCTGGTAATAGAGAACAGGTGCGAGAAGCTGCAGTTTTACAAGCTTTGCAATTGATTCATGAAGCAATTGTGAAGGCTTAAAATTTGATTTTAATAGGGAAGTCCAAAACAAATCAGTTTTGGACTTCTTTTTTATGCGACTTTGCAGGACTTATACAGACAAATTGATAATTCAGAAGAAATTTGCTGCTCAAAAGCGGAAAAAGAGAGGTAAGAATTCAGACAAATTCCCTCTATAGAGTATATGTTTGACGTTGACATAGAACGTCTGTTCTTATATTATCGTGGTATCAGAAAGAGCAAGGAGTATTCATGGCTAAAAAGGCAGTTTCAAAAGAGATCAAAGCTCGTACTACTGGTGATGAGAGGGATGAGGTTATCTCTTCAACTACCGCAGAGATCGAGAAAAAATTTGGCGCTGGCGCAATTATGCGTTTAGGTGAGGGTGGTCCTGCCTTTGATATTCAGGCTATTCCAACTGGCTCACTTGCTCTTGATGCCGCATTGGGTATTGGCGGTGTTCCTCGCGGTCGTATCGTAGAAATCTATGGTCCAGAGTCTTCTGGTAAGACAACTCTTTCACTAGAAATTCTTGCAGAAGCTCAGGCATTGGGCGGCGTTGTAGCTTTTATTGACGCAGAGCACGCACTGGACCCAGGCTATGCGGCTCGTATTGGTGTTGATATTGACGATGTTTTAATTTCTCAGCCAGATACTGGTGAGCAGGCCCTAGAGATCTGTGACATGCTTGTTCGCTCAGGCGCAATTGATGTTGTGGTTGTAGACTCCGTTGCTGCTCTTGTTCCTCGTGCAGAGATTGAGGGAGAAATCGGCGATTCTAGCGTTGGTCTTCAGGCTCGTCTTATGAGTCAGGCTCTTCGTAAGTTAGCTGGCTCTCTTTCAAAGTCAAATACGCTCTGTATTTTCATTAACCAGCTCAGAGAGAAGATTGGCGTTATGTTTGGTAGCCCAGAAACCACTTCCGGTGGTAGGGCTCTTAAGTTCTTCTCCACTGTCCGTATGGACATTCGCCGCGTTGACAGCATTAAGGTTAACGGTGAAAACGTTGGTAACCGTGTTCGCGTTAAGGTTGTAAAGAACAAGGTTGCTCCACCTTTTAAGGTTGCTGAGTTTGACATTATGTATGGTCAGGGCATCTCTAAAGAAGGCTCCATTCTTGATATGGCTGTTGATTTTGAGATTGTCAACAAGTCTGGAGCTTGGTTTACCTATGAGGGTGAGCGTCTTGGCCAGGGTAGAGAAGCAGCAAAATCTTTCCTTACTGCCAATCCAGATCTCATGGAAGAGATTGATCACAAGGTACGAGTTGCTTGTGGCCTTGTATTTGATGAAGATTCTGAAGTTGGCACTCCAGTTGCAACGGAAGATTCTGC
>CAUUGK010000098.1:0-3165 GCA_963544765.1 uncultured Atopobiaceae bacterium
ATTGCCATTTGATAGCAAGCTGCACAAAGGTCAGAGCGTCCTAGCTTCCACTCCATATAGGCCAGGCGATAGTACACCAGAGCAGCATCTGAGCTGGAGAAAAGGTGTGCGATAAGGTCTTTGAGCAGCTTTGCAGCCTCAAAGACTTTTGACTGGTCTTCTAATGTTCTTACCAATAGCAGCGTTGCATCAATTCCCAAAGGAGAGATTCTGTGGGCTTCTTGTGCATAGCGTTCTGCTTTTTCTGGCTGTTCAAGCAGGTTGTAGGCGCGAGCCATTCTTGCTAAAGACATAAAATAGGTGTCTGGAATAAGCACTAGTTTTCTTGGCTCATTGGGGAATGCAAGGTTATAAGCTACGCGCTCTGAGAGGGAATCAAAATATCTGTAGATAGAATCAGAGTCATCCAGATAGAGACCCATATCAAGGGTTGGTGAAACCTGAGACTCAAGCTCTGTAAGCACCTTTTCTAGAGCGTCTGCATCTGGCTCTCCATCCATGATGTTATTTATGGATTGAAGCGTTTTTTGCAAAGGCGAACCAAAGAGGAATTTCTCAGCCATAGACCTTCTGTCCGAGAAATCGATGGTACCCTCAACCAAGCCATGGATGACTCTATCAAAGCCTTCAATGGCGTAAATATCAGAAGTTGAAGCTTTTGCTTCCTCAAATTTACCAACTGCATCTGCAGTAGAAGAATCTTTTGGAATGTTGTTGAGAGTGGTGTTCCAAAGTCTAATGCGGTGAGATGCCTCAGAGTACCCAAGATCGCTTACTTTTTGGGCTCCACAAACAGCAGTAACTGCTGGTGAACAAGGACGATCAGACAGGTCTGGCATTTCAAAGAAGCTACGAGGAGAAACCCACTCATCTGTTGGCTTCATAAAAGGCTCAACCTCGCTAAACCAACCTTCAGGGTCAAAAGAAACCCTGAGTGCTGGATCTTGTGGGAAGCTGTTTCCGTCAATTTGAGTGTTTGCTGCAGTAGGCAGGAGGCGAGCAAGGGCAGCCTCGTTTAAGTCCATAGATAGGACAATGCGCTCTTCTCCACGCAGGCTGCCATTGATGCAGACTCGAGAGATTTTGCAGCTTTGAAGTGCCATGCGAGCCACGCAAAGAGACGTACGCAGCGCGTAAGCGCGTGCCGCTGCAATTTGCTCTGCCTTTTCTGCAGATAAGAAGCTAAAGCAGCGAGGACGAGCTACAAAGAACTCAAATACCAAAATATCAAGTTGTGGATTGTAGGAGAAGTTATACACCATTCTAAAAGGGAATGGCGTGTTCTCAACATAGTTGGCAAACCAGAGACGCTTCATCCAGTCTGAGCTGCCATCAGCGTTACCGCTAAAAGGAGCAACTTGCTCAGAAAGAGAAGCTGACTTGGGCATGAGACTTGCTACCTGCGAGAGGGTAGTACGAACAAGCTGAAGATCTGTCTCAGAAGCATGTGTATTCTTTAGGGCTTCAACATCTTGTGAAATGTTGAGGATTGCTTCTGTTGCAATAAAAGCATCATACTCTTCTGGTGCGCACTCCAGTGTGTTAGCGTTGAACCACCAGCGACCCGTTCTGTCCAGCTTATGAACATCGCCCTTGGGCAGATTGGTATTCTCGAGATTTTTAGAGCGCATCAGCATCTCTTGAAGACCAGCCTCTGCAATCTGATTGTTTGCAACAAGGTCTTTAAGAGCGGCAATGACATTATTTGAGCGCAGTAAAATATTCTCTAGGATAGAACCCTGAGGTTGCTTTGAAGCTTTATTTAGAGAGAAAAGATCTGAGACGCCCAAGGTATCCCCTTTATCTGATGTAACTTATTTATTTAAATGCTAGTTTAGCGCATATAGGTAATGTATTTATTACCCGTCACACTTTGAAACTATACTGCAATTTATAAATAGTATAGAACAAGTGTTTCAGTTTTGAGAAGTGGGGTATACTACTTTCACAAGAAAAGGAGAATCTCATGGATGCATCTCATGCTGAAGATCAACATAAAGAATATATAGGTGCTGAACTGCGCCGATTTGGTCGTGAAGTAGGAGAAGAGAAGCTTCAGGTAGTATCTCCTTTTGAACCCGCAGGTGATCAGCCACAGGCAATAGAAAAGCTTGCCCAAGGAATTGAAGACGGGCTCAGGTACCAGACGCTCTTAGGTGTTACGGGTTCGGGTAAGACCTTCTCTATGGCTAAAACTATCGAGAAGCTCAACCGCCCCACGCTTATTATGGAGCCCAATAAAACGCTGGCTGCACAGGTTGCTTCAGAGATGAAGGAGCTCTTTCCTAACAACGCTGTTGTGTACTTTGTCTCGTATTATGACTACTACCAGCCAGAGGCATATGTTCCGCAGTCTGATACGTACATAGAAAAAGATGCTTCCATCAACGAAGAGGTAGAGAAGCTCCGTCACCAGGCAACTTCATCGCTTCTATCTAGACGAGATGTCATTGTAGTTGCATCTGTATCGTGTATATATGGTATTGGCAGCCCTCAAGATTATGCAGGTCTTGCACCTAATGTAGATAAATCCGTTCCTCTTGAGCGCGATGATTTTATTAAAGATCTTATTGATGTCCAGTACGATAGAAATGATTACGATCTACAGCGCGGTATGTTTAGGGTTCGTGGAGACGTTGTTGATGTGTTTCCGCCGTATGCAGAAAATCCGCTGCGTATTGAGTTCTTTGGTGATGAAGTAGAAAGTATTTCAGAGGTTAGCAATGTAACGGGAGAAGTGCTTAGAGAGTTTGATGCAATTCCAATTTGGCCAGCATCTCACTACGTTACTGAGCGTCCAAAGATTACCCATGCTCTTACAACCATCTCGGAAGAGATGGAAGCTCGTGTTAAAGAGCTTAAAGAAAACGATAAATTGCTAGAAGCTCAGCGTCTTGCTCAGAGGACAAACTATGATCTAGAGATGTTTGAGACTATGGGTTATTGCAATGGTATTGAGAACTACTCGCGCCATTTAGATGGGCGTGCTCCCGGTGAGCCTCCCTATACGCTCATTGATTATTTCCCTAAAGACATGATTTGCATCATTGATGAGTCACACGTTACGGTTCCTCAAATTAGAGGTATGTATGAGGGTGATAGGTCTCGTAAGGTTACGCTGGTAGATCACGGATTTAGACTTCCTTCTGCACTTGATAACAGGCC
>CAUUGK010000099.1:0-3157 GCA_963544765.1 uncultured Atopobiaceae bacterium
GGCTCTAGTACAACAGAAGGGGTGTTAAATCGCTGTTAAGCTGATTTAAATTTTCAGGGAAGGGTTACAAACAGCTGCTCAAATATTTTTTGAATTTCTACGAATATCATGGAAGTGGCAACGACAATGGCAATGGATCTTAAATACATCTTGAATGTGGCTCAAGGGCGACCCAAAAGATGCCATGAAACTTTTTATATACATATCCAAACTTATAAAATATGCAATCACATAAAACCGCAGGTACACAGCTTGTGAAAAAATCGGGGCTTCTCGTCATCGACTTAGGAAGCAAATCTCGAACATCCAAAACACACCTATGACAGATAATCTGTCAAAAAGACGTATACATGACGCCGAAAATAGCTAAAACGTGCAGATTATCTTCATTTGATGTGTAATATGGCCGTAATTGAGCAGAATATCTGTCATAGGTGTGTTCCTTAGCAGCGGAATTTACTTATAGTTAAATTCTTTATATTTCTCTATACATTATTCAGCATATTAGATGAAGTTTATGCATAGAAATGTATATCGGTTAGTGAGACCGCTTAGCCGTCAGGCAGGATGCTCTGGTTTCCTGGTTATCTTGACTAAAAGCTATACGATTCCCCAGCAAGACCTACTATAACCTCGCCATTTTATGCCAAGCCTAAAACCCAACGCAAACACGTTACAGAAAAAAGCTGGTAATCCTTACGGATTACCAGCTCAAGGTCAGTATGTTTCTCGCCACATGAGAAAGCCACGTGTGAGCAGCACTTTCGTGCCCAGAGGTCGTGCGGGCTCGCACCCGTTGTACCTGCGACAACGCCGCTGTTCTTGCAGGCTACGGCGTGGGCATCTACCCAAGCATCGCCGAGGGCGCAAAGCGCGTTGTTAAATGGGATAAGACATTCTCCCCTAACCCCGACAACAAGGCTGTTTACGACCAGCTGTATGTCCAGTGGAAGGATGTTTACAAGAGTCAGCTTGAGCTTGCAGAAGAGGGCAAGGTCAAGAGCATGTGGAGAGCACCTGGCCTGTAAGCGCTGGGTCTCCCGCTGCGCCGCGAAGGCGCTCGGTAACGCACGAGATGTCGTCCCCGCACGGTAACCGCAGCGAGGCACGCAAGAAAAACGTTTGGTCGCATCAAAAGTTGCGCCTGAAAGGAAAGCAAGATGTTTATTGTCAACGAGAACGATTTTGAGTACAGGTGCGGAGATCACGGCCCTAAGTACCTGATGAAGGGTCCTCGCATGAACTATGCCATGGTCCAGTTCCAGCCTGGCCAGGATTTCCAGGCCCACTACCACAACATCATGGAGGAGAACTTCCACATCCTCCAGGGCAAGATTGACATTGTGGTAGACGGCGAGGTCCACACTCTCTCGGCTGGCGACTTCATCCACATTGAGCCCGGCGAGGTCCACTACGTCAACAACCCTTACGACGAGCCAATCGTCATGGTCTCAACCCTTGCTCCATTCCAGGAAGTCGACAAGGTTGAGGTAGAGAACCCTACCTATTAAGTTCAATATCTAGCGAGAAACCCAACATTTAGCGAGAAGATCATTCAAGTGTGACGTTATTCTCGCCAACGCAAACTAAAAGAGGGCTACCTGATGGTAGCCCTCTTTAAGTAACTACCTAATCATGATGACGCACTTACTGCAAACTAAACGTCTGAGCAGCAAGCTTATCCTTACCAAAGAGTGGATACACTTCAACCTCAACATCAGACGAACTAATGAGCTTGTAAGCTTGCTCAACATCAAGACTTGTTCCAGTCTTAATCTTTGTCATAGAGCTTTCCCAATTAACATCGCTAGAAACTGCATTTTCAAGCTGCTGGCCATCCTGATACACTTCGACGCGTACTGAACTCATAAAGGCAGCGGTCTCATCAGAGTTGTTTGTGAAATTAAACGTAATCTTTGCAGCTGGATTGCCCGTATAATCAGCGATTTGTGTGAGAGTGCCAATAGTCACCTCATACTTTTCTGGCTGCTTCTCCTCTGACTTCTTTGGCTCTTCCTTCTGCGCATCAGAAGTAGATGTGGATGTTGTGCCGCTGTTTCCGCAACCCGCCAAGCCAAGAGCAAACAAACTAGAAGCACCTGCATAAATGAACTCGCGACGTGTTAAAGACATAATTCCTCCTATGTTTGATGTGTCTTTTGTCTGTTAAACGCCTTTTCGAACAAGAACACTTACTACAGTGCTGATAGTAGTTATTGAAATACGGTCATGTGTCCACCACGTTGGACAGTTAATCTGGTCATGGAACGCCTTGTAGATTTTTTCAGAGTCGATTAATCCAAAACCAGGGTAATTATGTGTCTATCTGATCAAAACCGTTCTTCTCAGCACATACTTACACCAATTTTTGAATCAAGTGAGCTACAAAAAACGCCGCCAGGAACCCGACGGCATTTTCAGTTCATATGGGAAAGAAAGAAACACAAGATTTAGCCGGTCGTTGAAACCGGCTGGGTATTTGTCAAACTTACTTGTTGGACTGCTTAATCATCCAAATGGTCTTGGAGAGAAGAGTAATGTGCTCGTCCATTGCTGCGGAAACAAGGAAGTTCTCCTCAGCGTCTGCGTCTTTTTTGATCTCTGACGCAAAAGCGCGGATTGCCTCGTAGTCAGCAAGAATGGCCTGGTAAATCTCCTGGGGATTCTTGAATCCCTCTGCAGCCTCGGAAAGAGTTGCGTTTTTGAGGAAGGAATCCATAGAGCCCAGTGGAGAGCCATCGTTCATCAGAATGAGCTCGGCAACCTCGTCAAGCTGGTCGTACATCGCGCCGTAAACCTCGTCGAGGTCAGTGTGGACGTTATAGAATGAAGGACCGCTGACGTACCAATGGAAGTTGTGAATCTTATGAGCCTCAACAGCATAGTTAGCGAGAAGAACATTGAGCTTGTCATTTAACATGGTTAAACCTTTCTATCGACTCCTATAAATAGGAATGATTACTAGTTAGCTTATATATTCCCCTCATCGCATGAGGTATACAAACTTTTTTAAAATTTTTTGAGAGGTAATGTTTGAGCACGTAACTCTGTAATAACCTGCATCGATATCTTTGTCGCAGACATTCCTTGTCTCTCTTTTTGCAAAACGGTTAAATCACACGGGTTTCTCGCTAAAGAGTTGTGGAAAGAAGGCAAA
>CAUUGK010000100.1:0-3122 GCA_963544765.1 uncultured Atopobiaceae bacterium
GGCGTGGCCCTTTGGCCTTACCGATGACGGTATCTCCTTCCCAGTCTCCAATGCGAAGGCGTTCTGCAACCTCTTTTGGTCTTTCAATAAGTTCATGAGTTATTCGTATTTTGCCTCTGCGCTCTATGAGGTGTTTTGTATGCCGTCGTTTACCTCGGTGTCTAAGTCTTCTACGTACAGACTGTACACCTGGAAGTTCACAGTCTAGTTTTCCTGAGTGTATGGCTCTATATATAGTGCTACAGCTGACAGGAGCGTAGGAAAGTTCTAAGTGTAGTCTGCCTGCAATCTGCTCAGGTGAGAAGTGGCGACTACAGATAAGAAAGACAATACGTGCACGAAGGCTTGGATCATCGAGTAGGGTGCGTTTCTTGCAAGCCTGGCGTCGAGCATCGGTTTTTCTCTGAGCAGTCGAGGCTCTGTAACAAAGATGCGCCACTCCAATAATTGTCCAACCGTTTCTTTTAATCTCCCGTGAAATACTTGATTTGTTTCGTCCGAGCTTACGAGCAATCTGGCTTATACTTTCATGATTTTTCCACCAGACCATAATGTCTTCGCGCTCTTCAATGCTAAGATGGCTATAGTGACCCATGGAAATCCTTTCAATGAACGTTGTCGTAAGCGCCATTGTAGACCCATGGGTCACTACCTTGTCTTTTGTTGTTGCACTAGCAATGAGAATTCAAGCCTAAAAATGCAAAAGAAACTGTGGATTTGCCTGATTTTGTCAAAGAATCTGTATCTAAAGTACAGATTCTTTGCACTTTTTAGGCGCGTGCGTTGTTATGGAGTACCTGGCGAGAAACCCGTGCAGCCGCAGCCGCAGCCGCAGCCACAGCTCACGTAAACGAAACCGCGAGTTCACGGAAAGTTGGCTTGCGAGCAGTCGTTTCCCCAGGTTATTCGCTCTTATAATCTCTGTGAATGAGCTCTTCGATGTGTTCATGCTCTTCTTCATGGAGCTGCTTAATTTCTTCATCGAAGCCTGGATCTTTAGGGGTAATGAGTTCGTCCTCACCAGTCTTTGGATCAGTATGGTGAAGCAGAACAGGCTCAAAGAGGTGCAGGTACTTTGCAAAGAAAGCAGACATGGTAAGTAGCATGACAAAAATTGCAATACGAGGCAGCGTATTGACCTGCGTCATAATGAGCGAGCCAACGCACAGAAGGGCAGTCCAACCGTACATCAAAAGTACCGCTTGGCGCTGATTATAACCGTGAGCCATTAAGCGGTGATGGATGTGTCCGCGGTCGGCAGTAGCAAAACTAACATGCGCGCGGGTACGGCGGACAATTGCCGAGAACGTATCAATAATTGGAATACCTGCAACGACGAGAGGAACAATGATGGTTGTGAGTCCTGCCCAACGAGTGACGGACAAAAGCGAAATTGTTCCCAGGGCAAATCCCAAGGTCAGCGAACCAGAATCGCCCATGAAAATAGTTGCAGGATATGAGTTATGAACCAAGAACCCAAGCGTGGTACCTGCGATTGCCGCACTTAAGAGAGCAGCGTCAATTCTGCCTGCCCAAATGGAAAGTACAAACATAGTGGTAGAAGCAATGCAAGTAATACCTGCAGAAAGTCCATCAAGGCCGTCGATTAGGTTAATAATGTTGGCATAAGCGACCAGGTAGATGACAGTTGCTGGATAGGCAAGCCATCCAAGATCCACAAAGCCGTATGCAGAAAACGGGTCAACCACGTTACCAATAATCAGGCCGCCTGCCGCTGCAATGCTTGCCGCAATTACCTGACCAGCAAGTTTCTGAATTGGTTTGAGAGAAAAAATGTCGTCAAGCAGTCCGGTCAAGAAAATGACCACAAATGCAGCGCCAACAATCCAAAAATTGACGTTGAGATAATAGCGAGAAGAAAGGTTGATCTCGGCATGTCCAAGGATTGCTTCAACGCCATAACGCACCAACATAGCAACAGCTAATCCAAAGAAAATTGCAACGCCGCCCATGCGAGGGATAGGTTTTTTGTTGACTCGACGAGCAGAGGGTTTATCGACAACTTCAAGCTTCCAAGCAAGTTGACGAACGGCAGGGGTAATCAGAGCTGAACCAAGACCAGCTGAGAGGAAAACACAAAACATGGTTACCCAGAGGTTCAAGCCGTATACCCTCCAATAAAAAAACAGTATTTAGCTGCTAAAATCCATACCATTTAATTGTGCTGCTCATTAAAAAACAAGTCAAGACTTTAATCTTTTAATAATTTCTTTATAGTAAGAATTGTCCTTTTCCCGCGGTCTAAACTGGGTGAACCGACAAGTTTTTTCAGGGAGCCTAATCTCGTGTTCAGTACAGGCATCCTTCGTTGTTAAGGAAGCTGGAACGCCCGAGCGCGGCGCCCACCTTATGAAGGTGGGTTCATAGATGACTGCGGGGAAGGATATTTTTCTGCCTCGGCGGTCCGCGGGAGTGTCTCGTCGGCTCGTGTGATCACCCCGACGGCCCGCGGGAGCGCTGCGAAGCCTCGGCACGAGCTTACAGCCGCTTCATTCTGCTCGCATAATCATTGACATACCTGCGTCTGATTGCCACAATAAGTACCGCAACGGGGATATAGCTCAGTTGGGAGAGCGCTGCCTTCGCAAGGCAGAGGCCGAGGGTTCGAATCCCTTTATCTCCACCATGACTTTGACGCGCGCAGAGACCCTGCGCGTTTTTTATACCACCATCTGCCTGGGCAGATACGACGGGAGGCGAGAAACCCTTGGGTAGTGCACCATCACCTGATACCCTTACGTTTTCTGCCTACGACGTCTGTGAACTGTGCCCAAGGCGTTGCCATGCTCAAAGAAATGCTGGTAAAGCGGGTCTTTGTGGAGCTTCAAGCACCATTCGCGTGGCTCGCTCAGCACTGCACTTTTGGGAGGAACCTCCCATCTCGGGCGAGGCTGGATCAGGCGCCATATTTTTCACGGGTTGCCCGCTCAGATGCGTATTCTGCCAGAATCACCAGATCTCGCAAGAGGGCTTTGGCAAGCCAGTCACAACCGAGCGCCTTGCCCAGATGATGCTTGAGCTCCAAGCTCAGGGTGCGCTCAACATTAACCTTGTAACTCCTTTGCACTTCTCGCCACACATAATTGAAGCAGTTACGCTGG
>CAUUGK010000101.1:0-3103 GCA_963544765.1 uncultured Atopobiaceae bacterium
AGCAGTGCACCGAGTACTCCATTGCAAACGGCGCTGTCGAGGTCATCAAGGCTATTGTCCACGACACCAAGCTGATCACGCCAGTCTCCACGCTGCTCAACGACGTGTATGGCGTTTCTGGCTTCTACTCTTCACTTCCTGCGGTTATCGGCGCCAATGGTGTCGAGAAGGTCTTTGTGCCTGAGCTCTCCGACTCCGAAATTGAGGCATGGCGCAAGTCTTGCGAGCATGTCAAGGGCAACATCGAGCAGCTCGGTTGGCTTGAGGTAGACGCTCGTATCGACTAGCGTGACGCACGCCGTGCCGGCCGTGGCTGCAAGCCGCATCGCGTCGTGGGCTGCGACCAGGCAATAGTGCACACCGAACACACCTTGGGGGCTTCTCCCGAGGTGTGTTTTTGTGCAACCGAGCTATTCTCCACCATCTTTTGATTGCCTCTAGTTATGAGCCTGAAAACCGCATCAAGTCTGAGTAAAACAGCTCAGACATGGCGAGCAAAACCGGCAAATAGCTCAGACTTGGTGCACTTTTCCGGCAAATCGTTCAGACATGGCGAGAAAATCAGGCTCCATAAGAGTGCTCATGAAACTAACCTCGGATTCAAAAGTCACGTCACGAAAGGTCTGCCTGAAAAGTGCAAAGAATCTGTGTTTGGGACACAGATTCTTTGATGAAATCAGGCAGAATCCACCGATTCTTTGATGTTTTCAGGCAAACGTTACAGATTCTTTGCAGAAATCAGGCGCGCTTAGTCCAAGCCTTACAGATCGGTTACTTTTCTCGAAGAGACGAACTTCTCGCCATGCGCCGCATCAAGCGTTTTTCTCACCGCTCACCTCTCGCCGCGCGCCGAGGCCAACAAAACTACCGCCTTACCTGGTATTTTTGAACAATATTTAAATAAAAATTTCTATTGACTTGTAATCAATGTGATATCACAATGATGCCAACATGAAGCTCATTGTCACAAAGGAGATCTTATGAGCACCGAGAAAATCATTAAGTCCAAGAGTGGTTGGCTGTTCCTGCTGATTACCATTGCTCTTTTTGCAGTTGCAGCTCTGTTTTTGGCTAATTTTGTACTCAGCGCTATCGCTGCAGACAGAAATCCTCGCCTGGACCCATCGTTCCCAAGCATCATTGGTGCGCTGGTATTCTTCTTTGCTGGCCTGTTTGTTTCAAGTGGCCTGTTCAGCCTTCAGCCTGGTCAAGCAAAGGTTTGCGTGCTGTTTGGTAAGTATATTGGTACCGTTAAGGACGAGGGTCTTCGTTGGGCAAATCCTTACTACGCCAAGACTCTTTCTACAAACCTGGGTGACCTCTCTTCTCTCGCTGCAGGCGTTACTCCCAGTGTAAACGTGCACACCTCCATCATTTCCACCCGTGCTCGTACGCTGAACGGCGAAGTCCTCAAGGTCAACGACCGCATGGGTAACCCAATCGAGATCGCCGAGGTTGTTGTTTGGCGCGTGAGCGATACCGCAAAGGCTCTTTTTGACGTCGACGACTACGACAGCTACGTTACTATGCAGGCAGAGACCGCGCTTAGGCATGTCGCGAGCATCTACAGCTACGACCACATGGAGGACGAGTCCGAGTCCAACACCGCAATTACTCTGCGCTCCAACATCGAGGAAGTCTCCGAGGCGCTTCAGTCCGAGCTGAGCCGCAACCTTTCCGTTGCTGGTATCACCGTTGACGACGCTCGCCTCACGCACCTGTCCTACGCTCCTGAAATCGCGCAGGCAATGCTCCGTCGCCAGCAGGCAGAGGCAATCATCGCTGCACGTAAAAAGATCGTCGAGGGCGCCGTTTCCATGGTTGACATGGCTCTCACTCAGCTTTCCGAGAATGGCGTTGTTGAGTTCGACGAGGACCGCAAGGCTGTCATGGCCTCCAACCTCATGGTTGTTCTCTGCGGCGAGTCCGAGGCTCAGCCTGTGCTTAATACCGGTTCCTTGCAGCAGTAAAGCATGGCGAGAAACCCATGGCACCTCGCAAACAATATCCACTTCGTGTAGCTCCAGAAGTCTGGGAGGCGGTTGAACGCTGGGCGCAAGATGACATGCGTTCAACTAACGCTCAGGTAGAATGGATACTTCGCGATGCCCTAAGAAGAGCAAAGCGATCTCCAAAAGCTCAAGACACTCGTGTGAACAAGATAGATAAATTGGAAGAAGGAAACTAACATGGCCGACAACATCCCACAGCCACCTGTTCCTAACGCTCCCGCTGCTCCTGCGGCTCCCGCACCCGCTGCTCCCGCTGCTCCTGCGGCTCCCTCTGTACCAGCAGCACCCGTCGCGTCAGCCGCAGCAGCCGCACCTGCAGCTCCCGCCGCTGCACCTGCGGCTTCTGCTGCACCGGCCCCAGCAGCCCCAACACCAGCGGCTCCTGGCGAGGTTGTTCCCGTGCTGAGCGTTCAACATTTCACCAAGAAGTATGGCTCCAAGGTAGCTGTTTCTGATCTTTCGCTCGACGTTATGCCTGGCGACATCTACGGTTTTATCGGCCACAACGGCGCAGGTAAGACAACGCTTATCAAGTCCATCGTTGGTGCTCAGCCATTTGAGGGCGGTGTCATTTTTGTGGACTCCAAGAACGTGCTGGTTGACCCTGTTGGCTCAAAGCAGGTCATCGCCTACGTCCCAGATAACCCAGACATTTACGAGTTCATGAGCGGCATTAAGTACCTCAATTACGTCAGTGACATCTTTGGCGTTCCTGCGGAGAACCGCGTCGAGCGCATTACTACGTTGGCCAATCGCTTGGGCATCACTGATTCCCTGGCAAATGCTATTGGCAGCTACTCTCACGGTATGAAGCAGAAGCTGGTTTTGATTTCCGCTCTGCTCCACGAGCCAAAGCTCATCATTTTGGACGAGCCATTTGTTGGCCTGGATCCAGCAGCAAGCTTCGAGTTGAAGAAGATGCTGCACGAGCTTGCCGACCGCGGATCTGCCGTGTTCTTCTCGTCACATGTTCTTGAGGTTGTCGAGAAACTCTGCAATAAAATTGCAATTATTCGTCAGGGCAAGCTTCTTGCCGCAGGTAAAACGGACGAGATTCGAGGCAATGCTTCTCTTGAGGAAGTCTTCCTTGG
>CAUUGK010000102.1:0-3062 GCA_963544765.1 uncultured Atopobiaceae bacterium
GAGGTCAAGCCACCATTTGTTTCCTCGGTACCAACCTCATAGCCAATCTCAGGAAGACCGCGAGAAATACGTTCTTTCTCGCACCACTCAATCAAATCAACCGTACGGCGAAGAACCACATCAAGCGGAATAACCTTACCAATCTCAAAAGGATCCTTTGTTGGGTCAATCATCAGCAGGTCAAAGCCGTTAAGCATGTCGGCAAGATAAGACTTCTTGGCAAGCTCCATAGCCTCATCTTCTGGAAGGTGAGCGTTGCGCTCCTCGTCGCGCTGCCAAGGACCACCGTGGTCACGACAGAGATAATACAGGCCGTCAAAACCAACCTTCTGAGCTGCTTCAGCAATATCTTCCGAGAAACGCTTCTGATCCCAAGAATTTACGTATCCTCCACCAAGTTCATCAAGATCAACCTGGTTTCGAGATGCAATAAACATCAGAGGAAAATCGCAGTCTCTACCAAGTTCAAAAGCTGCCTGGAGCAGGTTGGGCGACATTGGTCCAATTCCTAACAGTGTGGCGGACTTTCCTGTGTCCTGAAGCTTAAGCAACCCTTCAACAGCTTTTTTGATTGGTAGCTTTTCCATATTTACCCCTTCCCAAGAGTGTTTCTTGGTAATAAGAAGGGCGTGGGGGTTGAATCCCTACGCCCCTCTCCTTTTAACTTCAATTTTTATGGCCTAAGACCAAAAGGTACATGCGTTTCTCGCCGTGTATTACTTGTTGTCCTCAAGCTTTGGCTTAGTAAGAACAAGAATTGCAACACCTACTGCAACACCAATTGCCATATCAAGGGTGTAGAGGGCAATGTTGTTTGTAGCTGCAGCAACAATCATGCCACCGTGAGGAACAAAGCACTCAATACCGTGCCAAGCAGCAAGACCAGCACCAACTGCAGAACCAATCATGATTGCAGGAAGGGTGTGTGCAAGATCCTTAACAGCAAAGGGAATTGCGCCCTCGGTAATACCAATGAGTCCCATGAAGACTGCGGAGATACCCATCTGCCTATCAGTGTCGTCAAACTTGCTGCGAGCAATAAGAGATGCAACACCGCAGACCAGTGGAGGAATAGCAACTGCAACACGGAATGCACCGTTAGGACCATAGACACCTGCGGTCATAAGAGCCATGGTGAAGGTAGAAGCAGTCTTGTTAACTGGGCCACCCATATCAAATGCGGTCATAAGGCCAATTACAATACCAAGAACAACTGCAGAGCCACCCTGAAGGCTTGAAAGCAGGTTTGTCAGCCAGTCCATGAAGGCGCCAAGTGGAGCCGCCAAAACATAGATGTAAAGCATGCCAAGAGCAAGCGAAGACAAGCTTGGGATGATCAGAATTGGCATGATGGTACGGATGGTGTTATTGACCTTCCAGCTCTTCATCCACTGGACAAGGTAGCCAGCAGCAACGCCAAGGACCATTGCGCCCAAGAAACCAGTAGAAACCTGAACCTCGCCTACAGGAACAGGATTGCTTGCCAGGTAACCAAGGACAAAGCCAGGTGCCAGAGCAGGCTTTCCGCCCAAAGAATAGGCAATGTAAGCAGCAAGGACAGGAATCATCATCTTGATGCCGGCCATACCAATAAGGTTAAGGCTCTGCATCAAAGGATTGGTGACTTCAATACCGTCTTTTCCTGCAGTTCCTGTAGCTAGCGAGAAAGCCAAGAAGACTCCACCAACTACGACAATAGGAATAAAGTACGAAACACCAGTGTTAAACGCCTTTAGAAGGTCTTTACCGACCTTGCCCAAAACTGAGGGACTCTTTTCCTCTGCCATGGGTTTCTCCTCTCTTCTTCCTTGCGTTATCACTTATGCGCTTGCTACTCAGCCAGCGCAACTACCTGATCAATAACCTTTGCTGGATCTGCAATAGCCAGCGATGGGTCCAGCGTAAGAACACGACCCTCATCGCGTTTCTCGTCAAAACGCTCGTCGCCTTCGATGCCAATTGCAATGGCGAGAAGAACAACGTCAGCAGCGTCAACTTCGTCCTGTTCAAGCTCGTTCTCAATGCCATAACCGCCTTGAGCCTCTACCTTGAATTCATAGCCGCGACGCTCACACTCTTTCTCAATGGCCTCTTTTGCCATCCAGGTGTGAGCAATTCCAACCGTGCAAGCGCATACAGCAACGACGTTCATGGTTATGTCCTCTCGCAAAGTAAGTTGTGAGCCCCTAAGCGGGGCGCACGAGCACGTCTTTTGACGACGTACGTTTCCAACTCATACTTTGCATTGTTTCAATCTTTTTTAAAAGAGGATTTCGGTAAACGTCTAATCTACCTTGTGTTATGATGAATTTTGTTAAACGTTTAACCAACGTAGAATCCAGCACACTCACTAACGTTGGTATTTTGCAAGTACATTGTAAAGATTTCGGTGAAATGAGTGCCAATGTCTAAGACCACTATCATTGACCTTGCAAAATTAGCAAATGTTTCTATTGCTACCGTTTCAAATTACCTTAATGGACACTTTGAAAAGATGTCCGAAGCAACTAAGCAACGTATCAAAAAAGCAATCGAAAATACGGGATATATTCCAAGCGCCCAAGCTCAAGCAATGGTTAAGAAGAGCTCTGGAATTATTGCTGTTCTCATCTTGGACAATACTAATGCGTGGGCAGCTCAAATGACTAACGGTATTGAAGATGCTGCTCTTGAAGCTGGATATCAGACAATTATTTGCAATTCTCGTTTTGACCCCACGCTTGAAGCTGACTGGGTTGAGAAAATGCTTTCAATTGGAGCAGATGGCATGCTTATCCAGCCCACCAATCAATTCAGAGCGGTAGATAGACGAATTGCTAAAGTTGGAAAACCGGTTGTCTATTTTGACTGCGACCTCATCACCCTTAATACTTCCTGGATAAAAAGTAACCTCTACGACGGAGTTTATTCGGCTGCAACCCACTGCGTTGAACATGGGTACGAAAACTTTTTAATTATTGGCGGAGAGCCAAAAGGTCGTACCAGAATTGAACGAGAGTCTGGCTTCACTGATGCCTTAGAGGCCTTAAATAAACCTCATGAGCGTCTCACCATAGAGCAAA
>CAUUGK010000103.1:0-3052 GCA_963544765.1 uncultured Atopobiaceae bacterium
CTTAGACTCTTGGCTGCATAAAAATAGCGTAGCAGCCATATAAACTGCTACGCTAAAAAAGTCTAACTTTTGGGGGTCACATCAAAATGAGTGCTTTTATTCTTGTAAATATACACTACAAATCTTACGCAAGCGGCTTATATGCATCATCAACATTGATGTGGCAATAGCCGCTTGGGTTCTTCTTCAAGTAGTCCTGATGATACTCTTCAGCAAGTATGTAGTTGTCCAGAGGCTCAACCTCCACGGCAAGCTTCTGACCAAAGAGAGACTCTTGTTCAGCTATAATGCGATCGATTACAAGTAAGTCAGCATCGTTTGTATAGTAGATGCCCGTGCGATACTGCCTACCAACATCGTTGCCTTGCTTGTTTACTGAGAGGGGATCGATAACCCTAAAGTAATAACGTAGGATGTCATAGAGACTTACAGCAGTCTCATCGTAAGTAACATGCACTGTTTCTGCGTGATCTGTTGCCTTCACCTCTTGATAGTTAGTATCCAAAGTTTTACCGTTTGCATAGCCAACGGTAGTTGCGGTAACACCCTTAATTCTGGAGAAATACTCTTCAAGTCCCCAGAAGCATCCACCTGCTAAATAAATCTCTGCCATAAAGCCTCCTTAGGCCGAAATGCTGTTATAAAAGTTTGAAGTGACTTCGCTTTACTTCAAAGACGCCTTCTTTGCTCAAAGAAGATATTACAGCGCTCAAAGCACTTCTATCTACACCAAGATAGTCCGCAAGTTGCTGTCGGTTGAAGGGGATATCAAACTCTGTAGAACCTGCAGCTTGAGAGCGCGTATGCAAGTACGCTATCAGTTTGCCACGAATGCTTTTTGGTGCGGCATCTTGAATGCGTCGACTCAGCATAATGTTCTTTTGAGCAATTGAAGCCATAAGATTTCTGATGATAATGTCCACGCCACCGCAGATGTCGCACGTTCTGGCAGTAATTTGGCGCACGTCCAGCAGCAGAATTTCCGATTTCTCGGTAGCAACGACCGAGGTCAAAAGCGGTACGTTTCCAAGGGCCGCATACGCCTCTCCAAAGGTGTCTCCGGTATGGAAAGCTCCCATTACAGAGATGTTGCCCTGAGCGTCAGATCCCTCAACGTGAATAGCGCCAGAGATAACAATGCCAAATTGATGCGCCTTGTCGCCAGCACACAGAATGATCTCTCCAGGCTCATAGGTGCGTACAACAGCACGTAAATGCTTTAAAAGTGCCTCTAACAGCTCAGGTTTTACTCCTTTAAACACAATTGTGTTAAGCAAAAATGAGGGCTTGATGTCTTGCACGTTCATATACTCTCCAAAAAAATCCTGGATAGAAATCGTTTTGTTGTAATTACAACATACCTTATTCCACATTCCTGTAATCATGAAACCTAGAAGAGCAAATCTCTTCTCGCTATATGGTTTTATGGAGAGGAAAAATAGTGGATAACAAGATGTTCTGTTTCCAGTGCGAGCAGACTGCCGCTTGTACTGCATGTACCGGCGCTGCTGGCGTTTGTGGCAAGCCTTTTGACGTCGCATTTGCTCAGGACGAGCTCACCGGCGCTCTGGTTGGCCTTTCTCGCACCGAGCTTGCTGCTGGCAAGCGTTCTAACCGTGCTGACCAGCTGATTGTTGACGGTCTGTTTACCTGCATCACTAACGTCAACTTTGACAAGGGTGCTGTTGACGCAATTACCGCTCAGGTTCGTGACGAGAAGAACCGTCTAGCTGCAGAGGCTGGCGTAGAGCCTGTTGAGGATCTTCCACTTGGCGGCGTTTGGTCCGACAACGAGGACATTAGGTCCCTCAAGTCCCTCATTCTCTTTGGTATCCGCGGTATGGCTGCTTATGCTTACCACGCACGCGTTCTTGGCAAGACTGATGACGCAGTTGACGCTTTCTTTGTAAAGGCTCTTGCTGCTCTTGCTACCGAGTCCTCCGTTGACGTTTTGCTGCCTCTTACCCTTGAGGTAGGCGAGGTCAACCTCAAGTGCATGGCTCTTCTCGACAGCGCAAATACCGGCGCTTATGGCACCCCAGTTCCAACAGAGGTTCCTCTGACTATTGAGCCTGGTCCTTTCATTGTTGTTTCCGGCCACGACCTTCTTGACCTCAAGATGATCCTTGAGCAGACCGAGGGCACTGGCGTCAACGTTTACACCCACGGCGAGATGCTCCCAGCTCACGGTTATCCAGAGCTCAAGAAGTATCCACAGCTCAAGGGCAACTTTGGCACCGCATGGCAGAACCAGCAGAAGGAGTTCAAGGACATCCCAGCTCCTGTTGTCTTTACCACTAACTGCCTCATGCCACCTCGTCCTAGCTACAAGGACCGCGTCTACACTACTGAGCTTGTTGCTTTCCCAGAGCTCGTCCACATTGACGAGGACACAAACGGCAAGAAGGACTTCAGCGCTGTTATCAAGCAGGCTCAGGAGCTTGGTGGATACGCTGAGGCTCAGGAGCTCACCGGCATCAACGGTGGCCACAAGGTAACCACTGGCTTTAGCCACGGTGCCGTTCTTGGCATTGCCGATAAGATCATCGATGCTGTTAAGCAGGGCGCTATCAAGCACTTCTTTGTTGTTGGCGGCTGCGACGGCGCTCGCCCTGGTCGTAACTACTACACCGAGTTTGTTGAGCAGACTCCTGCAGACTCTGTTGTCCTCACCGTTGCTTGCGGCAAGTTCCGCTTCAATGACCTTGACCTGGGCACTATTGGTGGCATTCCTCGTATTCTTGACGTTGGTCAGTGCAACGACGCTTACGGTGCTGTTCAGATTGCAACCGCTCTTGCAAATGCATTTGACTGCGGTGTTAACGACCTGCCACTGAGCTTTGTCCTGTCTTGGTACGAGCAGAAGGCAGTTTGCGTCCTTCTGACCCTGCTACACCTTGGCATCAAGAACATCAAGCTTGGACCAACCCTTCCTGCATTTGTCAGCCCTAACGTCCTTAACATTCTTGTTGAGAACTACGGTATTGGCCCAATCGGCGATGCTTCCGAGGATCTTGCTCAGATGCTTGCCTAATTGGCGAGAAACCCCTCT
>CAUUGK010000104.1:0-3022 GCA_963544765.1 uncultured Atopobiaceae bacterium
CTCGTATGATTGTTAAAGACCAGCTCATGGATCCACTGCTCGTGCATAAGGTAGGCACAGAGGCGGAGCGAGAAGCCCGTATTAATGAGCTTGTTGGCTTGGTTGGACTTCCACATTCAGCACTTCGCGCCCTTCCTGGTCAGCTCTCTGGTGGTCAGCGTCAGCGTGTTGCTATTGCCCGTGCGCTTTCTCTGAACCCATCGGCAATCATTGCTGATGAGCCTACTTCCGCACTGGATGTTTCTGTTCGTGCACAGATCTTGAACCTGCTTACAGACCTTAAGTCTGAGCTGGGTCTCTCGATGATCTTTATTTCGCATGATATCCAGACCGTCCGATATGTTTCTGACCGCATCATTGTTATGAATCACGGCCAGATTATGGAAGATGGTCCTGCTAAGCAGGTCTTTGAGCATCCAACAGATCCTTACACTAAGACGCTTTTGGGTGCTGCGCCATCTTTGCTTCATCCTAAACTGGGTGAGTAGCGCTTACGTTTTTGTTTGACCAGAGCGCAGCTTAGGCTGCGCTCTTTTAGCTTGTTAGGTGGATCAATGCACCAAGAAACGCTTGAGCTTGCAGAATTGAAGGCAGCTCATGCTTTGACGCCTTATCCTTCGGATTTTGAGGCGTTTTGGAAGGCACGTATGGAGGAGGCGGATAACGCTCCTCTCAGCTGGCAGATTGTTCCTTCAACAGAAGTCACGTCATCTGCTTCAGCTCACTTTTTTGATTTGACGTTTGTGGGAATTGATGGCGCGGAAGTTTACGCAAAATATCTACGCCCACAGACTGCCCCAGGCATACAAACTCCACTTGTTCTACAGTTCCATGGCTATCCAGGGGCTTCTCGCAGTTGGTTTGAGCAGAGCTCATTTTTAGGCTTGGGCTGCTCGCTCATTGCGCTTGATAACCCTGGGCAGGGTGGCCGTAGTTTGGACGGAAGCTCATATAAGAGCACTACCGTTTCTGGTCATTTGGTGCTTGGACTGGACGGACCAGCAGAGGATCTTTACTTTGTGCACCTGTATCAGAACATTCGCTTGCTCTGCAGAATTGTTCGCCAGCTTGAAGGCATTGATACAGATCGCATTTTTGTAAACGGTGCATCGCAGGGCGGCGGAATTGGTCTTGCTACCTGCGCACTTAATCAGGATCTTATCAATAGGGCGGCAATTCTTTATCCTTTCCTCACTGATTTTAGGTGCGTATGGGAGCTTAATGCTGACGAGGTTGCCTACGAGGGAATTCGCTATTATTCCCGTTGGTTTGATGCAGACGGTTCTCGCGTTGATGAGGTCTTTGCAAAGCTTGCCTACATTGATTCTGTCAATTTTGCACGTCTGGTTACCTGTCCTGTGCTTTTTGGCACCGGACTCGATGACCCGGTAGTTCCTCCAGAGGCTCAGTTTGCTGCTTACAATGCTCTGACCTGTCCAAAGAGACATTTGTTGTATCCCGGATATGCGCATGAAGAGATTGGTGATTTTGACGATAAGATCATTGATTTCTTCTGTTCAGACAAGGGAGAGCAAGCTCTTGAAGAGTTGGACTCCTCATTTCCTGCTCAAGCAGAAGGCGAGGTGAAAGCATGAGGGGTTTAACACAAAGGCTTGAAGATGCCCGTTCTTATCGCGGTGCGTGGCTTAGACCATCAAACTTCGAATCATTTTGGGAGACGTCCGTAGCGTTTGCACAAAATGCGCAGGTAAAGAGTGCGGTTGAGCTTCCGTCTGCTACCCAGGCGGCAACGTTTAAGCGCATTACATTTGCCTCAACTGACCAGACGCAGCTGCGTGCTCGCGTCATTCTTCCAGCAGGTGTGTCGGTGGCAGAACCGCTAGCTCCAGCAGAGCTGTCCGTCTCGGCAGAACTGCCCGCGGTGGTGCTCTTCTCCGATCTTGGTCGGGGAGTGCGTAGCTGGCTGCACCTATTGCGTTTCTCGGCGCTTGGCATGCCTGTTGTAGCCCTAGAAGCTCGCCCGTGCGAAGCGTCACTCAAAGACGCTTGGAGGGGAGCGTTGACCGCAGAAGAGCTTGCTGGCGCGCTCATCAACCCAGATGACGCCGCATCCTCCACGCTCAAGCAGCTCATCGATGACGCATTGGTAACTACCGCGGTTGCATCGCGCTTCCTCGGGCGCACAACCGTCACTTGGGGAGAAGGTCTAGGCGGCTCGCAAGCATTGTTTGCAGCAGCACTTCTGCCCAAGGAGGTGAGCGTTACCATGGCACTGAACCCGCTCTTTGCCGACAACGCAACAACCCTGCGAGCACATGTCGGGTGCGGAGATACTCCGCAGTCGGATGCAGCTATCGACGCGGTCGGTCTTCTCGACAGCGCGTGCGCGGCAGAGCTGGTGCGTGTGCCTGTGCTTATCGGCACGGCTCTGCAGGACCAGAGCGCTCCAACTGAAGGAACGTTTGCGCTGTACAATCGCATAGCGGGACAGAAGGAGATACGTGTGTATCCCAAGTTTGGCCACGAGCGCATCAATCAGTTTGCGAACGAGCAAATCAACTATCTCTGCGAGGTTATATCAGGGCTTTGTCATAACTAAGCGGACTATAATTACGTAGGTTCTTTGAAGTTGCTTTTGATCAATGCTTTGGTCGGCTACTTCAGTACATTGTTGTATGAAACCAGTTGGATTTTCCAACGTGTGAAAGGATAAAGCATGTCCAGTAACGTACCATTTAGCGGTGTTGTTCCACCAGTTGTAACCCCAGATACTCCAGACCATCAGCTTGATGTTGTGTCGTTTGAGCGCTCTATTAATCGTCTCATTGAGGCTGGCGTAGACGGCCTGTTCTTCCTCGGCTCTTCTGGCGAGGTTGTTTTTGCAACTGATGAGCGTCGCGATCAGATTGTGCGCGAGGCTGTCCGCATTGTTGACCATCGTGTTCCGGTCCTTGTGGGCATCATTGATACCGAGACCGAGCGCGTCCTGGAGCACGGTCGCCGTGCCCTCGCACTGGGCGCAGATGCTCTTGTAGCAACTGCTCCTTTCTACGCACTTGGT
>CAUUGK010000105.1:0-3012 GCA_963544765.1 uncultured Atopobiaceae bacterium
CCAGCGCGCTTATCTGCCAGTGCCTGCTCTGCATTGTCAAACAGAGGCTCAATGCAGGCACCTGCGGCAAGAGCTCGTCCCATAAGAGGGCTGTGGAGCAGCTCAACTTCTCTGGAAGAAAGTTCAACCTCAGGACCCTTAGAGAAGGCATCGCCAATTCCTGCCCAGAAGTACTCATCAGGGCTCTCTGCAATAATCTGCGTATCAATAAAGGTATGAACAGGTAACTCAGCAGGAATGAAGTACGTATCTGCAGAACCGTCCTCTTTATAAAAAACAGCAATTCTTGTTACAGGAGCGCAGTTAGAAGCAAGTGTTGGGAAGGTAAAGTATGGTTTGTCCAGGATGGTTGCAATCTCTTTACCCTCATCAATTGCACGACCACCACCAACAAGGAAGAGCATATCAGCAGAAATAACCTCAGGCATCGCTGCAATTCTCTTGGCATTTGCGTGTGTAGAGTTAGTGCCGTAAGAAATCCAAGAAGAAATAGAAACCTCAGAACCCGCAAGTGCAGCCTCAAGCTTTGGACGTACCTTCTCCATTGCAGTTGGTCCACCAATGACTACTGCATTTTTGCCAAAGCGCTTAACAATGTGCAGTACCGACTTATAAGCATCAACACCAATGGTGTATGAAGGCAGATACTCCGTAAATGTCCCGCGAGATTCCATCTTTTCCATAGCGTCCTCCAAAACCTATCTCAGAAAAGCGAGAATATAACTTTAACTGAACTAGTTATGTTTTTGCAGCATAAATCCTTGAACTAGCGTTTCCTCTGCCTCTTTATAGGCTGACGAGAAAAACTCTGTATCAAGCATTTGATACTGCGGGGAGCTCACACTATTCTGGCGATTCTCCTCTGCAATGCGCTGTATAACCTGAAGTGTTTGCTCAACATCTGAATGCGTAAACCCGTACTGTGGATGAGCCGCGGCAACTGCAAAGAGCTCATCAGATGCTTCTGGCAGACGATTCATATCAAGCGAGCGCCCGTAAACATCAAAATCTGCTTGTTTACGAATACGCGCATCTTCTCCTGTTGGAATATGATGAGCACGCAAAAATGCACGTGTATGAGCGTTATACACGTGGTCGCAAACAAGGTGACACCAAATGCCCACGATAAGTTCTCTGAGCTGGCGCTGATCTACTAAGCTGCGCTGTTCAACTGAACAATAACTCACATTTGGCTGGATGAAGTCAGTCTGTAGCAGATATTCGGCTGGGTTAAGACCATCCATAAAATTACGCTGATACCGCTTATAACTTGGAATAGGCAAACTTCCTGGGTATGACTGATGGCTTCGACCGTATCTCACCTTGTGAGAATAGCCTGGAACCATAAAGCCAATGTGCACATCAGGAGCGACGTTTCCAAGTAGAAATGCATCAGGGTAGTGAATATCTACACCCAAGTAACCGGCTCCTTTCTCAAGGAGCCGGTCAGCATGAGCAATATGTACGTTCCAACTTGGCACTACAATTACCTGCTTATCCGCGAATTTCGCCGCCGGTAGAACGAAGAACCTTCTCCACAAGCTTTGTATGGGTCTTCTCAACCTCTTCTGAAGTAAGCGTTCTATCGTCTGCGCGATACGTAAGCGAGAAGGCCATAGACTTCTTGCCTTCACCAACACGCAGGGCATCGCGGTACACGTCAAAGAGTCTGATGTCACAAAGAAGCTTGCCACCTGCAGATTTCAAGCGCTGAATCAGTTGCTCTGCAGTGACGTTCTCATCAACAACAAGTGCCAGGTCAATAGAGATACCTGGGTACGTTGGTGGCTCAACAATAGGAAGGTCTTTCTGAGAAAGACGCAAGAGCGACGCAACAGAAATCTCAAAGGCAATGACTGGAACCTCAATGTCAAAGTTCTGGAGCGACAAAGGATGGATGTTTCCGACCCAACCGATTGTCTCGCTACCTGCAAGAATCTCGGCAGCGCGACCAGGCTGAAGCCAGCCGTAGTGCTCTGGCTCAGCTACACGGAAACGAACCTTAGGGATGCGAAGTGCCTCAAGCAGACCCTCAACAATACCCTTAGCGTCAAAGAAATCGTAGGCTGGATACTTAGCATTCCAAGCGTCATCTGCTGGACGACCAACCAATACGCCGCAGACATAGCTTGGCTCATCTGGCTGGCTCTTATCCTTATGTCCAAAGAGCACACGGCCCAGCTCATACATGGCAATATTAGAGACACCGTGAGCAAGATTGTATGCAATAGAGCGCAGAAGACCTGGAACAATGGAGCGACGCATTTCAGACTGATCAGCAACAAGTGGGCTGATAACCTTTACGGGAATGCCTCTTCCCTCTTCGCTCATACCAAGCTTAGAGAGGTCATCTGGACTTGCGAACAAATATGACTTTGTCTCGTTGAGGCCAAGGGAGCGCAGCGTACGGCCAATCTTTCTGATCTGACGCTGGTCTAAAGTCAAACCGCCTGCATGGTTTCTAGCAGCAGGAAGTGTTGCCTCAATATCGCCTTCACCCCACAAGCGAACAATCTCCTCAATAAGGTCAACCTCGCGCGTAAGGTCTGGGCGGTTTGTAGGAGCTACAACGCTCAGCTCTCCGTTGTCTGCTGGAGCAACCTTGCAGCCAAGGCGCGTAAGGCGAGAAACCATAAACGCTTCTGGAATTTGAGCACCTGCAAGGGCACAGACGCGCTCTGGGCGAAGCGTAATAGTTACTGCCTCTTTTACCTTTGGATATACATCAACAATACCAGGGCAAACCTCAGCACCACAGCACTCCTCAAAAAGTGCTGCTGCAATATCTGCAACAGATGCGCAACCGTTTGGATCCACAAGGCGCTCGTAACGAATAGAAGCCTCGCTCATCAAATCAAGGTTTCTGCTGGTACGACTAATGTGACCGTTATCAAAGACAGCGGATTCCAAAAGGACATCAACGGTATTCTCGGTAATCTCAGAATCAAGACCACCCATAACACCAGCAAGTGCAATAGGAGTCTTACCGTTATCTGTGATGACCGTCATATC
>CAUUGK010000106.1:0-2948 GCA_963544765.1 uncultured Atopobiaceae bacterium
CTTGGACCAATCTTGACGTTACGAACCACGCGAGCGGTGTACCTTGAGCAGAGCTCAGGATCAGCAATAGTAACATCTACCTGCTCAGATGCATCTGCACCAGACTCAGACGTAACACGCGGAAGCTCAATGTGGGTGTCAGTGTCATACATTGCAGACACCTCAACAGCCATACCAGTCATAGAAAGGCAGTCGGGGCGGTTAGGGGTAATCTCGCAATCAAGAACTACATCAGACATGCCCAGGTAATCGGTAAGAGGTACACCAATAGGAGCATCCTCGGGAAGAATCATAATGCCGCTCTGATCATCACCAAGACCAAGCTCGCGAGAAGAGCAGTTCATGCCGCAAGACTCAACGCCACGCAGCTTTGACTTTTTAATCTTGAAATCTCCAGGAAGTACCGCACCAATCATTGCAGTAACAATGTGGTCTCCCTGATTAAAGTTCTGAGCACCGCAAACAATCTGTAGAGGAACAGGATTTCCGTCCTTATCCACATTGTTTTTACCCACGTCAACCAGGGTAACGTACATGTGATCAGAATCAGGATGAGGCTCTTTGCTTACAACCTGAGCAGTAACAACATGGTCAAGATTAGCGCCGACACGCTCTATAGCCTCAACCTCAGTACCAGTGCGCACAAACTCGCGCTCAAGGTCTTTTGGGTCCTGAGGAAGATCAACGAGCGTCTTCAGCCATTCATAAGATACACGCATGTGATTGCCTTTCTAATAAGACGCCGATGATTAGAACTGACGCAGAACTCTCTGGTCACCAGAGATGAGCATACGCAGGTCAGGAAGGTCATAACGAAGAGCGGCAACGCGCTCAACACCAATGCCAAAGGCAAAGCCTGTGTACTTCTCGGAATCAATACCGCAGTATTTGAAGACATTAGGGTCAACCATGCCGCAACCAAGAATCTCAAGCCAGCCCGTGTTCTTGCAGAAACGGCAGCCCTCACCGTGGCAAACACCACAAGAAACGTCTACCTCGCAGCTTGGCTCGGTGAATGGGAAGAAGTGAGGACGATAACGGGTAGCGCGGTCCTTACCAAAAATCTCACGAGTAAAGTGATCAAGGGTGCCCTTGAGGTCACCGAAGGTGATTCCCTCATCGACAACAAGGCCTTCCATCTGCGTAAACTGAGGTAGGTGGTTAGCATCTGCTGTGTCAGGACGGAATACCGTACCAGGGCAAATCATGTAGATGGGAGGCTCTTTTGTCTCCATGGTGTGTACCTGTACGCCAGAAGTCTGCGTACGAAGAAGCACGTCAGACTCGCCCAGTACGTGCGATTCCTTTCCTTCTGGTGCATTATCCACTACGTAGAACGTATCCTTACCAGAACGGCTTGGATGGTCCTCTGGAGCATTCAGAGCTGTGAAGTTGTAGTAGGTGGTCTCAACATAAGGGCCTGTCTCAATGGTGTAGCCCATGCTGATAAAGATGTCTTCCATCTCCTCACGCACCTGCTCAATGAGGTGCTGAGTACCAGGGCTCAGACGACGACCTGGAAGGGTAATATCAGTTGCCTCAGCATTAAGCTGAGCTTCAAGGGCTTCTCGCTTTAAAGCAAGCTGACGCTCGCGAATAGCGGTTTCAACGTTAGCACGAACGGTATTTGCAAGCTGACCCATTTGAGGGCGCTGATCTGCGGGAACCTGACCCATCATACGCATAATTGCTGTAAGAGAGCCCTTCTTTCCCATTGATGCAACGCGCACCTTCTCAAGCGCTTCAAGGTTTGTTGCCTTAGCAATTCCTTCAAGTACTTGCTCGCGAATTGCCGAGAGTTCCTCAGACATTCCCATGTAATTACCCTTTCAATAGAAAACCGTCCCTGAGCATATGCCCAAGGACGGAAAATTTCCGCGGTACCACCTCGGTTGATTGCGCAGTTTTCTCTCTGTGCAATCCACTTGAAAGCCTAGTCTCGTTAGGCGGACGACTTCCCTACTAAGCAATGACGCCGTTCAAGTTGTAGCTCGGGAGTGAACTCTACCAGCGCTGTGCAGGTGTTTCTCAACCACGAACACCCTCTCTGTTCACAACGTGCTCTGGCAAACCTCTCCGTCAACGCACTTTGTTCAGAGTATCACACTGTGCGAGTTTTGAGCAGCAGCACAACCCTTTTTACCAGAAAGATAAACAAAAGCGTAACAACCGCGAGAAGAACAATGGTTCCTCCAGGTTTAAGGCCCAGCTCATAGGAGACAACAAGTCCACCAAGCGAGGTCAGCATACCCACCGTGCTTGCATACAGACAACACTGCTTCCAGCTGCGGGAAATCTGCAGAGCGCAGGCAACAGGAACCACCATCATGGATGAAACAATAAGTGAGCCAACTGTTCTTGCTGCTACGGCAACCACCAAAGCTACTGCGATAACAAAGCCAAAATTGATGAGGCTTACCGGAACGCCGACACAACGAGCATGGCGCTCATCAAAAGACATCAAGAAGAGTTCTTTTCTAAGGAAGAAGCAGAATGCGACTGCAAGCACACTGATGACCACAATCATCTGAACTTCTTGCTCGCTTACGGTCAGGATAGAGCCAAACATAAAACTGTTGAAGCTTGATGAGTTAGGAACAAAACCAGACAACACACCTGCTAGACCAATACCAGCTGCCATCACAATTGCAACTGCAAGCTCTGACTGATCTTTGAAGTGACGACGCACTCCCTCAACACAGAGCGCACCACCCAAACAAGCGGCAATTGCTCCGGCAACAGGATTAATACCTGCAATCATGCCGCCTGCAACACCTGCAAGAGAGGTATGTGAAAGCGCATCACCAATCATAGAAAGGCGCTTCAATACAACCGTAACGCCTACAAGCGGGATAATTGCTCCCAGAAGAATTCCTACAAGAATTCCTCGCTGCATAAATACGTATTCAAACATTTATGCCCTCCTCTCATGCGAGTCTTGGGCATCT
>CAUUGK010000107.1:0-2858 GCA_963544765.1 uncultured Atopobiaceae bacterium
GGTCTTCAGCGAGCTGCCAAAACTGTAGGGTTTCTCGCCAAAATGTTGTGGATACAACAAATGACCGTAACAAACAAACGTAAAATAGAGTTACTGCTAAGCAATCTGCAGATAAAATTAAACAAACTGCTGTTAGACACTATAGGAGAGTCGTGCCAGAACGAGCCTACATTTCCAGATCAACTCACCTGATGGGCGCGACTATCACCATTTCTTTATTGCCACCCTCCAATGATGCGCAGGAAGAGCGCACTGCAGAACAGCTACTTGACGATGTCTTTGAACTCCTTAACATCTATAACCAGCGGTTTAGCGCAAATGACGTCAATTCCGAGCTTATGCAGGTCAATCATGCAGCAGGCAAACATCCTGTCCCCGTTGACCCCGAGCTGTTTGAGCTCATTCAGATTGGCAAAGAACAAAGCCTTTTACCTGCAAGTCATTTAAACATTGCTATTGGCCCCTTGGTACAAACCTGGCGAATCGGCTTTGCCGACGCTCGCATTCCAAATAATGCTGAAATCACGAACGCGCTGTCGCTTACTGATCCACAGCTCATTGAATTGGACCCCCTGAACTACACCGTGTTTCTCGCCAAAAGGGGTATGAAGCTGGACCTGGGATGCCTGGCAAAAGGCTATATCGCCGACAAAATTGCAGAATATCTGAAAAGTCAGCATGTTACCTCCGCGCTTATCAACCTTGGAGGTAACATTAAGACAATTGGAACCAATGTGCTTGCGGGTAAGCCGTGGCGAATTGGTATTCAAGATCCGCGACAACCGCGAGGCACCAACCTTGCTGTGCTGCCTATTTGCAACCAGTCCGTGGTGACCTCCGGTACCTACGAAAGGAAACTGCAGGTAAACGAGCATACCTATCACCACATTCTTGACCGCAAGACGGGCTATCCAGTTGACACGCAACTGGCGAGCATCACGATTATCTCGGACAACTCGCTTGACGGGGAAATTTGGACCACGCGCCTTTATGGCGAGAAACCCCGTCAGCTCCTTGCTCGTGTGGAACAAGAAAAAGGCATCGAGGCACTCATAGTAACCACTGATAATCGCGTATATTATTCGTCAGGAATCTCGCCTGAGTTCCTTGCGTAATTCAGAAAGGAAGTTTGATGCTTAACTTTGTTGGCCTTATTGGCACCAATTCAAAAGAGTCAAATAACCGAAGACTCCTACAGTTTATGCAGAAGCATTTTGCCGACAAGGCCACTATTGAGCTGGTAGAAATCGACAACATTCCCCTGTTCAACAAGCCTCAAAAGATGAAGGTTCCTGAGGTTGTCTCCGAGCTTGCAAAGAAGATTGAGGCTGCTGACGGCGTCATCATTGCAACCCCAGAGTACGACCACTCCATTCCAGCGGTCCTGCAAAACGCGCTTGCTTGGCTGTCTTACGGCATCTTCCCTATGGTCAACAAGCCAGTCATGATTGTCGGCGCATCCCTGGGCACGCTTGGATCTTCTCGCGCTCAGCTGCAGCTCCGCCAAATTTTGGACGCTCCAGAGCTCAAAGCAGCAATTATGCCAGGATCTGAGTTCCTTCTCGGCCGCGCCCAGCAGGCATTTGACGAGAAGGGCAACTTAAAGGACAAGGCTACTGTCAAGAAGCTTGACCTGCTCTTTGACGATTTCCGTCTCTTTGTGAAACTTAACGAAAAAATGGCCGCATCGCGCGAGCTTCTCCGCAAAGAGGCCGAGAACTTTGACTGGGAAAACCTGTAGGCCTGGAAGGAACTACTACTATGAAATTTGTCGGAATCGTCGGTTCAAATGCGGAGATTTCCTATAACCGAAAGCTTTTGCACTTCATCAAAAAGCATTTTGCCAAGCAGTTTGAGCTTGAGATCCTTGAGATTGATAACATTCCTCTGTTCAATCAGGACCTCAAGTGGGACGAGAACTTCCAGCTCCGTCTGCTGTACAACAAGATTACCCGCGCTGACGGCGTCATTATTTCTACGCCCGAGCACAACCACACCATCTCACCTGCGCTGAAGAGTGTCATTGAGTGGCTCTCCTACGATGTGCATCCGTTTGAGAACAAGCCTGTCATGATTGTCGGAGCTTCCTACTACGACCAGGGAACTTCTCGCGCGCAAGTTCATCTGCGCAAGATTTTGGACGCCCCAGGCGTAAACGCGTACGTTTTGCCTGGTAACGAGTTTCTTCTTGGAAAGGCTAAGCAGGCCTTTGACGAAGAGGGCAACATTATCGACGAGCGCACCGTCAGTTTCCTGGGCCTTTGCCTGGATAACTTTGTCAAATACGTAGAGGTGGTCTCCAAGTTGAAGAAACCAAAGCCTATCGCGCCAGAGGATCTGGACGTGACCAAATCAATTTCCACCACTATCCAGGGCATTGATCCCGACGATCCTGATTGGGTGGAGAAGGCCGCTGAACTTGTGGGCGCGGTCTCGGGTGACACATACGTTAAGCTTGATCACGGCATTTTGACGGTCAACCAGATTGACATGTTCCTGAAGGCAATGCCATTTGAGCTGACCTATGCAGACGATAACAATCAGTTCCTCTACTACAACAACGCGCACGACAATCCAGATACTATGCTGGCAAAACGCGTACCTGAGCAGTCGGGCAACCGTCTTTCCACAGTTCACAGCTCTCTTCCCGAAGGTCGCATGAAAAACGTTGAGTTTGTCATTGGCGTGCTTCGTAACGGCGACAAAGAATACGTACGCACCATTGTCCCAGGTACACCAGCCGACATCATCAACACCCACAACTACCAGGCAATGTACTACCCCGACGGTTCGTATGCAGGCATCAATGAGATTGTCTTCAACTTCAAGCCATGGTTGGATTGGTACCTACAAACTAC
>CAUUGK010000108.1:0-2797 GCA_963544765.1 uncultured Atopobiaceae bacterium
CAGAGACTCGGAGAGCGCGAAGCAGCGCGTCAAACCCCACCTTTGATTCTTTAGCAGGATGCTTATAAAGAGGAGCAACATGAAGTTTAATGTTTGATACTTCTAGCATGTTAATTGTCCTCTTTCAGAGATTCGCAATTCTGACCAGCACTTTTTGCAGCAGCCAGACCGGCAACCATACCGCTCTTCCACGCCCACGAGAGATTAAATCCCCCACATTGCGCGTCAATATCAAGGGCTTCTCCTGCAATAAACAGACCAGGAATGTTGTACGCCTCAAGTGTGTTTGTACTCACTTGCTCAACGGAAATACCACCAATACAGACCTGTGGAACAACTTTGGAGGATGTACCGGTAACGGTAAAGGCCATTCTGTGAGCTTTGGCAACCGTGGTCTCAACTGAATTGCTGACGCTCAGGTAGGCGGCAATTTGTGGGTCGAGAAGACCGTCGGTGGTGTGAGCTTCTACAGCTGCTGAAGCCTCTTCTTCTGTAAGCTGGGGGAGAAGGTCAATCTCAAGCATATCACCTGGAAGAGCGGTGCGGGACAAGTTAAAAATCATGATGCCCGAGAGTCCAAATGATCTAAAAAGAAGCTCACCAGATTCCTGTTTAAGGACATTGCCATCTCTCAAAAGAGCTGCATGCGCACGGACACGTTTGCCATCCAGGCTTGCAGGAGGCTCAGGGGTGCAGGTGAGCGCGCAGAGCCCAGGTCGCAGTGAAGTGGTCTGTAAGTCAAGGCTCTCTGCAAGTTCTGTGGTTGTGAGTCCACCAGTAGCTAGAACTACCGATGATGCGTGGACCTTGTGGGTTTTCTCGCCACCAAAGCATTCTTGAAAGGCAACGGTGAAGCCATTGTGCTGGGGTTTTACCGATGTGACTTCTCGTCCTAGGGCAAATTGAACACCGGCTTTTTGGGCACGTCTGAGCAAAAGTGACTGGATGGAGCTTGCTTGCCTGGTAAGCGGGTACATTCTGCCCTCGTCTTCAGTTGCCCACGCAAGACCGCTGGACCTAAAGAAAGAGAGAATGTCTGCAAGGAAGGTGTCCTTATCCCTACAAACAGCCTGAACAAACTCTGGATGAGAGAAATTCTCAAAGCTCAAATCAGCATTGGTAAAGTTACAACGACCGCCGCCTGTTGCCAGGATAGTTCTGCCGCTCTCCAGTGCTTTTTCAAAGACAACAACGCGCTTATTGGCACCAAGAGCCTCAGCGGCAGTGATGGCAGCGCAGAGTCCTGCTGCGCCGCCACCTAAAATTGCTACATCAATGTTGTCTGGCACCATGAACGTCTGAGCTTGCTTAATACGCTGAGCCTGTGCTGCTTGTCGTTCTTTAATGCGCGTTGTTTGAGCCATAGTAAGAATTACCTTTTGTGTTGTGTAAACACCAGCTTTTAGGGCTTACAGGTCAAGAACGCTCTGCGTTGCGTCAGGGACAAGACCTTGAGGAAGCTCGGTGCTAAAGGTTCCTTTATCGGCAATCTGAGCAAAGGTTGCATCCATAGGAAGCTGTCCCAAAGGCTTGAGGTTAAATGCTGCTGCGGTCTCGGCAAGCTTTGATGGACCGTAAGGTTCAATGCGCTCATCGCAGTGGGGACAGGTGATGTATGCCATGTTCTCAATCAAACCAAGCACAGGTACATGCATCATTTCTGCCATGCGAACTGCCTTGCCCACAACCATCTGAACAAGATCTTGTGGAGAAGAAACAATTACAACGCCCTCAACCGGAAGGGACTGAAATACGGTCAGTGCAACATCGCCAGTTCCTGGAGGCATGTCGATGAGCAGGTAATCAAGGTCACCCCAGTTGCACTGGCTGTAGAACTGTTGGATAGCACCAGCAACAACAGGGCCTCTCCAGAGAACAGGATCGGTCTCGTTTTGAAGCACCAGGTTAGCGCTCATAATCTTGATACCGTTTGCGTCCTCGATAGGAATAAGCTGCTCTTCAACGCCGTAAGAGCGCTCATCAGAGATGCCAAACATACGAGGAATTGAAGGTCCGGTAATATCACCGTCAAGAATACCAACGCGCTTTCCTGCTCGAGCAAGGTTAGTTGCAAGAATGCCAGTGACAAAAGACTTGCCAACACCACCCTTACCAGAAACAACGCCAATAACGTGCTTGATGCTTGAGTGCTGATTGAGTTCAAAGCCGGCAGGTGGCTGTGGCTCTTTCTTTTTGCCGTGAAGTGCAGCGTCAATCTCTTTACGAAGCGCCTCACGATCAATATCTACGTCTGCCATATCTCTCCTTATGTAGCAGTTGTATACAGTAACTACTTAATTCTACCCATAGAAGTTTATGGCAAACGAGATAGCTATAATCTTTTCGGCGCACTTTAGCTGAACGTAGGAGGTTCACATGATTTTCTCGTCAATTAAGAATTTATCTGAGAATGACTTTGGTCAGAAATATATGGCTTGTGCTGCGGAGTTTCTAGCAACACACAATCTGGACGAGCTGCCTCTGGGCAAAACAGAAATTGATGGAGATAACGTCTTTGTGAACGTCATGGAGTTTGAGCCAGCTCTTCCTGGCGAGAAGGACTATGAGGCTCATAAGATTTACGCTGATATTCATGTGGTTATTTCTGGCACCGAAAGCATCGCTGTTGCCCCTCTTGAGCAGTGTGTTCTTAAGGGTGAATTTAATTTTGATGCTGATTTTGGTGCTTATACCAATCCTGGAGAAGAGACTTGGGTCACCCTGCACGTTGGTGATTTTCTAGTGACACCTCCATCTGATGCTCACAAACCAGGCTGTACGCTGGAGAAATCTGGCT
>CAUUGK010000109.1:0-2735 GCA_963544765.1 uncultured Atopobiaceae bacterium
CCTCAACCGTTTTGCCCTCAATGGCTACCTTGCGTACCAGCGAATATCCGTTGGAGTGAATGCCAGAAGAAGGAAGTCCCAGAATGACGTCACCTTCACTGACCTTCTCGGGACCTAAAATCTTTGGTTTGTCAACAACGCCTACGACAAAGCCAGCAAGATCGTAATCGTCAGGATTCATAACACCTGGATGCTCGGCCATCTCGCCGCCTACCAGCGCGCAGCCACTCTTGCGACAGCCTTCTGCAATGCCACCAACAACCTCGGCGACTGCCTCGGCTTTAAGCTTGCCCACAGCAACGTAATCCAAGAAAAACAGCGGCTCGGCGCCCATGGGAACAATGTCGTCGACGCACATGGCAACCAGGTCCTCACCTACCGTATTGTGGCGATTGAGAAGCTGAGCAATAGCAAGCTTAGTGCCAACGCCGTCGGTGCCACTGACCAGTACAGGCTCTTCCATGTCTTTGAGTGCTGCTGCCGAGAAGCAGGAGCCAAAGCCACCCAAGCCGCCAATGACCTCGGGACGAGTAGTTGTAGCAACAGCAGCCTTGATGGCGTCGACCGCACGAGCGCCCTCATCAACGTCAACGCCTGCGTCGGCGTAGGTAATCTGCTTGGTTGGATCAGCGGAAGTGGTCATTGTTTCTCCCCTTACTGCTCTGAGGGCATAAGGCCCTCATCAATTAACTGCTGTTCTACCTGGTCAAACTTTAGTGCATACGATGGATGCAAGTTGTCTGGTTTGTTCTCTGGCAAGAATCTCTGATGGAAGTCCTCTGGAATTTCCACGGGATACTTACCGCTAAAGCAAGACTCGCAATAACCCCTTGAGGGTACGCATGCAAGCAGGCCCTCAAGGCTTAAGAAGCCCAAAGAATCTGCGCCGATATACTCGCAAATTTCTTCTGTACTCATTTTTGCTGCCACAAGCTGGTGCTGGTCAGCGGTATCAATGCCGTAGAAGCAGGGCCACGCTACCTTAGGAGAAGCGCTTCTGACGTGCACTTCTGTGGCTCCCGCGTCTCTGAGTAGCTGAACAATCTGTTTTGAAGTGGTTCCGCGAACAACAGAATCGTCCACCATTACAATGCGTTTATCTGCGACAACGTCAGAAAGTGCGTTGAGCTTAAGTCGAACACCCAGCTCACGAAGCTGTTGTGTAGGCTGAATGAACGTTCTTGCAACGTAGCGGTTCTTGATGAGGCCGGTACCAAAAGGTACGTCCAGCTCTTGCGCAAAGCCCTCAGCTGCAGGAACACCGGAATCTGGCACACCAATTACCAGGTCAACGTCTGCTGGCGTCTCTTTTGCCAGCTGACGACCCATCTGGTGACGGACGGAATATACCGAGCGGCCACTAATAATAGAGTCAGGGCGCGAGAAATACACCTGCTCAAAGATGCAGTCTGCCTGCTGACGAGGAGCAAGTCCCATCTCAGAAGACAGGCCATTATCCGAGATGCGGATAATCTCGCCAGGGGCCACCTCGCGCACATACGTAGCGCCCACAATATCCAGCGCGCACGTCTCAGATGCAACTACCCAGTTATTCTCGCCTTCCTCGCCAATATGGCCGAGTACCAGCGGACGAATACCGTTAGGATCCCTAAACGCATAGAGGGCGTTCTCGCGGATGAGCACCATGGCGTAACCACCCTCGATGAGGTTCATGGTTGCAGCAATACCGGTGCGCAGACGGTGTGTACGACGAGTAAAGTAGCCGATGAGCTGGGCTGCTACCTCGGAATCCGTGTGCGATCTAAAGGAAATCTGGCGAGAAGACAGTTCTTCTCGCAAGGAGTCAAAGTTAACGAGGGTGCCGTTATGCGCCAGGGCAATGAGGGTCTCATCGATGGACGACATGTGTGGCTGGGCCGACTCCCAGCCCTTGGCACCCGCGGTGCCGTAGCGGCAGTGGCCGATAGCCACTTTACCTGGCATTGCGTTGAGATCGTCGTTGTTAAAAACTTCAGTTACGAGGCCCGTGTCTTTTCTGATAAGCACGGTCTGACCGTCGCCGACGGCTATACCTGCGGAATCTTGCCCGCGGTGCTGCAGCGCGTGCAGCGCAAAATAAGTGAGTCGAGCAACGTCACGGTCAGGCGCCCATACTCCAAAGACGCCACATTCCTCGTGAAGTTCCATTGGATCCCCTCCGGATGCCTCGGCTTGAGTCACCCTTGATCAAACGTCTCTCACGTTTGGCAACAGTACATACAGTGTACCTGGAAAATTGCAAGAAAAAGTGCTCCGAACAAATATGTTCGGAGCGTGTAACAATTTTTTAAGAAAGTGGCATTTTACTGCCCTGACTGGAGGCTTCTTGCTGTATCCAATATTCCCTCTGAACCGCCAGTGTACCGGCTACTGAGCCTTTGGCTGTGCCTCGGTCTTTGGAACACAGATGAGCATGGTGCGACCATACTGATCAGTATAATTGCAGGTAAAGAGCGTAAGAACATGATTAGCGCGAGAAATAACATCTGCTGCATCAGAACGCGAGCTTACTGCCCTTGAGAGCCTGTCCTTCATATAAGACCTGAACTCATCAACAGAAGCAAAGTTAAACTGCCTGACTTCCTCGTCGTCTTCATCGGTGTGATAGGTAAATACCGGCTCCAGCTCATATGTTTGAGTAGGTGTGACATACCAGATGGTCTCAACCTTATCGAAGGGAGACTGGTCGTTCATTGCTCCAATGTATTGGGACATAGAGCCGGTTGTTATGTGGT
>CAUUGK010000110.1:0-2716 GCA_963544765.1 uncultured Atopobiaceae bacterium
AAGGCATACGAGACCGCTCTTGAGGCAGGTGTTGTTACCGAGAAGACCACGCAGGCTACTCGTGCAGAGGTTACCCTTACTGCTGAGCAGGCTGCATCCATTTCTCATGCTGGCCTTGACTTTGCTGAGGCATTTGTCTGCTCTGAGGTTACCGTCTCCGAAGGTTCTGAGCTGAGCGTAAGCGTCTATCCTGCAAACGGCGAGCGCTGCGACCGTTGCTGGAACTATCGCGAGCTTGGTGAGGATCACCTTTGCCACCGCTGCCACGACGTTGTTGCGTAAATGAACACTGACCAGCAGCAACATACAACGCGCACACTAGTGACCCGCCTTGCAGTTCTCTGCGGGGCGGGCGCTGTTGCCTGTGTGCTTGACCAGGCGACCAAGCTCTGGGTACGCACCTCAATTCCTGAGGGCACTGCGGTCCCTTTTATCCCAGGTGTTATGGAGCTCTTCCACGTAAGTAACACCGGTGCAGCGTTTTCTGTAGGTTCTGGAAATGCTCTCTTTTTTGTAGCCCTCACTGCCGTGGTTATCGCCGCTCTTGTGGGCTTTGTAGTTCGCGAGAAGAACCTCCCGCTGCCGCTTATTGCGCTTTTGGGAGGCGTCGCAGGTGGTGGAATAGGCAACGCTATTGATCGTGTTTTGTATGGTCAGGTTACTGATTTTTTTGCTACAACGTTTGTCAATTTTGCTGTGTTTAATGTGGCAGATATTTTTGTAACTTGTGGCATCCTTATTGCTTTTGTGTACTGGATAATCTGGGACAAAAAGCAACAGCAGGGTAGTGGCAATGAATGAGCGTATCGTTGACATACTAGTTGGACCAGAAGGAGACGGCGTTAGATTAGATGCGTTTCTTTCTGCTCAAGATACGCTTCCTTCAAGAAGTGCCTGCGCAAAACTGGTAGAAGAGGGAAGAGTAACCATCAACGCAACGCTTGCTACCTCCAAGTCAGAAAAACTTATGTTGGGCGATAGGCTTTTGGTATCTCTTCCAGATGCAGAACCCCAAACGGGGCTTTTGCGCCCAAATCCAGATATTCCCCTTGATATTCGTTTTGAGGATCAGTATCTCATAGTGCTCTCAAAACAGATTGGCCTTGTATGCCACCCATCTCCAGGCCACGTTGATGACACTCTGGCAAACGCTCTGGTTGCTCACTGTGGCTACGAGCACCTAGGAATGCTTCAAGGAGAAGAACGTCCTGGTATTGTGCATCGTCTTGATATGGATACGTCTGGTCTTATGCTGGCAGCAAAGTCAGACGAGGCGCAAAAGGCTCTTCAAGACCTCATTAGGCTGCGCGTGCTTGACCGTCGTTACATTGTGCTGGTACAAGGCTATGTTGCTCATGATTTTGGCACTATTGAAACGGGCATTGCTCGCTCAACGCGAGACCGCCTCAAAATGACCGTATCAGACGCGCCTGGCGCACGAGAGGCCATTACTACCTTTAGAACGCTTGAGCGCTTTGAAGCGGGCAGAAAAGGCGAGGGCTACTCGCTTCTTGAGTGCCATCTCTATACAGGTCGCACACACCAGATTAGAGTTCACATGCGCCACATTGGACACCCTGTAGTCGGAGATCAGCTCTACGGTAAAAAAGATGTGAGCCTTAACCTTGGCCTCAATAGGCAGTTCTTACATTCCTGGCACGTTCAGTTTGAGCACCCTTTTACAGGCGAGAATATCGTGGTAGCAGACACATTACCAAAAGACCTGCAAGAAGCACTTATTTCTCAGAGCGATATGTCTATGGGAAGAACTTCTGTAGGAAATGAGATCTGCCCACAGTTGTAATATGACTAAAAAGTTTCGCTTCTCATTTCACGTGGTGTAAGAGAAAAGTAGCCCTTAAATTTCCTATAAAACTCTGTTGTTCCACCATAGCCAATCATTGAAGAAATAGTAGAGACAGGCAATTTGGTATGAATTAACAGCGTTTTTGCTCGTTCCATTCTTTGTTCTAAAACAAGTTCAGAAAAAGTTTTGCCACATTTTTGTCTGAGAAGTTCAGAGAGATAAGTTGGTGTATATGAGTATTTTTCTGAAAGTTTAGCAAGTGTAATACTTTCTGAATGGGCAGTAATTTCATTAAGGATAAGAGCGACCGTCTCACTAGTGTTACCTGGAGTGAATGTATAGTGAGCATCAGGAGAAAGGCAGGTAATAAGCGCTATAAGTAACGAAGTGACAATAGCTTCCCAATTTGGTTTTCTCTCGGAATAGGTAATGATTATTTGAGTATAAAGTGTATAAATTTGTTCAATATCAGCTGGATGAACATTTTGTGGCAGTGTTTTTTTATTTGATATAAGGTTTGTAGTAAAAGTAAAGAAATCTTCTGATGAAGGTATTAGAAAGAAAAGAAGACTTCCAAAATAGCTTTTACGAGCAAGTATTGAGAGACTCACAATGTCGTCTCCATAAGGTTTTGTAGAAAATTGGCCTAAATTTGTTAAATCAAAAGCAGAAGTGAGTGTAAAGAATCCTCTGATATGAGGGTTAACAGACTCTTCTGTTTCGTAGTGTGCACTCAAAATGACATTTGAAGCATCGCCTTGAGCAAGAGACTTTCCATTGGAAAGTATATTTTGAAGTGCTTGAGTTAGTCGCTTTTCGCTCATAATCAGCCTTTCAACGATATTTTCCTGCGTCAAATTATAGGGTGATAACGCAATTTTATACGAGAAACCCGCCTTTAACCTTAAA
>CAUUGK010000111.1:0-2686 GCA_963544765.1 uncultured Atopobiaceae bacterium
GGCTCAAAAGAATGAGCTTGGCTCACAGGAGCTATCAGCACCTGAATATCAGACTGGATACCATTAGAAACAGGTAACATGACCGTCTGGTCTTTGCAAAGCTCAATAAAAGATTTAAGTGTCTGAGGAGTGAGCTTTAATCCTGCCTCATGCAGCTCCTGCGCAGAAGAAACAATCTTGTTCATCACCTTAAGCGACTCTTGGTTTTGAAGAGACTTAAGCGTCAACTCTTTAGACTGAGCAGCCTCTGACTGCTCATCAGGTGTTTCTGCAGCAAGATATTCAATAATGCGCTGAGCAGCAGAGCCAATTCTGCCCAGCTCAAGGCTCTTGATGGTCTCTGCGCACAAACGCGAGCTCATAGCCGCCTTAGAAAGCGTCTCAAGCACTCTGGTGGCATACAGCGTTCTATTACCGCGCCAGCTCTTATCAAGCATCCACACACGTTCAACACTTATTCCTGAAATAGGTGAAATAAGATAGTCCGTAAGAGTACGCGGAGGCCACCACGACATATCCCCCATCTGGTGATCAGATGCCTGATAGTCAATGTTTTTCTCGAGCTCTGCGCGTTCAATCAGCGTGACGTACGCATCAATCAAGCTAGCAAACGCGCGTCCTGCAAGCGAGTCTTGAATACGCACCGAACGCTTATAGTGAGCAGCAATTCCCTTATCTGCAAGCTTTTGCGAAAGCGCGTCCCAGACCCTTTGCGAATCCGAGGTGTACACCACAAAGCTCTTGCTACCAGACTCAACGCGCTGAGAGATATACCTGCTTATAGACTCTGCCTCGGCATGCTGACCCAGCGGCGACAAAAACGTTACCGCACCGCTTGGCGTAACCTCATTGCCCTCCTTGGCCCTGAAAACCCTGGCGAGAAGATCGGCGAGCTCCTGGCTTTTTGCGGCTGGCGCCGGCTCCGTATCCACACGACAATCGCACCCCGGGCCGCCAACCAACTCTAGTTGCTGCTCTGCCGCGTAACCTGCAGGTCCTTCGGGCACGTAGAGAGAAAACACCACGTCCCGCTTCTGCGATAGCCTGCGCACAAACTTAAGGCGCGCCTCCGAAAGATCTTCAACTCGCGAGAAAATCAGTGCAGGTCCTTGCGCTGGGATGGACTGCAGTAGGTAATCCAGACACTGACACACCTCAACGTAAGACTTTTCTTCAAGCAGCATCTTGTAGCGCTCTAACACCTTACAAGCACTCATCTGACCAGCAGAAAGTTGACCAGAAACTACAATCTGATCAAGCTCGGTAAGATACTCTGGAGAAAGCTTAGAAAGAAGCTCCACAGTACCCTTGCTAGTAGTTAAAGTGCCTAGCTCATCAGCAGACATTCCATCCAGAATCTGCTGGAAAAATACCTTGCGAAGCGTATTTGAAAGCAGGCGATCTGAGCTTCCATACAACTTCCATTGATCGCGCATCCACTCATCAAAAGTTGAAACATTCACGCCAACAGAGAGTTCTTGGATGGCACCAAGCTGTCTCTTAACTAACAACACAGTATCGGAAGAAGGCACTATAAGCTGAGCAGACCCCCACCTCTCAAGTGAAGCCCTTAGCTGCTCTTGAATAGAGTTTGATAAGAAAGCACCTGTTTGTTGTTTGTACAGAAGCAAGCCCATACGTCACCTCTCCGATTTTTCTTACTTCTAAAGTTACCACGCACACCGGACATAAATTAGAATCAAACTAAACAACAACTAAAAATCCCGTATCAAAAGGATTTTCATGATTATTTTGCTTCCACCATCGTCAGGAAAAACCGCGCCCACTTCTGGGCCTTCTCTTGATCTCTCATCACTTTTGTTTGGCTCCGAGCTTACCAGCTGTCGAGAAAAACTCATCAAGGATTTACATCAGGTATGTTCTCATGCAGACGCAGCTCAGATGCTTAAAATTGGTCCTAATACCGTCGGTGACATAGCCGACAACCTAGACGTCTATGAAGCTCCAACCACAACCGCGCTCAATCTCTATACTGGCGTACTTTTTGAAGCTGCAAAATTTAACCAAACACTTGAAAACGCCACGTTAGAAAACACGCAGAAAACAGTCACATTACCAGCAGATATCCTTAACTCAGAAATCATGATTTTCTCTGGTCTTTGGGGTGTTGTAAGACCGCACGATCTTCTCCCCAACTATAGACTATCTGCCTCAATCAAGCTGCCCACCATTGGCACTGTTGCAACATACTGGAAAAAGCAACTTAATCCCCTGTTAAACACCGCTCTGAAGGATCAAATAGTTGTGGATTGCCGCTCGGGTGAATACAGAAAGATGTGGGCGCCTTCCGCAAAGCACCCTTGTGAGCTGCTGCAAGTTGTTGTACAGCGAGAAGATCCTCGTACGGGAAAGCGCAGCGTTGTGTCGCACAATGCAAAACATATGCGCGGCGTACTTGCAGGCGCCCTCTTTGAGCAGCGAGCAAACGGAAAGCTCTCTGAAGAAGTCAGTGTGTCTCAAATTGTAGAAATTGCATGCAATCTACCAAGCGTCATTGACGTTGTCGTAAGCACAGTAAATGCTTCTGGAGAAGCAACGCTTACGCTTGTAACTGGTTGCTAGTCACTGCTCAAAACTAAGCCAAAATTTTCAAAATAGACCTGCATAATCGAACTGCCTCCCATTTCTTGGACACGAGAAAATAGGAGGCAGTTCAAAACACACC
>CAUUGK010000112.1:0-2682 GCA_963544765.1 uncultured Atopobiaceae bacterium
GGAGGAGCCGATTTCTACCGACGGACTTCCCCGTTTTCTTGCGGAGCTATCGTAGGGATGCAGTCGCACTGTCATAGCGCCACATAGCGTCACGGAGACAATCGCAAGAAAACCTTCCAATTGCATTTAAGTCTCATTTCGCACGTGAGTGGTGTCACGTATATGCTGCGTATGCCACAAGCACCGCATGCGAACTATGTGCGTATATCACAAGCACCACATGCGAACTATGTGTGTATATCACAAGCACCGCATACGAACTATGCGTATCACGCATCAAAAATGAAATAATTCGCTAACAAAAATAGCAATTTTCTACCGCTCGCCCACCCAAAAATTTTGTGAGCGGTATGGCTACGTACTCAAATAAGTCCAGTTAAGACGTGTGCTGATTGTTCTTTGTATAGTTTTTGACGTATGTCTTTTTGAACTACTCGCAATCTTGGAGACGATTGCGACATACAAACGCAAACGTCCTCTGTCTTATCCATCAACGAATCACAGGGAGTTACATGCGTAAGATTAGAAAAATACTTATCGGTCAATCGGGCGGTCCAACAGTTGCAATCAATTCTTCTCTTGCAGGAATTATCACGCATGCACACGAAGAAGGTATCGAAATTTACGGCATGCAAAACGGAATTGAAGGCTTTCTGAATGGTTGCTATTCCAACCTGACTGCCCTGTTCTTTCCGCAGGATACTCCGCAGAAACGCGCCACTGAACAGCAGAAACACAGCGTAGACCAGCAAAAACGCGGTGTGGACCAGCAGCGCGGACCCGTTGTGGACCAGCAACACGGCGAAGACCAGCAGAAACATACCGTGGAACTTCTCGCCAAAACACCTTCGAGCTTTCTGGGAAGCTGTCGCTACAAACTCCCCGAAGTGTCTGAAGAAACGCCCGTCTACCAGGACATTGAATGCCGCCTGACCTCCCTTGGAATCGACGGCATTCTCTACATTGGCGGCAACGATTCTATGGACACCGTCAATAAGCTTACGGCGTACTTTGCCCAGCACAACAACGACGATATTTCCGTCATCGGCATCCCCAAAACCATCGATAACGACCTTGAGGGCACTGATCACGCACCGGGTTTTGGCAGCTCAGCGCGGTACATCGCTACCATCGTCCGTGAGCTGGCCCGCGACTCCGAGGTTTACGGCAAGCCAAACATCACTATCGTCGAGACCATGGGCCGCGATGCGGGCTGGCTGGGCGCAGCTTCAGCGCTTGCTCGCGAGAAAAACGAGGAAGCTCCAGATTTTATTCTGCTTCCTGAGGTCGCTTATGATGAAGAACGAATCCTGCGCAAGACGGCAGAGCTGTTTGAGCGCAAGAACAGCGTGGTGATTGTCATCAGCGAGGGCGTGAGAAGACCTGATGGTTCAACGCTTTTGGACAAGAGCCACATGAAGATGGACGCCTTCGGTCACCTGGCAGATCAGTCAGGCAACGCCCTTTACCTGGCCGAACTCTTCCAGAAGCACTTCGACGTCAAGATTAGAGGTATCAACCTTAACTCGCTGCAGCGCTGCGCCATGCACTCGTCCAGCAAAACTGATCTATCCGAGGCGTTTGAGCTTGGAAAAGCTGGAGTGGACGCGCTTCTTGCCCACAAAACTGGCTGCATGATTGGACTGCAAAGGCTGAGCGATGTGCCGTATCAAGCGGAAATCCGGTGCATCCCTATCTCGGAGATTGCCAACCGCGTGAAGTCTGTACCTGCAGAAATGATTTCTGACGATGGACTATGGGTTACCGAGAAGGCCCTGGCATATCTGCGTCCTCTTGTCTCAAATGAAGAACTGACTTTTGTTGCCGATACCAGGAGATTTGTCAGCAGTAATATCTCGGCCGACGGCAACGGTCTGCCACCATTCATCCCAAAGCTGGGATAGCAGAGCTGCGTTGACCTCTAACGTTACTCCCCGAGGAACCTTACCTCGGGGTGAAGCTCGACATCAAACTGACGCTTGACCTCTGCCTGAACATGCTCGATAACTGCATGAACCTCTGCAGCAGTAGCGTTATCATAGTTGACCACAAAGCCAGCATGCTTGTCGGAAACACCGGCGCCGCCAAAGCGATAGCCTTTAAGACCAGCATCGGTAACAAGCTTGCCCACAAAGTGACCCTCAGGGCGTTTAAAAGTTGAACCAGCGGAAGGCAGCTCAAGAGGTTGCTTTTCCTCGCGAGCACGCGTGAATTCTTCCATCTTTTCACGGATCTTCTCGCCATCAGCGCGATGAAGATTGAACGTAGCAGAGAGCACAATCATGCCCTCATCAGCGATTCTGCTATGACGATATCCCAGGTCAAGCTCGGATGCGTCCAGCGTAGCAAAGGTACCATCGGCGAGAAGAACGCGGACGGATTTGAGCACGTCAGCAATGCAGCCGTCGTAAGCGCCTGCGTTCATAAAGCACGCACCGCCTACAGAACCTGGAATGCCGCAGGCAAACTCGAGTCCAGAAAGGTCCAGCTCACAGGCCATCTCGGACGCCTCTTTGAGGCCAACGCCGGCCTGGCAGGTCATCTCGGTATCGTCGATATTTACACCGGTAAGACCGTCAGCAATAGCAATGATGACGCCGCGATATCCCGCATCAGAAACAAGCAGGTCAGAGCCGTAGCCAAGAATAAAATAAGGAGCTTCTGCGTCTTTAACCGCAAGGA
>CAUUGK010000113.1:0-2652 GCA_963544765.1 uncultured Atopobiaceae bacterium
CTTCCCGGAACCACTAATCTTGAGGCTTGTGAGCCACTTATGCAGGCAGTTGATGCGTTTGCGGAAGATGGCCGTGCGCTTGCTGCAATCTGTGCTGCTCCTTCAATTTATGCTAAGCGTGGATTGCTTGCGGGTAAGAAGGCTACGTCTAATCCAGGTTTCCAGCATTTTCTTTCAGAGAATGGCGCCAATCTTTCGCAAGATGCGGTTTGTGTTGATGGTTCTTTTATTACCAGTCAGGGTGCGGGAACAGCTCTTAAGTTTGGTCTTGAGATTGTTCGTTATCTTGTAGGTAATGACGTGGCAGAAAAAGTTTCTAAAGGCATTGTGCTTATCTAGACCATGGTGCCTTCTCAAAAACAGTACCTGGTTATTGATCTAAAGAGTTTTTACGCATCGGTTGAATGTGTTGAGCGAGGCCTTGATCCCATGAAGGCCAAGCTTGTTGTGGCAGATCTTACTAGGACAGAAAAGACAATCTGTTTGGCTGTTTCACCGGCGCTTCGTGCGCTGGGTGTTCCTGGACGTTGCCGTGTTTTTGAGATTCCTAAAAACCTTACCTATGAGGTAGCTCCTCCTCGCATGGCTCTGTATGTGGAGCGCTCTGCAGATGTGTATTCGGTATATCTCAAATACATTGCACCAGAAGACATCCACGTTTACTCCATTGACGAGGCATTTATTGATGTAACACCGTACTTATCGCTTTATGGATGTACAGCAAGAGAGTTGGGCGAGAAAATCCGTGCAGATGTAGCAAAAACTACTGGCATTCCTGCTACCTGTGGTTTGGGTCCAAACTTGTATCTGGCAAAAATTGCTCTTGATATCACTGCAAAGCATAGCCCCAACTTTTTTGGTGAGCTTGATGAAGAGTCGTACAAGCTTAAACTCTGGAACCATAAGCCCTTAACTGATTTTTGGCATATTGGTGCAGGTATTCAAAAGCGACTTGCGGCAATGAATATTCACACCATGGGACAGCTTGCTACAGCTCCTACAGAGCCTTTGTATAAAGAATTTGGTGTTGATGCAGAAATCCTTATTGATCATGCATGGGGAATTGAGCCAACTACCATTGCGGATATTAAGGCCTACAAGTCTCAAAGTCATTCTGTCTCAACGGCGCAGGTCTTTGATCACAATAGAGATACAGAGGGCGCGCGTCTTATCTTTAAAGAGATGGTTGAGGCGTTGTCTTTAGAGCTTGTAACGCAAAAGCTGGTTTGCTCTTCTATTGGCATCTATATTGGCTACTCGGCAACAGAGAGCCAGATGGAAGAGCTGAGGCAGACGGGGGATTATAGGAGCTGGAGAAGACATATTCCTTCCAGCAGTGGTACTAAGAAGCTCTCTTATCCTACTAACTCTAGAGATGAGCTTATGGCAGAGGTTTTGTCTTTCTTTGACGAGCGCGTAATACCTTCAGAAAGTGTGCACCGCGTGGGTCTTACCTTCGGAAACACTCAAGAAGAAACGGGCTCAGGTATTCAGACTTCTCTTTTCCAGGACAACACTGTTTTAGAAAGAGAACGCCAGCGTCAAGATACTATCAATGCCATAAAGAAAAAGTTTGGTAAGAATTCTTTGCTCAAAGCTATGGACTTGCTCCCCGAAGCAACTGCACGACAGAGAAACGCTCAGATTGGAGGACATCGTAGTGGAGAAGAAACCAATGAGGCCTAAACAGGGTTTCTCGCCAGCAGAAGCTAGCGTAAAAGAGGATGCGTTTGCAGCGCAGATGCACTACGGACACCCTCGCATGTCGCGAGCAAACAGGGCAAAAATATTTATGCCTTTTGATGCTCTGAAAGGTTTACGAGAAGCCTTGGCAGAAAGAGAACAAGAAGCTCAAGACCATATAAAAGACTTTCATGACTTACCACACTGGTCATAGGTTTATACGATAAAATAGACAGGTCGTATAAAGAAATCGAGGAGGTTTCATGAACCCCAAAGCAAAAATTGCCATCCCAGCAATTGTGGCTCTCATTTTTATCGTCATTGATTTTGTTGCACCAGTTCAGTATCTCAGCTATTTCCACACGGTATTTAACTTTGCAACTCGTCAGACAAGCCCAATTTCCCTGATACTTGCACGTGTCACCTACATTGTTTTCCTGTGTTACCTATTTGCTGCGGTTTCAGGTCTTCTGAGGGGCTTCCGTCCTCGTCTTAGGTGGGGTCTCTCCATTCTCTCTGTAGTTGGTTTAACTTCCGCACTTACAGAGCTCTCTGTGATGATTTCTATCAGCCAGGCAGTGAACTTCACCACCCTTATTCTTAACGTCATGATTGTTACCTTCCTACTCTTTACCGCTCTTCTTGCACTTCTCATTTGGGTTCGTGCTAAGAAAGAGTTTGACCAGCGTCAGGCTGATCTTGAGGAGGAAGAAGTTGTTGTTTCTCCAATGCCTCTTGCTACCGAGGGCGCAGAGGTTGCTCCTGTAGTTCCTGTAACTGCAGAGGCTGCAGCAGCACCTGAGGTACCAGCAGCTCCAGCAGCACCTGAGGCTCCTGCAGCACCAGAGGCTCCACAGGAGTAGTTGCTCACCCACTCTCTTCTTGTTTGGAGGAATTCTTACTTATAGGAGAACCGTATGTCTTTTGTTGAATTTAAAGAGGTAACAAAGACGTATACCATGGGCTCCG
>CAUUGK010000114.1:0-2624 GCA_963544765.1 uncultured Atopobiaceae bacterium
GACCCATGGGTCACTACCTTCTCTTTTGTTGTTGCACTAGCAATGAGAATTCAAGAGGCAAATTTTACAGATTCTTTGAGCAAATCAGGCGCGCAACGAGCATATAGCGAGAAACCCATCTCCCCGCAACGTCCACACACAAAAATACCCACCAGCAGGCATTTGCTTGCTGACGGGTACATTTTTAACGCACTAGAAGTTTGAGCTGCGGCTTCGCGTTGTCGCGCCTGCAGCCCTACAGCTCAGAGCACCTACAACTTAGTAGTTGAGGGACTGCTCCTCGAAGTATGCCTGTGGGTGACCGCAGACTGGGCAGATCTTTGGTGCAGATGCGCCAACGTGCAGGTGACCGCACTTGAGGCACTTCCAAACCTTGACACCCTCGCGCTCAAAGACCTCACCGGACTCAACGCGCTCAAGAAGCTTCTGATAGCGCTCGTCGTGAGCCTTCTCGATGTTGCCGACAAGACGGAACTTAGCAGCGATCTCTGCGAAGCCCTCCTCCTCAGCTACCTTAGCGAAGTCAGCGTACATAGTGGTCCACTCGTAGTTCTCGCCAGCTGCTGCGTCCTTGAGGTTCTCTGCAGTCTCTGGAATCTTGCCGCCGTGGAGATACTTGAACCAAAGTTTAGCGTGAACGCGCTCGTTGCCAGAAGTCTCGGTGAAAATGTTGGAAATCTGCTGATAACCATCTTTTGCAGCCTGGGAAGCATAGTAGCTGTACTTGTTGGTAGCCTGGGACTCACCAGCGAAAGCTGCCTCGAGGTTCTTCTTTGTCTGAGAATTCTCAAAATCTACTGCCATTTTTTCTCCTCTCCCGCGTTAACGAGTGGCACGTCAACGCATGTCAAAGCGCTTATGAGCGCGATGTTAAGCGCCTGGGTAGCGCTGTGTTACCTTTAGCAAACAAATGCAAATGATAATCATTAGCATTTATGCGTATATACTGACCCCTTCGTCAGCACTATGAATTATAACCATTTAGGGCAACCAGTATTCATCATTTTTCTGACAAAAGCCTTCCTTCGCAAGTTCTTCAAGTAAGCCAAGGGTAACCTGCTCATCAAGGGTTTCTCGCCCCGCGTTGACCTCAATCTGGCAGAGCTCCTGGTGAAGCGTTTCAAACGCCGCTCCACCCTCGTCTTTATGGGCGAGAAGAACGCGCAAGAGCTCGGCTCGCTTCTGCCGATGAGATCCCTCAAAGCGTGACTGCTTGACGTGACTTTTTGACCTTCGCGAAGGGTTGGGAATGGTTTTCTTTAGGTACGCACCATAGTCGAGAAGGGCGTAGTACCAGCTACGTGGTGTGAGCTCAGCTGTGGCATTGTTCGCGGCGCCGTCGGAGTCCACAACGTTCGCGGCGCCATTGGCGTTCACGGCGTCTGCAACACTCGCAGGACAGGTCAGCTCTACCAGCGGGACAAGCTCGGAGTCTGGCACGCCCTCTGCCTGCGGATACAGCTCGTGCAGGAAGACCGTACGCACGTTAGTCTCCAGGTAAACACCGTGCAGATTAAACGCAAACGCACGAATACCCGCAGCAGTGGCCGGACCAATGCCTGGAAGCTTTACCAGCTCCTTTGGATCTTGTGGAAAGATGCCACCGGCCTCAGAAATTGCCTGAGCAGCTCGATGCACGGACAAAGCACGACGGTTGTAGCCCAGGCCCTGCCATTCTTCAAGCACGTCCGAAGGTGCGGCGGCAGCCAGCGCATCGACCGTTGGAAAGCGTTCCAACCATCTCTGCCAACGGCCGTCTACACGGCTGACCTGCGTTTGCTGAAGCATAACCTCAGAAATCCAGATAGCATACGGGTCATACGTGCGACGCCAAGGTAAATCGCGATACAATTCGCGACCTTTCTTGGCTACGAACTCGACAAATGCACGCAGTTCCGGAGTGAGTTCTAATGCGGGTTCCACTTCGCCACTCATTTTTGTATGTGAGATTTTCTTAACGACCAATATTGAACTCGTAAGGCTTTTTCTCAGCAGAAATAACCTCGCCATCAAGCAAGTTATCAAACGTACCAGCGGTAATCTCAGCCTCAATAGCATTGGCAGCATTTTGAATAATTTGCTCGTTACGCAAGGCGTTTTCATTCTTTACCAACTGGAATTCGCCTACCATCTCTGGCATAAGACCTTCGACGACAACTTGATGCAGAGTCACGGACGCAAAGAAATTACGCAAGGTTTTCTCAGCACTGCACCAAAGGGGCCCAAAATAGCACGAATTATGACGAGGACATGGCTCGTTATTAGGACCTGCCCACTCACAGCTAGAAATAAAAACAGGTCCCTGAACTGCCTCGACAATATCAAGAACGCTCACCTCAGTAGGATCAATGGCCAGCATCATGCCACCGTGAGCGCCGCGCGTGCTGACAATTACGCCCGCGATGACCAGGTCATGCTGGATTGAGCGAGCAAAGGAGTATGGAATATCGTTTTCTTCTGCTGCGTCGCGAACAGAAAGAAGCTTCTTTGGGCTTCTCACCAGCGAAGAAAGCATGCGGATTGCGTAGTCAGTTTTACGTGAAATTTCCATCGGTTCTCCAAGTACCCCCTCTTGTTGTCCACGCGAGGGACTGCTTTACTTACGTATCTGGCTTGTGACCAGG
>CAUUGK010000115.1:0-2606 GCA_963544765.1 uncultured Atopobiaceae bacterium
GGCAAGGTGGGAGAAAACCTTCGCGCTCATATTGATGACGCGCTGCTCTCCCGTAAGGTTGCTACTATTCGCACTGATGCGCCGCTTGATATCAACCTGGAAGATGCTCAGTTCCCAACGTTTGATCCAAATGACGTGGTCAAGGCTTTCTCGGCTTTGGGCTTTACGGGCATGACCTCAAGGCTTGCTCGCATGGCCGGTGGCTCTGCCGCTGGCGCAGTTGCACAAACCGTCTCTGCCACACCTGCGCTTCCTATTCCAACTGAGTATCTGCAGGCAGGAGATGCGTCCGCTGCTCTTACCGCTGCTCTTGAGAATCAGGAGTGGATTGGTGTTGCAGAGGATTCTGCCGCAGACGCCGGTGCGCTCTTTAGCCTTTCTCGCACACTTTGGGTGTCTACAGAAAAGGCACTTCTTAAGTTTGAGGGAGAAAATGCAACTGCAGCACTCTTGCGTATTTTGCGAGAAGCCCGTGTTGCTGCAGACGATGTCAAGGCGCTGTTACACGAGGTAAGTCCTGTTGATTCGTCCGAGCCACAGAAACTGGATATTGAGACTATTGATTCTGACCGACTCTTTGATACGGGCGTTGCTGCGTATCTGCTTGAGTCTGATCGTTCAAGTTTTGATATTAATGGCTTGGTTGAACTGTACTTTGGCTCTGAGCTTCCTGAGCCTACAGATGAGATTCCTGCAGCAGCATTAAGAGCAGTAGCTGCAAGAAACCTTGTGCCTGTACTGACTAAAAAGCTTGAAGATGACGGTTCTTTGGAGCTCTTTACTTCACTTGAGATGCAGCTTTTGCCTGTACTTGCTGCGATGGAGCGTCGTGGTCTCTACGTTGATCCTCAAGAGCTTGCTCAGCAGTCTGCCCAACTAGCGGAAGATATTGCGCAGCGCGTTGCAAGCATTCACCAGACCGCAGGTGAAGATTTCAACTTGGATTCTCCAAGCCAGCTTTCTCATATCTTGTTTGACGTGCTTAAGCTTCCAACCTATGGTCTCAAAAAAACGCGCACTGGTTTTTATTCCACCAATGCAAAGGTTCTGGGAGAGTTGGCGCAGGAATACCAGATTGTTGCTGACGTCCTTGAATATCGTGAGCGCGCCAAGATCAAATCAACCTATCTCGATGCGCTTCCTGCACTTATTCGTGGCGATAAGCGCATTCACACCACGTTCAACCAGACCGTTGCTGCAACGGGCAGGCTTTCCAGTTCTGATCCAAACCTGCAGAACATTCCTACCCGCTCTGAACTGGGACATCGTGTCCGTACTGCCTTTACCGTTCCCGAGGGCAGCGTTTTTCTCGCCTGCGACTACTCCCAGATTGAACTCCGCCTGCTTGCGCATCTCTCGGCTGACGAGCACCTGGTAGCAGCATTTAACTCTGGCGCTGATTTCCACGCTGCAACCGCAGCACGAGTTTTTGGCGTACCGGTGGAAGAGGTTACTCCGGCGCTTCGTAGCCGTGCTAAGGCAGTTAACTTTGGTATTGTCTATGGTCAGCAGGCCTTTGGTTTGGCAACGTCGCTCAAGATTTCCCGCAAGGAAGCTCAAGAGATGATTGACCGTTACTTTGACGCGTATCCTGGTGTTCGAGCGTATTTAGACGATTCTGTTCGCACTGCTCACGAGTGTGGCTACGCTATTACCATGTATGGTCGCAAGCGCCACATTAGAGAGTTCAACCAGTCAAATCGCCAGCTCATTGCCTTTGGTGAGCGAACTGCAATGAATCACCCTATGCAGGGAAGTGCCGCAGACATAATCAAAATTGCAATGATTAATGTTGAGAAACGCCTGCGTGATGAAGGCCTTACGTCAAAGCTAATTCTTCAGATTCACGACGAACTTGACTTAGAGGTTCCAGAGTCAGAGATTGAGACAGTTTCTAGGCTGGTAAAAGAAACTATGGAAGACGTTGTTACCCTGCGTGTTCCTTTGATTGCTGATGTCAGCTATGGCTCTAATTGGGCAGAGGCAAAGTAAACACGTAAACGTCACGTTTTAGAGGAGATCTTATATGGAGGCTGCAACCTCATATATGCACGTCACGGTCTATACAGACGGTGCGTCTCGAGGAAACCCTGGACCTGGCGGTTATGGGGTAGTGCTTCTGCATACCGATCCTTCTGGTCAGCAGCATACAAAAGAGTTTAGTCAGGGATATAAAACCACCACAAACAATCGCATGGAACTTCTTGGCGTTATTGTTGCGCTTGAGGCGCTCAAGCATCCTTGTCAGGTAGAACTGTATTCCGACTCAAAGTATGTAGTTGATGCGTTTAATCAAAAATGGGTTTCGGGATGGATTAGAAAAGGCTGGAAAACAGCTAATAAAGAGCCTGTCAAAAACGTAGATCTTTGGAAGCGTTTGCTTTCCGCTATGGAAGACCATGAGGTGAGCTTTAAGTGGGTCAAAGGCCATGCAGGCCATCCGCTTAACGAGCGTTGTGATCAGCTGGCAACTGAAGCAGCAGACAGTGCTCATCTCCTTGACGACCAAGGCTTCTTCGCAGATCAGCCGTTGTTGTAGGATCATCCCCATGGGGCGAGAAACTCTTTTTGCCGTAAGTACTTGATATAAGAAAACAGCCGCCTGA
>CAUUGK010000116.1:0-2591 GCA_963544765.1 uncultured Atopobiaceae bacterium
CAGCCTCAACGGGCAAACCATTTTTGAAGCCAAAGGAAAACACGCTAACATCCATAAGCTGCTGTTCAGCAAGCTCTGAAAATGCGCGACGAAGACGACTCTTGAGCGTATTAGTACGCATAGACGAGGTATCTAAGACCACATCTGCCAGCGCTTTTATGTCCTGAAGCTGTGCGCGCTCCTTAGAAATTGCAGATGAGAGATTTTCTCCCTCCTGCGCTAAAGGATGACGACGGCGATTCTCACTATAGCGACGCATAAGCACTTCGTCTGAGGAGTCTAGATAAACAATCTTGTACGTAAGTTCGTGATCTGCAAGAGACTTCAGAGCTTCAGAGATGTCATCAAAAAGACCTTGCGAGCGCAAATCGCAGGTAACAGCCAAGTGACGACCAACACCCGTATTAATGCCCACAAGGTTAGAAAGCTGCAAAATAAGAGCTGGTGGCAGGTTATCAATACAGAAATAACCCATGTCCTCAAACACATGAAGCGCCTGCGTACGACCCGATCCAGACATACCCGTAATAATGACAATGTCGGGAATAACTGAAGATGTAGGATCGTTTTTCTTCACAGGCGCTCCTTAAATACGTGACGAGAAAACCTTACCGCTCCAAGCGTTAATCCTCAAGTGCTGCAGCAAACCAAGAGGTAATTGAAGTTGGATGTGTAATGGCTGTACCTGAAACAACTGCCCAAGCGCCTGCATCCAGAGCATCTTTTGCGTCTTGTGGTGTGTGAACGTGACCCTCGCAAATAATGGCGATACCTGGGAATTCAGTGGTTGCCTGCTTAAGAAGGGCAATGTCAGGGCCATCGTCAAGCGTTGTATCAATAGCGGCCTTGTTGTGAGAGAGCGTAGTTGAAACGAGGTCACAACCAGCGGCAACAGCGCGACGGATGTCATCCATAGTCATGCAGTCAGCCATAATCAGCACGTCAGACTCTGCACGAAGCGCCGCAACGGTCTCTTCAAAGGTTCTACCATCTGGCCTTGGACGGTCTGTTGCATCCAGAGCAACAACATCTGCACCTGCGTGAATACAAGCACGCGCATGACGAAGCGTAGGAGTAATGTAGACGCCTTCGTGACCCTCTTTCCAGAGGCCAATAACAGGAATTTCAACTCTGCCTTTAATGGCAGAGATGTCAGACAAACCCTGGCACCTAATAGCTGCAGCGCCGCCAAGCTCACAAGCGCGAGCAATCTGAGCCATGGTCTCTGGATGCCTCATAGGCTCACCAGGATACGCCTGGACGCTGACAATGAGTTTTCCTTTAAGTGACTCAACAAGCTCTGAATGTGCCACGGTATTCTCCTCACAAGAATGTACGTACATTAAAAGATATGTGTCTTTGCGGCGAGTCTGGTCAGCAAAGAATTAACCTGCTGACGTGCTTTTTCCTAAAGACGTGTCTCTAAATAGCCAGGTAGAACAAGATTTTCTGCAGCTCCAATAAGAGGAGCTTCTCCACCAAGCGTGCCCTTCACAAGAGGCGTTGCCTGAACAGGAGGCATTGCCTGCAGCTTAAATGCAGATGCAAGCGCCTCGTGCCAGTACTTGCCACACTCTGCAACGGAACCAGACAGAATGATGACAGAAGGATCAAGCATGTTGCACATGCTACCTAAGACCTCACCAAGTGCGCGGCCCGAGCGCTCCTCTGCAGCCTGAGCGATCTTCTCGCCAGCAAGAGCCCTGCGGTCAATCTCTGCGCCATCAAGGGCGGAGCCGTCTTCAAGCGTATCGGAGCCGCCAAGGCGGACGTACTCGCGAATAATGCCTGGACCTGCAGAAACAGGCTCAAGGTGAGAAGTTCCACCACAAGGGCAATCAACGCCTGCAGCTGCTGGAGTTGCAACGTGACCAATGTGACCAGCCTCGTCGTGAGCACCCAACATCAAGATGCCGTGGTTCACAAAGGCGCCACCAATGCCCGTGCCAACTGCTACGGTTAAAACGCTATCTTTGCCGTGGCCAGCACCATGGCGAGCTTCACCCAGAGCGTGAGCATGAACGTCATTAAGAACGCTGCACGGAAGGCCAAACTCGCTGGTAACTGCAGAGCCAAGAGCGGTTCCGCCCCAGCCGGGCATAAGCTCATTTGCGTAGGTAATGTCGCCCGTACGAGGGTCAACAACACCAGCAGAAGAAATACCCACGCCAGAGATAGTAAGGCCCAGCTCTTCTGCGCGAGCAAGTGCCTCTCTAATTGCCTGGAGAACGGTGGCAAGAACCTGCTTGCCACCCTCATTTGCGTTAGTTGGGACCTTCTTTACGGACTGGACGTTTGGAGCGTCAGTGCCGTTAAGAGTGACAATGCCACAGGCAATTTTTGTGCCGCCAATATCAACAGCACAAACATGTGTTGGAGAAACAAACTTAGAGTCCATGATGTCCCCTCTTGTTTAGAGAAGGCCGTTTGCAATAAGAACCCGCTTGATTGCCTCACGGTTCTGACCATCAAGTGGCTTAACAGGGCGAGGCATCTGGTCAGAATCAAAAATGCCCATGAGGTTAAGTGCGCACTTGAAAGCACCAACGCCAGCACCATAGCCCTGAACGCCTGAAGTGACATCAAAGATG
>CAUUGK010000117.1:0-2539 GCA_963544765.1 uncultured Atopobiaceae bacterium
CGTGACCAGCGGCAGCGTCCAGATAATCCTTGAGGTTATCAATGTTGCCGGAACTGTCTTTAATACCCTTGATGTTCTCAATAGTTACCAGCTGCTCAACTGCCTCTTTAGAGATGTTTTTGCCGGTACCCTTAGGAATGTTGTACAGAAGGACAGGAATCTTTACGCTTGCAGCAACAGTCTTGAAATACTCAACCAGCTGCTGATCAGAAATGCCCAGGAAGTAAGGGTTGATGACAGAAAGTGCGTCTGCACCAATTGCCTCTGCTTCACGGCTCATGTAGAGAGCCTCTTTTGTTGAGCATGCGCCGGTTCCTACGTAAACAGGAAGACGACCTGCGGTTTTCTCGATGATAAACTTGGAGAACTTGATCTTCTCGTCAGGGTTACAAACGTGGAACTCACCGTTAGAACCAAACGTAAAGATACCGTCAGCGCCCTCGGAGATAAGCTTTTCTAGAAGCTGCTCAGCTGCTTCGTAGTTAATAGACTGTTCTTCGTCGCGGTTAAACGGAGTGACCATAGGAACAATAACGCCCTTAAATGTTGACATGCAAACTCCTCTGTACGTATTTGGTGCTTATCTGGGGTTATTTGCCCTCGCGAATGGACGCGCCAAGAGCTCCACCGGGATGCCACTTAACGTACTGCTCTGGGTTAAGGCCGTACTCGTTTTGAAGCAGGATAGAGAGGCACTGGAGCTCCATAATCTCAGCCAGAATCGAGGCGCGTGGAGGCTTATTCATAGAATCGCCCTCCTGCTCAACACCTGCAATAAGGGCAACCTCTGCCTCGTTTGCCAGCCACGAGTTAGGATTTCCGGTCAGTGCAATAATGTGTACGCCAACGTTTTTGAGGCAGGTAACGGTAGCCTTGAGCTCACCTGTCTCGCCGGAGTTGGAAATAGCAATGACCACGTCACCAGGACGAGTCTGACCAGCAGATCCGTGGACACACTCGGTACCGTGAAGCTCGTAGGTTGGAGTTCCAGTTGACGAGAAAAGCGATGCAGCATAACCAGAGACGTGACCTGGCTTACCAATACCGGTTACGTGCAGACGGCCACCCTTTGCCTCTGCATCCAAAATAAGCTTTTTAGCTGCAGAAAGCGCATCAAAATCAATGCTCTCTACATACTGATGAAGCGACTTTCCCACAATGGAGAGAAACTCCTGAACCTGCTCTTTTTCAGTTGCCATTACAACTCCTTATCTGTCTGTGAGGCAGCGCTCAAAGACACTTACTACATGCTGAGCTAACGCGTCTCTTTGACCTTGTGCTGAGCCATAAGCTGCTCAATCTGCTCTTGAATTTGATCAAGCGTGGCGGCCATAAAAGGACGGTTAATGTCTACAAATTCAAATCCGGAAGGATGGCTTACCCAAGCGCCTTCAAGAAGCAGGCGGAGCGCCTTGCCCTGTCGGATGAGTTTGTAGCTTTTAATCTTGGTATAAGGAACGACAAGTGCTTTTCTCTTGTCGGATTTTGCAAAGATAAATACGTTTTTCTGTCCAAAATCAATAACATGAATGCCGCTGGCAAAACGACTAAAGCGTTTTCCCATGGCTCGTGATGCAAACCACGTAATGGTGAGTCCTGCAATAACACCAACAAGACCCAAAATATTGCCGCTTACATTGGCGTAAACCCAAAAGAAAAATGTCAGAGCAAGAGCAGCAAACGTCAGGAGCAAGTACAGAATTCCCTGAACCATCAAACGAGTTCTATCTTCAAGAACTTCTAGAACTAACTGATCTTTGGGAAGCTCTGGAGCAGGCTGTTTGTCAATGCTGAGTCCAAACATATCGCCAAGCACTGACTCAGTAACACTTTTGTTGTTCTTCTCGTCTGCCATGTTTTTCCTTGTTGTGAAGCTTTTAAAAGGGCGCCCGCGGGCTTTCCACGAGCGCCCTAAGAAACCGTAGAGCTGAGTAGGTACTACAGAAATCTAGGCTTAGGCAAGACCAAAGAGTGAGCCGATGCCGTAGATGATAGAACCAACGATGTTGTAGTCAACGTTAGGGAAGGATGCCTCTGCAATTCCCAACTGAGCAAATGCAGGATAGAGAATCAGAGGACCAGCGGTCAGGAAGATACCGACCAAGAAGGAGCCAAGAAGAGCACCGCGCCATCCACCGTAAGCGTAACCACAAACGCCGCAAGTACCACCAGAGAAGAAGCAGATGCCTGCTGCAGGAATCATGATGGTTGGGCTGTGGAATGCAACCATAAGTGCCATTGCAACAAGGCCGCCAAGGAAAGAGCCAATGAAGCCGATGATGACAGCGTTTGGTGCAAATGGGAAGATTGCAGGGCAGTCGACTGCAGGACGTGCATCTGGAATGAGCTTCTCGGAGATGCCGACAAATGCAGCGGTGATCTCAGCGATGAACTGACGGACGCCGTAAACAAGAACGGACATACCAGCAGCAAACTGAAGACCAGCAAGGAATGGCCAAATCCACCATACATCGTTACCAAAATAGCTGGTGAATGGCTTGTTGTTTGCAAGGGTGTCGCCAAAGTGACCGGTGACAAG